>NZ_QMFZ01000014.1:0-179226 GCF_003294055.1 Burkholderia reimsis
CCTGCTCGGGCTTCACGCCCGCGCGCTCCAGCACCGCGCGGATCACCGTCGCGCCCAGTTCGGGCGCCGCAATCTTCGCAAGCGAACCGCCGAATTTGCCGACCGCGGTCCGCGCGGCCGATACGATTACTACGTCCGTCATGTCCAGTTCCTGCATTGAAATCAGTTCGTCGTTCCGACGCCGGTGCGAGCCGGTCTCGGCCGGCGAACGCGCCCCCGGGCCATCCGGCGCGGTAGCGGTCGCATGCCTCCGTACGGCGAACCGCACCCGTTCGCACGGGTGGCACACCAGCACGGCTCGCCGGGTCACCGGCGCGTTGCGGCAGACCGGATGCGAGCCGGACACCGCGCGGCACACGCGGCGTCCGGCGCCATCCGGCGCCGATCAATCGTGTCGCGCCCGTGCGCGACACATGCTTGCGCGGCTACGCGATCACGCAGCCGATTCGCGGGCGGCCGCGGCGTCCTTGCGCGCGGCGGCGGCCGTTTGCTTCGCACCACGCGTTGCCGTTTCGCTGACCGCGTCGAAGCCGCTCTGGGCGGCTTCGATCGCCTGCCCCGTCGCTGCGCGTACGGAGTCGGCCGCGGCGGTCGCCGCGGACAACGCCGAGTTCAGCGCGGCCACCACCGGCGCCGAGCCGGCCGGCGCGTGCTTCGACAGCTCGCCCAGCACGTCCTTCAGGCGCTTGTCGTTCTGTTCGTATTGGGCTTGCGCGACCTTTGCCCATTCGGATTGCGTCGACACCGCGATGTCGAACAGGTGGCGGCCATAGGACACGGCCTTGCCGGCCGCTTCCTGCGGCACGGCGATCTGTTGCGCGAAGCCCGCGGCCGGATTGCTGCTGTTGAACGCGTTCTTCAGCTTGTCCTCATATTCCTCGAGCGCCGTCCGGGCCGCTTGCAGGTTGAGTTCGACGACAGCCTCGAAACCTTGGATAGCCGGACGGACGATCGCAAACCACGCGGCGATACCGGACTGATAATCGGCGTTGAGTTTTTCGGGGGCAAATACGGACATCGGGCACGCTCCTGTTGGCAATGCGAGAGACGACGTAAGGAAAATCGGAAGCCGGTTCGATAGCAGACTTCCTTATTGACAACCCGTCACTTGTTTGAGTGCGGGAGGTTGAAGGAGCCCATTCTAGATCGATTAATTGTCAATTAAATGGCATTAATGCTAGGTGTAAACCCCTAATCCAATCCCGAGCGACCGCTGGAACCCGTGATGCGCCGACATCGCAGACGGGGCGGCGCTTCACTCTGTCCCGCAATGCATTTTTACCTTTTTACAGGATAGCCGATCATGACGTCGCGCAACATTTACCAATTCATTATTCCGTTTATTAGAAAACCGGCGCACATTGAAAATGGAGCAGTCGCTTATGTAATCGTTTTTTCCGGATTTATTATGAAATCGTTTTCGGGATTATTAATGACGAAATCAATGATCGGACGAATTGCGGGTCGCAATAAAAAAACGGCCGCATGATGCGGCCGCGTGCGGGGTCCGGCAGGCGCGGATGATCAGCCGGCCAGTTCGCGATGCAGCGCGAGGAACTCCTGCGCGAGCTTGTGCCCGGGCTCCAGATGGATCACCGGCCTGGACTGCTGATGCGACTCCCGGATCTTCACCGAGGCCGACAGCTTCGACGCGAGCACCGGCAGCCCTTCTTCGACGAGTTCGTCGACGAGCCGCTGCGGCAGGCTCGCTCGCGGCTGGAACTGGTTGATCACGATCCCTTCCACCTCGAGCGTCGCGTTGTGGTCCTGCTGGATCTCCTTCACATTCTCGAGCAGCGTGTACAGCGCGCGACGTGAAAAATCGTCGCAGTCGAACGGGATCAGGCAGCGCTCGACCGCGATCAGCGCCGAGCGCGTATAGAAATTCAGCGCGGGCGGCGTGTCGATGTACACGGCGTCGTAGGCATCGAGCTCGTTCAGCGCATCGCGCAGCTTGTAGATCTTGTAACGCGATTCGAGCTTGCCGTGCAGCGTGTCGAGATCCGGATGCGCGGGCATCACGTCGAGCCCTTCGAACGGGGTCGGATGGATGAACGATGCGACGTCGACCGGACGGAAGTTGAAGGTCAACGCGGTTTCGAAGAAATCGGCGACACCCGGCTGCGCGTCGGCCGCGGCGTCGCCGAGCAGGTAGCGCGTGGAGTTCGCCTGTGCGTCGAGGTCGATGACGAGCGTGCGCGATCCTTCGCTCGCGCTGATCGCCGCCAGGTTGCAGACGATCGTCGACTTGCCCACGCCGCCCTTCTGGTTGAATACGACCCGCCGCATGGTGCCCCCTCGATCGAACGTCGAAAAGAGCAGCTTAGCCGGTCAATAATGGCGACCGCGTGACGCAGGTCGAATTGCGTGCGACTTGTGTACGGCTCGCATCAAGCGCGCGGCAGCGCCCCCGACACGTACCGGCTGCCGGGCACGCACCACCGCCACGGGAAGTCCATGCCGACGCGAATGCCGATGCGCGGGCCGCCCGCCAGGTTCGCGGGCGGCGCCGCACCGTCGTCGACGATCGCGAATCCTTCGCGCGCAGCGACGAGATCGACGCCATCCTGCGCACCACTGATGCCCATCGCCTGGGTCAGCCGCCCCGGCCCCCGGCACAGGTCGCGATCGCGCGTCTGCGGCGGCCGGGCCGCACGCATCCGTTCGATCCCGTACAGCGGCTCGAGCGCACGGATCAGCACGCCCGTCCCCGTGCCGTCCGGGCCGCACACGCAGTTGCAGCACCAGTGCATGCCGTAGGTGAAATAGACGTACAGGTGCCCCGGCGGCCCGAACATCGTCGCGTTGCGCGGCGTCTTGCCGCGATAGGTATGCGCGGCCGGGTCGATCGCGCCGGCATAGGCTTCCACTTCGACGATCCGCCCTGCCCGCCCGTCCGCGGCCGCGAGGATCTTGTTGAGCAGTTGCGGCGCGACGTCGGTGGCCACGCGGTCGAAGAACGCGCGGGGCAGCACGGCGCCCGGCCACGCAGGCGCGGGTTCACCGCGCCGCATCCCGCCTCTCCGGTTGAAGACCGGAACCGGCCTTCGCGTGCAGACGCAGTTGACGGTAGGCGTCGACCAGATCGTCGAGGCCGAACGCGAGATTTCTCCCGCTGGGATTGGGCAGCACCCAGACACTTGCCCCCTCCATGCGGGCCGGCTGCAATCCCCACCCGACCTCACGCTGGCCGGAAAGCGCCGAGTACGCCGCCTTGCCGAGAAAGGCAACGAAGCGCGGCCGATAACGCGCCACCTTTTGCTCGAACCCCGCGGCCGCGGCCATGAATTCCGCGCGCGAAAGCTGATCGGCGCTTGCGGTCGGCCGCTTCACCACCGCCGTCAGGCCGCAGCCATGGCGGAGTATCGCGCGATCGTCCTGCGGCGAAATTTCCGCCGGCGTGAAGCCTGCGAGATGGATCACGCGCCAGAAGCGGTTGCTTCTCCCGGCGAAGTGATGACCTGTTGCCGCAGCGGTCAGGCCGGGATTGATCCCGCAGAACAACACGTCGAGATGCGGAGCGATGAGGTCGGGAAGTTCGTCAGCCACGGTTCGTCTGGATTGCGAGGGACAAGGACATCAATGAAAAGGAACCAGGCGCTCGGCCGGCGACGCGCCGCACGGACGAGCACTGCTCGAACGTCTGGAAGCGCCGAATCGGCCGCTGCACCTGCTGATGGACAAGGCGTACGAAGGCAACGAAGCCCGACAACTCGCGCTCGATCTCGGCTTCACCCCCGTCGTTCCTCCGTTGGGCACGCACGTTGAGCCTTGGGAGTAGGACCGGGAGTTGTACAAACGTCGCAACGAAGTCGGGCGGCTGTTCCGTCGATTGAAGGGCTTTCGTCGCATCTTCCCGCGTCGACAAACTCGATCTGATGTTCATTGCCTTTATCAACTTCGCCTTGATCGTCGAAGCCCTTCGTTAGCGTGAACACATCCTAGTCCCCTTCGCGTTGGGACCGGCGAATCAAATGCCACTCCAGGTAGGCGCTGTGTCCGAACAGGATTGCCGACGTCAATGCCAGACGCCCCGTCGTGAGCACGCCCGGCGCCACGACACTGCTCAACGCGGCCACCCCGACCGACATCGGAAGCGTTCTGCCGAACGCACCCAGCAAGACGGCAAACCATCCATCGCCGAACTCCTTGCTGAATCGCTCGGGATAAAGGCCGTACCTCAAGAACTTCCTGACCGGGCTTCGCAAATCACGAAAATGCATGACGACTCCCGACATTTCAATACATCGAACACGACAGGTGTGCGAGCATCGAAATGCTCGCACACCCCCTACGGACAGGCAAAACTGCCCGTCGATATTCAGAACTTGCAGATCCAGGCCTGTCCGAGGAACGCGCCCGCGCCACTCAGAAGTGCTGCTTGCGGGCCACGGGCGGCGCCCACCAGGGCTGCCCCACCAACCGCCGCCCAGTTGATGGGAGCCGGATTAAGTTGACACGAAAAAGCGCCACTGACCTGTTTCAGGTCGCTTCGTTTGAGCTCATGCATCGATTCGGTATCCTGATAAAAGTTGACTTGGGCCGGCTGCATCTGCGATCACATTCGCGCCGACAACGCACTCTATCCGCGGGAGCTGTCTCGATAAATATGGAATTTCTCACGGGAATGAAGAAATCCACAACGAAATCGCTGAACCGCACCGCTCACGATGCAGGCTCAAAAATCGAGCCAGCTGTCGGGTTCGGGGGTTCGTAGCCCCCCTGGTTCCTGCCGGCCGGGTCTCGGCTTCCGTCTTGCGGGGAAGGAAAATTCGCGGAATCGCGAATACAAAAAGAAAAACCCCACCAGAGGGCGGGGTTGATCTTTACATTTCTCGGATACGGGAAATCAGAACGGGATATCGTCGTCCATCTCGTCGAAGCCGCCGCCTGCCGGTGCGCTCGGACGGCTTTGCGCGCCGCCGCCAGCACCGCCACGCGCCGCGCCGCCGGCACGACCGCCGCCGCCACCGCCGCGTTCCATCTGTTCGCCGCGACCACCGCCGCCGCCACCACCGTAGCCGCCGCCGTAACCGCCTTCGTCACCACCGCCACCGCCGCCGCCCGCACCGCCGCGGCCGCCGAGCATCTGCATCTGGTCGGCGACGATTTCGGTCGAGTAACGATCCTGGCCGTCCTGGCCCTGCCACTTGCGCGTGCGGATGCGGCCTTCGATATAGACCGACGAACCCTTCTTCAGGTATTCGCTGACGATTTCCGCCAGACGGCCGAAGAACGCGACGCGATGCCACTCGGTCATTTCCTTGAAATCGCCGCTGGCCTTGTCCTTGTAGCGGTCGGTCGTCGCGAGACGGATATTCGCAACCGCGTCGCCGCTCGGCAGGTAACGGACTTCAGGATCGGCGCCGAGATTGCCGACGAGGATGACCTTGTTGACGGATGCCATGTGTTTCTCCAGTAAATTCGATGCCGGGCCGCCCGCTCACGCTGCCGGTGCGGCCCGCCGGGCAAGCCGGCGAACGCCGCCGGTGCCTGCCCGAAGTAAGTTCAGGCCTTGCGCGGCGGCGCTTTCATGCTGGCCGCGATTATAAGCCACGCGGCAACGAGCCCCGAGCACGTGTAGAACACCGTGTTGGCGCCCCCGTGCTTCAGCAGCCAGCCGCCCACGATGCCGCCGAGCGCGAGCCCGATCGACTGCGTGGTGTTGTAGACACCCGTGGCCGCGCCCTTGCGCGAACCGGGCGCGAGCTTCGACACAAGCGACGGCTGCGACGCTTCCAGGATGTTGAAACCGAGGAAGTAGACGAACAGGACCGCCGCCACAATCAGGATGGTATGCGGCGCGCTGCCCAGCAGCAATTGACCGATCAGGATAGCCAGAATGCCGCCGAGCAGCACCGGCTTCATCTTGCCCCGTTTTTCCGCGACGATGATCGCCGGAACCATCATCACGAACGCGAGCCCCATCACCGGCAGGTAGACCTTCCAGTGCGCGGCGACCGGCAGGCCGCCGTCGACGAGCAGGCGCGGCACGACGAGGAACAGCGCCGTCTGCGTCGCGTGCAGCACCAGCACGCCGAAGTTCAGGCGCAGCAGCTCGACGTTGTGCAGCACCTCGGCGAACGGCGCGGGCACGTGCACGGGCTTCGCCGCGTCGGGCACGATCCACAGCACGACGCCGATCGCGAGGATCGACAGCACGCCGACGATCGCGAACAGCCCGCTCATCCCGACCCAGTGGAACACGATCGGCGCACCGACGATCGCGACCGCGAACGACACGCCGATCGAGCCGCCGACCATCGCCATCGCCTTCGTGCGGTTCTGCTCGGAGGTCAGGTCGGCGATGAACGCGAGCACCGCGGACGAAACCGCGCCCATCCCCTGGATCACGCGGCCGACGATGATCCACGTGATGTCGTGCGCGAACGCGGCGACGAAGCTGCCGATCGCGAAGATCACGAGGCCCGTGGCGATCACCGGCTTGCGGCCGAACTTGTCCGACGCCCAGCCGTAGAAGATGTAGAACAGCGACTGCGTGACGCCGTAGGCCCCGAGCGCGATGCCGACGAGCAGCACGTTGTCGCCGCCCGGGATGGTTTTCGCGTAGACCGAGAACACCGGCATGATCATGAACAGGCCGAGCATGCGCAGCGCGAAGATCGCCGCGAGCGACGTGGTCGCGCGCAATTCGGGCGCAGTCATGCGGGAAGACGTGGCAGACGGATTGGACATCGGGAATGAATTTCGAATGATCGGGATGACCGCCCGACACCGGGCGGCGGAAGATCAGGACCAGCGGCCCGGGAGGCTTGGCGGGCGACACGTCGGGGCAGGATTCAGGCAGCCCGCGGGCCACCCGGAACCGCGCGGCGCGGCCGCTTTCCCGGCGCAGGCGCCGCCTTGCTGCCACCTGCGGCCAAGGCCGGGGGCCCCAAACGACGGCCTCGAAAAGCCGTTATAGTAGCAGGTTTGGTTCCCTCCATTTTCGCCAGGTTCATGGAACAGATCCGTATCCGTGGGGCACGTACCCACAACCTGAAAAACGTCAATCTCGACCTGCCGCGCCACAAGCTGATCGTGATTACCGGGTTGTCCGGGTCGGGCAAGTCGTCGCTCGCGTTCGACACCCTTTATGCCGAGGGCCAGCGCCGCTACGTCGAAAGCCTGTCCGCGTATGCCCGCCAGTTCCTGCAGCTGATGGAGAAACCCGACGTCGACCTGATCGAGGGTCTGTCGCCCGCGATCTCGATCGAGCAGAAGGCGACGTCCCACAACCCGCGTTCGACCGTCGGCACGGTCACGGAAATCCACGACTACCTGCGACTTTTGTACGCACGTGTCGGTACGCCGTACTGCCCCGATCACGACATCCCGCTGGAAGCGCAGAGCGTGTCGCAGATGGTCGACGCGGCGCTCGCGCTGCCCGAGGACACCAAGCTGATGATCCTCGCGCCCGTCATCGCGAACCGCAAGGGCGAGCACGCGGAGCTGTTCGAGGACATGCAGGCGCAGGGGTTCGTGCGCTTTCGCGTGCGCTCGGGCGGCGGCGCCGCGAACGAAGGCGTCGCGAAGATCTACGAGGTCGAGTCGCTGCCGAAGCTGAAGAAGAACGACAAGCACACGATCGACGTCGTCGTCGATCGTCTCAAGGTGCGCCCGGACATGAAGCAGCGCCTCGCCGAATCGTTCGAGACGGCGCTGCGCCTCGCCGACGGCCGTGCGATCGCGCTGGAAATGGATACCGACCACGAGCACCTGTTCAGCTCGAAGTTCGCGTGCCCGATCTGCTCGTACTCGCTCCAGGAGCTCGAGCCGCGCCTGTTCTCGTTCAACAACCCGATGGGCGCGTGCCCGGAATGCGACGGCCTCGGCCAGATCACGTTCTTCGACCCGAAGCGGGTCGTCGCGCACCCGTCGCTGTCGCTCGCGGCCGGTGCCGTGAAAGGCTGGGACCGCCGCAACCAGTTCTACTTCCAGATGCTGCAGAGCCTCGCGGCGTTCTACGAGTTCGACATCGACGCCGCGTTCGAGGACCTGCCGGAGAAGATCCGGAAGGTGCTGCTGTTCGGCTCGGGCAAGCAGACGATCCCGTTCTCGTACATCAACGAGCGCGGCCGCACGACGATCCGCGAGCACGTGTTCGAAGGGATCATCCCGAACCTCGAGCGCCGCTACCGCGAGACCGACTCGGTCGCGGTGCGCGAAGAACTGTCGAAGTACCAGAACAACCAGCCGTGCCCGTCGTGCGAAGGCACGCGCCTGCGCCGCGAAGCGCGCCACGTGCGCATCGGCACCGGCGACCACGCGCGCGGCATCTATGAAATCAGCGGCTGGCCGCTGCGCGACGCGCTCGGCTATTTCGACGGCCTGACGCTCGAAGGCGCGAAGCGCGAGATCGCCGACAAGGTGATCAAGGAAATCGTCGCGCGCCTCACGTTCCTGAACAACGTCGGCCTCGACTACCTGTCGCTCGAGCGCAGCGCCGAGACCCTGTCGGGCGGCGAGGCACAGCGCATCCGGCTCGCGTCGCAGATCGGCTCGGGCCTGACGGGCGTGATGTATGTGCTCGACGAGCCGTCGATCGGCCTGCACCAGCGCGACAACGACCGCCTGATCGCGACGCTCAAGCACCTGCGCGACCTCGGCAACTCGGTGATCGTCGTCGAGCACGACGAGGACATGATCCGCACGGCCGACTACGTCGTCGACATGGGCCCGGGCGCCGGCGAGCACGGCGGCGTGATCGTGGCCGAAGGCACGCCGAAGCAGGTGCAGTCGAACCCGCAGTCGCTCACCGGCCAGTACCTGGTCGGCAAGCGCACGATCGAGTACCCGGACGAGCGGCTCGCGCCCGATCCCGAGCGGATGCTGCGCATCGTCGACGCGCACGGCAACAACCTGAAGCACGTCGATCTCGAGCTGCCGGTCGGCCTGCTGACCTGCGTCACCGGCGTGTCGGGCTCCGGCAAGTCGACGCTGATCAACGACACGCTGTATCACGCGGTCGCGCGCCACCTGTACGGCTCGTCGGCCGAACCGGCGCCGCACGAGGCGATCGAGGGCCTCGAGCACTTCGACAAGGTGATCAACGTCGACCAGTCGCCGATCGGCCGCACGCCGCGCTCGAACCCGGCCACCTATACGGGCCTGTTCACGCCGATCCGCGAGCTGTTCTCGGGGGTGCCGACCTCGAAGGAACGCGGCTACGATCCGGGCCGCTTCTCGTTCAACGTGAAGGGCGGCCGCTGCGAATCGTGCCAGGGCGACGGCGTGCTGAAGGTCGAGATGCACTTCCTGCCGGACGTCTACGTGCCGTGCGACGTGTGCCACGGCAAGCGCTACAACCGCGAGACGCTCGAAGTGCAGTACAAGGGCAAGAACATCAGCGAAGTGCTCGACATGACCGTCGAGCACGCGTATGCGTTCTTCAACGCGGTGCCGGTCATTGCGCGCAAGCTGAAGACGCTGCTCGACGTCGGCCTCGGCTACATCCGCCTCGGCCAGTCGGCCACCACGCTGTCGGGCGGCGAGGCGCAGCGCGTGAAGCTGTCGCTCGAACTCTCCAAGCGCGACACCGGCCGCACGCTGTACATTCTCGACGAGCCGACCACCGGCCTGCACTTCCACGACATCGCGCTGCTGCTGGAAGTGATCCACCGGCTGCGCGACCAGGGCAACACGGTCGTGATCATCGAGCACAACCTCGACGTGATCAAGACGGCCGACTGGGTGATCGACCTCGGCCCCGAAGGCGGTGCCGGCGGCGGCCAGATCATCGCGCAGGGCACGCCCGAGCAGGTCGCGAAGACGAAAGCGAGCTTTACCGGCAAGTACCTCGCGCCGCTGCTCAAGCGCCCGACCCGCAAGGTCGCGGCGGGCTGACGCTTTGCGCCGCCCTGTCCCTCCCGCGCGCGGCCGCCCGGCCGCGCGCGCCTGCGCGCACCGCGCAACCGGCCTCCTCTCGTTTTCCCTTCTGCGTTTACACCATGCGCCAAACGGCCCCGTTGCGGCCCATAATGGCGGCTATACTTTACGGTCGTAAGGTTCGCCGTACGCACCAATCCGGTGCAGCGCCGGGCGAACACGGCTCTGCCGCGCATTCCGCGGCATGACACACGAACGACAGGAATCCACGATGGAGAAGCAACCAGACTCGTCTCGCGATACGCAGAATCGCGAACCGCACCTGCGCAGCGTGCGGCTGACGAGCGATTTCAGCCTGCCGAAGCTGTCGGCACTCGAGATCGGCAGCTATGCGTTTGCGATCCTCGCGATGTGGCTCGTGATCGAGCTCAAGTTGCTCGGCGGGCTGCTGGCCGGCCTGCTCGTCTATCAGCTGATCCACACGATCGCCCCCGTGATCGAACGTCACACCACGAGCATGCGCGCGCGCTGGGTCGCCGTCGTGCTGCTGGCCATCGCGATCGTCGGCGCGCTGACGGGCCTGACGATCGGCATCATCGAACACTTCGAACGCACGGTGCCGAACCTGCAGAGCCTGCTCGACCAGCTGATGCAGATCGTCGAGCAGACCCGCGCGCGCACGCCGGCCTGGATCGCGAACCTGCTGCCCGTCGACGTCGAGCAGATGAAGACGAAGGCCGCCGTGCTGATGCACTCGCACATGGACCAGCTTCAGCAAAGCGGCAAGAGCGTCGCGCGCGGCTTCGGCCACGTGCTGTTCGGGATGATCATCGGCGCGATGATCGCGATCGGCGTCGAGCACGGCAAGGTGCGCCGGCCGCTGTCCACGGCGCTCGTCACGCGCGTGTCGCGCTTCGCCGACGCATTCCGCCGGATCGTGTTCGCGCAGATCAAGATCTCGGCGATCAACGCGGTGTTCACCGGCATCTACCTGCTCGTCGCGCTGCCGATCTTCCACCAGCGGCTGCCGCTGTCGAAAACACTCGTGCTCGTCACGTTCATCGTCGGCCTGCTGCCCGTGATCGGCAACCTGATCTCGAACACGCTGATCGTCGCCGTGTCGCTGTCGGTCAGCATGGGCACCGCGATCGCGTCGCTTGCGTTCCTCGTGGTCATCCACAAGCTCGAATACTTCCTGAACGCGAAGATCATCGGCGGCCAGATCGAGTCGCGCGCGTGGGAGCTGCTGCTCGCGATGCTGATCATGGAAGCCGCGTTCGGGCTGCCCGGCGTGATCGCCGCGCCGATCTTCTATGCGTACCTGAAGCGCGAGTTGTATCTGCTGCGGCTGATCTGAAGCAGCCGGCGCGCTCAGGCAACAAAAAACGCCGCACCCCGTAACGGGTGCGGCGTTTTTGTTTGTAACGGGCCTGCGCTGGCGAATCAGCGGAACACGACCGTCTTCGTCCCGTTCAGCACGATCCGGTGCTCGACGTGCCACTTCACCGCACGCGCGAGCGTCACGCACTCGACGTCGCGGCCGATCGCGGTCAGCTGGTCGGGCGTCATGCTGTGGTCGACGCGCTCGACTTCCTGCTCGATGATCGGGCCTTCGTCGAGATCGGTCGTCACGTAGTGCGCGGTCGCGCCGATCAGCTTCACGCCGCGATCGAACGCCTGGTAATAAGGCTTCGCCCCCTTGAAGCTCGGCAGGAACGAATGGTGGATGTTGATCGCGCGCCCGGCGAGCTGTTCGCACATGTTCGGCGACAGGATCTGCATGTAGCGCGCGAGCACGACGAGATCGGCCTGGTGCTCGTCGATCACTTCCAGCACGCGCGCTTCCTGCGCGGCCTTCGCGGCATCGGACGAGCCGCCGATCAGCGGAAAGTGATGGAACGGGATGTTGTAGCTCGCGGCAAGCTGGTAGAACTCCTTGTGGTTCGACACGATCGCCGGGATCTCGATCGGCAGCTGGCCGGTGCGATAGCGGAACAGCAGGTCGTTCAGGCAGTGGCCGATCTTCGACACCATGATCACGACGCGCGGCTTCACGGCCGCGTCATGCAGTTCCCAGCGCATCGAGAACTGCTCGGCGAGCGGCGCGAATTCCTTGCGAAGCGTGTCGAGCGCCGTCGCGGCATCCGCGCCGCCGCCGTCCTGCTCGAAGTGCACGCGCATGAAGAATTCGCTGGTGCGGCTGTCGCCGAACTGCGCCGAATCGAGGATGTTGTTGCTGCGCTCGAACAGGAAGCCCGAGACCGCATGGACGATGCCGTGCCGGTCGGGGCACGACAGTTTCAAGATAAAGCTGTGATCGGTCGGCATGACCGCTACTCCCTTCGTTTCCGTATTCGTCAAATTGCCCGTTCGCGCCGCCGGACTGCGTGCGCGGCACGCGTCACGCGGCCGGTGCAAACAGGGCGTCGATGCCGGCCGCATCGGCCGCCGGGATCCAGCGGTGGCGCAGCAGCGTGTCGAGCGTCGCGAGGCTCGCATCCATCGTCGCGCGGCCGGCGCGCAGCCAGCCGATCACCTCGGGCACGCCGGCCAGCAGGTGCTCGGCCACTTCGCCGTCCTGGTTGCGCGGCGCGAAGTCGCGCGGCAGCGGCAGGTCGTACACGAAGATCAGTTCGGACTGCGTGCCTTCCGGCAGCGAGCACAGCACCTGCACCGCGCGGCCCGCGATCGCGCGCGCGGCCAGCTCGGCCGGAATGCCGGCTTCTTCCCAGCATTCCTTCGCGAGCGTCTCGTGAACGCCCAGGCCCCAGCCGATCCCGCCCGCGACGACGTTGTCGAGCATGCCGGGGTCGGTTGCCTTGGTCTCGCTGCGACGGCCGAGCCACATCTGCGGGACGGCCGCGGCGGACGGCTCGCCCGGCGCAACCGCATATTCTACGATGCCGTTCAGATGCACCGCGTAAGTCTGCGTGCCGAAGAAGCGCGACGCGGCGCGCTCGATGTACGCGAGCGGCGGATCGTCGAAGCGGTTGCGGATCGCGTAGATCTCGTCGCGCCAGCCGGGAATCGCGCCTTCGGCCGCGAGCGCGCCGATGGCACTCGCCAGCGCCATGCTGCGTGCGTCGACCGAGTCGTAGCGCGCCGCCAGCACGACGCGCTCGTCGGTCAGCTCGAACACGTCGGGCCAGCGGGCGAGCATCGCGACATCCTGGCGGCGCACCCAGCCGACCGCCTGGCCGGCCATCTCGAAACGCAGGTGCGCGGCCGGGTCGAAACGGCGCGCGGCCGCAATGCACGGAAACGTCATCGTCGTCAGTCCTTCAGCGCCACGCGGATGCCGATCGCGATGAACGTCGCGCCGGCGATCCGGTCGAGCCACACGCCGGCCTTCGGGCGGCGCTTCAGCCACGCGCCGATCATGCCCGCGCCGACGCCGAACAGCGAGAAAACCACGGCCGTCTGCAGCATGAACAGCGCGCCGAGTTCGAACATCTGCAGCGTCACGCCCTGCCCGCCGTGCGGATCGACGAACTGCGGCAGGAACACGACGAAGAACAGCGTGACCTTCGGGTTCATCAGGTTGCCGATCACGCTCTGCCGGAAGATCGTGCCGAGCGGCTGCGGCGGGCGCTCGTGCGCGTTCGCGAGGCCCTGGCTGCGCAGCGCCTTGATGCCGATCCACACGAGGTACGCGGCGCCCGCGAGCTTCAGGATCTCGAACGCGACCGGCGACGAACGCAGCACGGCCGCGACGCCGAGCGCCGCGAGCGTCGTGTGGAACAGGATCCCGGCGGTGAAGCCGAGCGCGGCGACGAAACCGGCCGCGCGGCCCTGCGAGATGCCGCGTGCGAGCACCTGCAGGTTGTCGGGACCCGGCGCGAACGTAATCGCGATCGACGTGGCGAGAAACAGCATGAAGTTGGGCATCGAGACCTCGCTGTGTAACGTGGAATCAGGCGTGCCGGCGATCAGTGGCCGGCGAATTCGGTGACGGTATAAACCGGCAATCCCGCGTTGCGCAGCAGCGCCGAGCCGCCGAGATCGGGCAGGTCGATGATCGCCGCGCCTTCGACGACCTCCGCGCCGAGCCGCTGCAGCAGGTTGCGCCCCGCCATCATCGTGCCGCCGGTCGCGATCAGGTCGTCCATGATGATCACGCGGTCGCCGGGGCGGCACGCGTCTTCATGGATCTCGACCGTCGCGCTGCCGTATTCGAGGTCGTACGATTCCGAGCGGGTCTTGTACGGCAGCTTGCCGACCTTGCGGATCGGCACGAAGCCCACGCTCAATTCGTACGCGACGATCGGCGCGATGATGAAGCCGCGTGCATCGAGGCCCGCGACGTAGTCGAGCTTCGCATCGACATAGCGCTCGACGAACAGGTCGACGAGGATGCGCAGCGCCTTCGGGCTCTGCAGCAGCGTCGTGATGTCGCGGAACATCACGCCCGGCTGCGGCCAGTCGGGCACCGTGCGGATCTGGCTGTGGATGAAGGCGACCGGATCGAGCGGTGCGCCCGACGACGAATGCGGCATGAAACTCTCCGAAAAAAACGGTGCGCGAAGATCGGGCACCGTTTCGAATAAATACGGGTCAGATTATCAATCCATGCGCGGCTCAGGCTGCCGCGGCCGGCGGATCGCGCCGATGGCGCGACAGCCGCTCCTCCGCGAGCGCGAGTGCCTCGGGCAGCCCGCGCAGCACGACGATGTCGCTCGCGCGCAGCTTGGTCTGCGGATCGGGTTCGACGCCGCGGATGCCGTGCCGGCGGATCGCCGTGACTTCGAGCCCGAGTGCATACAGCCCGAGTTCTTCCAGCGAACGCCCGACCGCGTCCGCGCGCGCATCGACCGGCACCGATTGTAGCCGCACCTGCTCGTGGTCGTCGTCGTCCGCATCGTCCGCGCCGCGGAAATAGCCGCGCAGCAGGCTGTAGCGCTCGTCGCGCATTTCCTCGACGCGCCGCACGACCTTGCGCATCGGCACGCCCACCAGCACCAGCGTGTGCGACGCGAGCATCAGGCTGCCCTCGACGATCTCCGGAATCACCTCGGTCGCACCCGCCGCGAGCAGCTTCTCGAGATCGGCATCGTCGACGGTGCGCACGATCGCGGGCAGCGTCGGCTCGAGTTCGTGTACGTGGTGAAGCACGCGCAGCGCGGACGGCGTGTTCGCATAGGTGATCGCCACCGCCGCCGCGCGATGGATACCGGCCGCGAGCAGCGACTCGCGGCGCGCCGCGTCGCCGAACACGACCGATTCGCCGGCCGCCGCGGCCGCGCTCACACGATCGGGGTCGAGGTCGAGCGCGACGTACGAAATGCCTTCCTGTTCGAGCATCCGCGCGAGGTTCTGGCCCGCGCGGCCATAACCGCAGATGATCACGTGGCCGCGCTGCTTGAGGCTTTGCGTCGCGATCCGCGTCATCTGCAGCGACTGCTGCATCCATTCCGTGGACGAAAGCCGCATCACGATCCGGTCGGCGTTCTGGATCAGGAACGGCGCGGCGAGCATCGACAGCAGCATCGACGCGAGGATCGCCTGCAGCAGCGTCGAATCGACGAGATGCCGGTCGAGGATCAGGTTCAGCAGCACGAAGCCGAATTCCCCGGCCTGCGCGAGCCCGATGCCGGTGCGCATCGCGACACCCGGCGTCGCGCCGAACAGCCGTGCGAGCCCGGCGATCATCGTCCCCTTGAACAGGATCTGCCCGACGAAGAAACCGAGCACGAGGAACGGGTGCTCCCAGATCACGCGCGGATCGAGCAGCATCCCCGTCGTCACGAAGAACAGGCCGAGCAGCACGTCGCGGAACGGCTTGATGTCCTCCTCCACCTGATGGCGGAACGGCGTCTCGGAAATGAGCATCCCCGCGATGAACGCGCCGAGCGCGAGCGACAGGCCGAAGCGGTCGGTGATGAACGCGGCGCCGAGCGTGACGAGCAGCAGGTTCAGCACGAACAGCTCCTGCGACCGGCGCCGCGCGACGACGTTGAGCCAGCGCGTCATGAAGCGCTGGCCGATGACCAGCAGCAGCGTCAGCGCGATCACGATCTTGACGGCCGCGAAGCCGAGCGTGAGCGCGAGGTCCTTCGACGATTCGGCGCCGAACGCGGCGATCACGATCAGCAGCGGCACCACCGCGAGATCCTGGAACAGCAGCACGCCGAAGATGTTGCGGCCGTGTTCGGTCTCGATCTCGAGCCGCTCGGCGAGCATTTTCGACACGATCGCCGTCGACGACATCGCGAGCGCGCCGCCGAGCGCGATGCTGCCCTGCCACGTGATGTGTACCCAGTGCTCGAACAGCATGCCGAGCACGAGCGCGAGCACGAGTGTCGCGACGACCTGCAGCAGCCCGAGCCCGAACACGAGCCGCTGCATCGCCCTCAGCTTCGCCAGCGAGAACTCGAGGCCGATCGAAAACATCAGGAACACCACGCCGAATTCCGCGAGATGCTCCGCGCGCTCGAGGTCGGCCGCGATGCCGAAGGCGTGCGGGCCGACCAGGATGCCGACGGTCAGGTAGCCGAGCATCGGCGGCAGGTTCAGCGAACGGAATACGACGACGCCCACCACCGATGCCAGCAGCAGCAGGAGCGTCATTTCGAGCGGGGAAATCACGGGCAAAGCGTCCTCGTTCGTCGGGGCCACGGGAAAGCGGGCGCGGCAGGGTGGCGGTGGACAGGCGACATCGGACGAGTCCGAAGGCCCGGCGCGGCGAACAAACGCCTTTGCTATACTCCGCGCATGATAGCGAAAATCAATGATGATCGGGCGCTCGCGCTCGCCCGCGACGTGCTCGACATCGAGGCGGACGCCGTGCGCGCGCTGCGCGACCAGCTCGACGGCGGCTTCGTCCAGGCCGTCGCGCTGCTGCTCGGCTGCCGCGGCCGCGTGGTGGTGTCCGGTATCGGCAAATCGGGGCATATCGCCCGCAAGATCGCGGCCACGCTGGCCAGCACCGGCACGCCGGCCTTCTTCGTCCACCCCGCCGAGGCCAGCCACGGCGACCTCGGGATGGTCACCTCCGACGACGTCTTCATCGGCATCTCCTATTCCGGCGAATCGGAAGAACTCGTCGCGATCCTGCCGCTCGTGAAGCGGATCGGCGCGAAACTGATCGCGATCACGGGCCGCGCCGGATCGAGCCTCGGCACGCTCGCCGACTTGAACCTGAACGCCGCGGTCTCGAAAGAGGCCTGCCCGCTGAACCTCGCGCCCACCGCGAGCACGACCGCCGCGCTCGCGCTCGGCGACGCGCTCGCCGTTGCGGTGCTCGACGCGCGCGGCTTCGGTTCGGAAGATTTCGCGCGCTCGCACCCGGGCGGCGCGCTCGGCCGGCGCCTGCTCACCTACGTGCGCGACGTGATGCGCTCGGGTGACGACGTCCCGTCCGTCGGGCTCGACGCGACGCTGTCGGACGCGCTGTTCCAGATCACCGCGAAGCGCCTCGGCATGACCGCCGTGGTCGACGCTGACGGCAAGGTCGCCGGCATCTTCACCGACGGCGACCTGCGCCGCGTGCTCGCGCGCGACGGCGACTTCCGCACGTTGTCGATCACCGACGTGATGACGCGCGACCCGCGCACGATCGCACCGGATCACCTGGCGGTCGAGGCCGTGGAACTGATGGAGCGCCACCGGATCAACCAGATGCTGGTGGTCGATGCCGACGGCGTGCTGATCGGCGCGCTGAACATGCACGACCTGTTTTCGAAGAAGGTGATCTGATGAGCGCAGCGCTGACTGCGGCCGAACGCGCGAGCCGCGTGAAGCTGATGATTTTCGACGTCGACGGCGTGCTGACCGACGGCGGCCTGCTGTTTACGGCGGCCGGCGACACGATGAAGTCGTTCAATTCCCTCGACGGCCACGGCGTGAAGCTGCTCGGCGAAGCCGGCATCGCAACCGCGATCATCACGGGCCGCCGCTCGGAAATCGTCGCGGCACGCGCGAAGGAAATGAAGATTGCGCACCTGTTCCAGGGCGTCGAGAACAAGCTTGCCGTGTTCGCCGATCTCATCGCATCGCTCGGCCTCGCCGCCGACCAATGCGGCTACATGGGCGACGACTGGCCCGACCTGCCCGTGATGCTGCGCTGCGGCTTCGCGACCGCCCCCGCGAATGCGCACCCCGAGGTGATCGCCCGCGCGCACTGGGTGGCCGAGGCCCGCGGCGGCCACGGCGCCGTACGCGAAGTCTGCGATGCGATCCTGCGCGCGCAGCGCCGCTACGACGCGCTGCTCGCGGCCGCCTGCGGAGCCTGACGGATGAACACGCATTTCCGCTGGACCCAGCTGCTGCCGCTCGTCGCGGTCGCCGCGCTCGCGGGCATCACGTGGTGGCTGCTGCAGGCCACGCTGCCGCCGCCCGGCGAGGGCACCGCGCAGCCGAAACGCCATACGCCCGACTATTTCGCGGACAACTTCTCGGTCACCGAGCTCGACCAGTCCGGCTCGACCCAGTACCGGCTCACGGCCGCGAAGCTGATCCACTACGAAGACACCGAAAACAGCGACCTGACCGATCCGGCGATGCGCGCGTTCCAGCCCGGCAAGCCGGTCGTGACGACCACCGCGAAGCGCGGCATCGTCAACGGCGACGTGTCGATCGTCGACTTGTACGACGACGCGCGCATCCTGCGCGCGGCCGGCGGCGGCGATCCGCAGATGCAGGCCGATTCCCAGCATTTCCGGATCTTCGTCAATGACGATGTGATCCAGACCGAAAAGCCGGTTAAACTTCAGCGCGGCCTGTCGCTCGTCAACGCGACCGACGGCATGAAGTACAACAACGTCACCCGGGTCATCGAGCTTTACGGCAACGTGCGCGGCACGATCGCCGCGGCGGACACGTCCGGCGGCTCGAAAGGTCAACCCAAGTGACGCATCCCTCACGTGACTGCATGAACGAACCGTTCCCTCGACAGAATTCCGGCGGCGCTGCGCGCGCCGTCCGCGCCGCGCTTGCCGCGGCGCTCGTGGCGCTCCCGCTGGCCGGGCTGGCGCCGCTCGCCCATGCCGAGAAGGCCGACCAGAACAAGCCGATCAACGTCGAGGCCGACAACCTGACCTATGACGACCTGAAGCAGGTCACGGTCGCGACCGGCAACGTCGTGATCACGAAGGGCACGATCATCATCAAGGGCGATCGCGTCGAAGTGCGCCAGGACCCGGAAGGCTATCAGTACGCCACCTCGTTCGGCAGCGGCAAGAAGCACGCGACGTTCCGCCAGAAGCGCGAAGGCCTCGACGAGTACATCGACGGCGACGCCGAGCGCATCGACTACGACGGCAAGCAGGACCTGACCACGCTGACCACCGCTGCGACCGTGCGCCGCCTGCAGGGCACGTCGACCGTCGCCGATACCGTGCACGGCAGCGTGATCACGTACGACGGCCAGCGCGACTTCTACACCGCGAAGGGCGGCAAGGACGTCGCCGCGCCGGGCAACCCGAACGGCCGCGTGCGCGCGATGCTGTCGCCGAAGAACGGCGGCCCCGCGCCGCTGAACGGCGCGCCGGCGAAGCTGTCGCCGTCGACCACGATCCAGGGGGCGCCGGGCCAATGAACGCACTACCGAACCGCCAGCCGGCCGGCACCACGAGTTCGCTCGTGGTCCGCAACCTGAAGAAGCGCTACGGCTCGCGCACGGTCGTCAAGGACGTGTCGCTCGACGTGAAGAGCGGCGAAGTCGTCGGCCTGCTCGGCCCGAACGGTGCCGGCAAGACCACGTCGTTCTACATGATCGTCGGCCTCGTGCCGCTCGATGCGGGCGAGATCTCGCTGAACGGCAGCTCGATCAGCCTGCTGCCGATCCACAAGCGCGCATCGCTCGGCCTGTCGTACCTGCCGCAGGAAGCGTCGGTGTTCCGCAAGCTGACCGTCGAGGAAAACATCCGCGCGGTGCTCGAGTTGCAGCACGGCGAAGACGGCAAGCGGCTGTCGAAGGACGCGATCGCGTCGCGCACCGAAGCGCTGCTCGACGAGCTGCAGATCGGCCACCTGCGCGAGAACCCAGCGCTGTCGCTGTCGGGCGGCGAGCGGCGCCGGGTCGAAATCGCGCGCGCGCTCGCGACCAACCCGAACTTCATCCTGCTCGACGAACCGTTCGCCGGCGTCGACCCGATCGCGGTGCTCGAGATCCAGAAGATCGTCAAGTTCCTGAAGCAGCGCAACATCGGCGTGCTGATTACCGATCACAACGTCCGCGAAACGCTCGGCATCTGCGACCACGCATACATCATCAGCGACGGTTCGGTGCTCGCCGCCGGTGCGCCGAGCGAAATCATCGAAAACGAAAGCGTGCGCCGCGTGTACCTCGGCGAACACTTCCGGATGTAACTCCCCTTCGTGGCTGGCTGCACCCCGCCCGGCATCGCCGCGCGGGGCCGCGCCCTGCTCTGCAACCACGCCCGCGGCCGTGCCCGCGGCCGGGCGGCGCGCCGCGCGTAATCGCGGATGGCTCAACGCGCCTGGGTCGTGGCAAACTGCCGGTATGACTCCCTCCTTGCCATGAAAGCCAGCCTTCAACTCCGCCTGTCGCAACATCTGGCGCTGACGCCCCAGCTACAGCAGTCGATCCGGCTTCTGCAGTTGTCGACGCTCGAATTGCAGCAGGAAGTCGCGATGGCCGTCGCGCAGAACCCGCTGCTCGAGAACGACGATGAATGGATCGCGAGCCCGCTGCGTGTCGCAGCGGACGGATCGTTGATCGCGCAGACGCCCCCCGCCCAGAACACCGAGCCCGCTGCGACAAACAGTAGCAGTTCGTCGAGCGAGCGCGCCGAGCGCGACGAACCGGCCGGCGCGGACGAATACGACGGTTACGCGTCCGGCGACGGCAACGACGGCCCGCAGTGGAACCTCGACGAATTCGGCCGCGCGAGCGGCGCGTCCGACGACGACGACCTCCCGCCGCTGCAGGTGCAGGAAGCGGCGACGTCGCTGCGCGACCACCTGTCCGCGCAATTGCGCGTCACGCAGGCCAGCCCGCGCGATCGCGCGCTCGTGATGTTCCTGATCGAATCGCTCGACGACGACGGCTACCTGACCGCCACGCTCGACGAAGTGCTCGCCGACCTGCCGCCCGAGCTGGAAATCGACTGCGACGAACTGAACGCGGCGCTCGCGCTGCTGCACAGCTTCGACCCGGCCGGGGTCGGCGCCCGCTCGGCATCCGAATGCCTGAAGCTGCAGTTGCTGCGCCTCGATCCGTCCCCGACACGCACGCTCGCACTCGAGATCGTGTCGCAGCATCTCGAACTGCTCGCCGCCCGCGACTTCACGCGGCTGCGCAAGCACCTGAAGGCGAGCGACGACGCGCTGCGCGACGCGCACACGCTGATCCGCTCGCTGGAGCCGTTCCCCGGCGCCGCATACGGCAAGGCCGAGGCCGACTACGTCGTGCCCGACATCATCGTGAAGAAGGCCGGCCAGGGATGGCTCGCGGAGCTCAATCCGGAGGTCGTGCCGCGCCTGCGGATCAACAACCTCTACGCGAACATCCTGCGCAACAGCCGCGGCGATCCGTCCGCCGGATCGCTCAAGCAGCAGCTCCAGGAAGCACGCTGGCTGATCAAGAACATCCAGCAGCGATTCGACACGATCCTGCGTGTCGCGCAGGCGATTGTCGAGCGTCAAAAGAACTTCTTTGCGCACGGTGAAATTGCCATGCGCCCCTTGGTTTTGCGGGAAATAGCTGATACGCTGGGCCTACACGAGTCGACTGTCAGCCGTGTGACAACCGGGAAGTACATGCTGACCCCGTTCGGGACGCTTGAATTTAAGTACTTCTTCGGATCTCACGTCTCGACCGACACCGGTGGCGCCGCCTCGTCGACCGCCATCCGAGCCCTCATCAAGCAACTGATAGGAGCTGAAGACCCAAAATCGCCACTTTCGGACAGCCGCATTGCCGAGCTGCTGGCAGAACAGGGGTTCGTGGTCGCGCGCCGCACGGTTGCGAAGTATCGCGAAGCCCTCAAGATCCCGGCAGTGAATCTGCGCAAGTCTCTTTAAGCCTGCTGCCTGCCCGGCGGCGGGCGTGTTCCGGCCACCGCGCACACGGGGAACAGGCCGGGCGACCTGTCCGCGATACGCCGCCTCGTGCGGCATGGGCAAGTCGACCGGAGCGCCGCCTCGATGCGGCCGGGTGGTCACTCGCTTGGAGAAGCACTATGAACCTGAAGATCAGTGGACATCATCTCGAAGTCACGCCTGCAATTCGCGAATACGTGATCACCAAGCTGGACCGGGTGCTACGGCATAGCGATCAGGTGATCGATGGCACTGTGATCCTCTCGGTCGACAATCACAAGGAAAAGGACAAGCAGCAGCGCGCGGAAATCAATCTGCACCTGAAGGGCAAGGACATCTTCGTCGAAAGCGCGAACGGTAATCTGTATGCGGCGATCGACCTGCTGATCGACAAGCTGGACCGTCAGGTCGTCAAGCACATGGAGCGCCTGCAAACGCACGCGCACGACCCGATCAAGCTTCAACCGTCGATCGACCAGATCGAACTGCCGCCGCAGTAACCTTCACCGCAACACACACGTCGCCCGGCTCGCCGGGCGTTTTTTTTGCGACTCCGCGCGGTGGTGCAACCGGTCCGTCCACGCTGCGCCACGCACGCAGCTGTGCTCTATAATGTTCCGGTTATCGCCGGGGGGGCGCTGGATGCGGTAGCTGCCTTGCAGATTGCCGATGCAGAACGCCTTGATATCGCCGAACATGGATGATCAGTCTGCCGCCGCAAGGAGACCCCAGGCCGCCCAATCGCCTGCCAACATGAATCGCCTAGCCAAAATCCTGCCCATAGAGAACGTCGTCATCGACCTCTCAGTCACCAGCAAGAAACGCGTGTTCGAACAAGCCGGGCTGATGTTCGAGAATCAGAACGGCATCGCCCGCAGCACCGTCACGGACAACCTGTTCGCGCGCGAGCGCCTCGGCTCGACCGGGCTCGGCGAGGGCGTCGCGATTCCGCACGGGCGCATCAAGGGTCTCAAGCACCCGCTCGCCGCGTTCGTCCGGCTCGCCGATGCGATCCCGTTCGAAGCCCCCGACGGCCAGCCGGTCGGCCTCCTGATCTTCCTGCTCGTGCCCGAGCAAGCCACCCAGCAACACCTCGAGATCCTGTCGGAAATCGCGCAACTGCTGTCCGATCGCGACGCGCGCGAGCGTCTGCACAACGAAACGGATATCGCCGAGTTGCATCGCCTGCTCACTCAGTGGCAACCTTGAGTTGATCCGGGCGGATTATTTTCCCGTACGAGGCGGCACATGCCGCCGTCCAGGGCCGCCCGGCGCCGGCCCGGCATGGCGACGTCCGTCGCCGCGCGCATGCACCGGCCCATTGGAGTGACGGAGCAGTCATGGATACGTCCAGCATCAACGCCCAGAGCATCTTCGACGACAACGCGGCCACGCTGAAACTGAGCTGGCTGACGGGGCATGAAGGCTGGGAACGCGGCTTTTCGGCCGACACCGTCGGCAATGCAACCTCGAGCGCCGACCTCGTCGGCCACCTGAACCTGATCCACCCGAACCGGATCCAGGTGCTCGGCGAAGCCGAAATCGACTACTACCAGCGGCAGACCGACGAAGACCGCTCGCGCCACATGGCCGAGCTGATCGCCCTCGAACCGCCGTTCCTCGTCGTCGCGGGCGGCGCCGCCGCCCCGCCCGAACTCGTGCTGCGCTGTACGCGCTCGTCGACCCCGCTGTTCACGACGCCGATGTCGGCCGCCGCGGTGATCGACAGCCTGCGGCTCTACATGTCGCGGATCCTCGCGCCGCGCGCGACGCTGCACGGCGTGTTCATCGACATCCTCGGGATGGGCGTGCTGCTGACCGGCGATTCGGGCCTCGGCAAGAGCGAACTCGGCCTCGAGCTGATCAGCCGCGGCCACGGCCTCGTCGCCGACGACGCGGTCGATTTCGTCCGACTTGGCCCCGATTTCGTCGAAGGGCGCTGCCCGCCGCTGCTGCAGAACCTGCTCGAAGTGCGCGGCCTCGGCCTGCTCGACATCAAGACGATCTTCGGTGAAACCGCCGTGCGGCGGAAAATGAAGCTGAAGCTGATCGTGCAGCTCGTGCGGCGCCCCGACGGCGAATTCCAGCGCCTGCCGCTCGAAAGCCAGACCGTCGACGTGCTCGGTTTGCCGATCAGCAAGGTCACGATCCAGGTTGCAGCCGGCCGCAACCTCGCGGTGCTCGTCGAGGCAGCCGTCCGGAACACGATCCTGCAGTTGCGCGGAATCGACACGTTGCGCGATTTCATGGATCGGCAACGACTCGCGATGCAAGATCCCGACAGTCAATTCCCCGGCAAACTGGTGTAACCCGCACGCGCCGGCCACGCAACGCCGACGCGTCGAGCCGGTGCTATGATGAAACGTCAGGATTCTCTGCTTCCCATGCGCATCGTCCTCATCACCGGCATCTCCGGCTCAGGCAAGTCCGTCGCGCTGAACGCGCTCGAAGACGCAGGCTATTACTGCGTCGACAACCTGCCGCCGCACGTGCTCCCCGAACTTGCCCGCTACCTCGCGGAGGATGGCCAGCACCGGCTCGCGGTCGCGATCGACGCGCGCTCGAGCGCATCGCTCGACGAAATGCCCGGCCTGATTCGCGAGCTGTCGCGCGAGCACGACGTCCGCGTGCTGTTCCTCAACGCGAGCACCCAGTCGCTGATCCAGCGCTTCTCCGAAACGCGCCGCCGTCATCCGCTGTCCGGCTCGCTGTCGCACGATGCGGACGTCGGCCTGCTGTCGTCGCTCGAGGAAGCGATCGAGCGCGAACGCCACCTCGTCGCGCCGCTCGCCGAATTCGGCCACCAGATCGACACGAGCACGCTGCGCGCGAACGCGCTGCGTACGTGGGTCAAGCGCTTCATCGAGCAGAAGAACAACGACCTGATGGTGATGTTCGAATCGTTCGGTTTCAAGCGCGGCGTGCCGCTCGACGCCGACCTGATGTTCGACGTGCGCGCGCTGCCGAACCCGTACTACGACCACGAGTTGCGCCCGCTCACCGGGCTCGACCAACCGGTCATCGCCTTTCTCGACGCACTGCCGATCGTCCACCAGATGATCGACGACATCCATGCGTTCCTGATGAAATGGCTGCCGCACTTCCGCGATGACAACCGCAGCTACCTGACCGTCGCCATCGGCTGCACGGGCGGGCAGCATCGTTCGGTGTTCATCGCGGAAACGCTTGCCGCGCGCCTTGCGCGCGAGGCGAACGTGATCGTGCGGCATCGTGACGCGCCAGTGGATGTCGACGCGTCGTCGCGGCTCGTCTCCGAGGTCGACCGACCCTAGCGACGCACGCCCCAACGCCCGCGCGCCATGTCCTCCCTATCGACCACCCTGATCGACCTGCCGCTGTTTCCGCTGCACACGGTGCTGTTTCCGGGGGGGCTGCTCCCGCTCAAGGTGTTCGAGGCGCGTTATCTCGACATGTCCCGCGCGTGCCTGCGCGACAACGCGCCGTTCGGCGTGTGCCTGCTGAAGAGCGGGCCCGAAGTCGCACAGGACGGCGCCGTGTCGGTGCCCGAGACCATCGGCTGCATGGCGCGCATCACCGAGTGCGACACCGGCGAATTCGGCATGCTTTATCTGCAGGCCGTCGGCACGCAGCGTTTCGAACTGCTGTCGTATCGCGTCGAAGGCAACGGGCTGCTGGTCGGCATCGCGGAGCCGCTGCCCGACGACATCCCGCTCGAAGGCGAGCAGGCGCTCGCTCAATTCGGCTCGTGCGCCGAGGTGCTCGAGCGCATCATCGACGCGCTGAAGAAGTCCAATCCGGAGAAAATGCCGTTCGGCGAACCGTTCCGCCTCGACGATCCGAGCTGGGTGTCGAACCGCCTCGCGGAACTGCTGCCGCTCGACCTACGCGCGCGGCAGAAGCTGATGGAGTTTCCGGACGTCGGCGCACGCATCGATGCCGTGCACCACGTACTCGACCGGCACGGCTGGCTGTAACTCCCGCGGCCGATTCCGTCGCGCGTCGCACCCGCCGGAAGACCTTTCCCGCCAGCGGCATCCCGGCGCGTTCCCGAACCCGGCCCGCACCGCGCCCTTCCCGTTCGTTACAGCAGCGGCCCGCTCAGCGCATCGAGCAGCTTGCGCACGGGCGCCGGCACGCCGTACGCATCGAGCCGGCTCAGCGGGACCCACGCGGTATCCGCGTCCCGCGCCCCCGAAAGCAGGCCGCCACCGTCGGCCATGTCGCTCAGCCGAGGCTCGATCTCGAGCCGGAAATGCGTAAACGTGTGCGTGAGCGACGCGAGCGGCACCGTGCCGCCGCCGCCGAAGCCGCGCGCGAGTTCCGCAAGCGCGGCGTCGCCGTCCGCTTGCGGCAGGCTCCACAGCCCGCCCCAGATGCCGGTCGGCGGCCGGCGCTCGAGCAGCACGGCGTCACCGTCGCGCAGCACGAGCATCCAGGTCTTGCGTGTCGGCACCGCCTTCTTCGGCCGCGCGGCCGGCAGCTCGCGCTGGCGGCCCGTCGATTGCGCAACGCAATCGCCCGCGAACGGGCAACGCGCGCAATCGGGCTTGCCGCGCACGCACAGTGTCGCGCCGAGATCCATCAGCCCCTGCGTGTACGCGCTCACGTCGGCCGCATTCGCGGCGTCGGGCAACAGCGATTCGGCGAGCGCCCACATGTCGTTCTCGACACGCTTCTCGCCCGGAAAGCCCTCGACGCCGAAAACCCGGGCAAGCACGCGCTTCACGTTGCCGTCGAGGATCGTCGCGCGCGCGCCATACGCGAACGACGCGATCGCCGCGGCCGTCGAACGGCCGATGCCCGGCAGTTCGGCCAACGCGTCGGGCGTCGCCGGAAACGCGCCGCCATGCTCGGCGACGACGGCCTGCGCGCAGCGGTGCAGGTTGCGCGCGCGCGAGTAGTAACCGAGGCCCGCCCACAGCGCCATCACGTCGTCGGTCGGCGCGGCCGCGAGCGCGGCGACGTCCGGGTAGCGTTCGAGAAAGCGCGTGTAATACGGGATGACGGTCGATACCTGCGTCTGCTGCAGCATGATTTCCGACAGCCAGATTCGGTACGGATCGCGCGTGTTCTGCCACGGCAGGTCGTGGCGGCCATGCTCGCGCTGCCATGCGACCAGGCGCGTGGCGAACGTGCGATGCAGCGGCGTGACGGGGAACGGAGCGGGGGCGATGCGGGGCGGCTTCAAGTTATCTGATCGGGGAAAAAGGTTTCAACGCTGAGGTTTCAACGCTGGCAGGTCGGGCAAAAATAAGTCGACCGTTGGCCCTGAACGATCTGGCGAATCGGTGTGCCGCATACGCGGCACGGTTGGCCGGCACGGTCGTAGACGAAGCAGTCGAGCTGGAAATAGCCGCTTTCGCCGTTGCTGCCGACGAAATCGCGCAACGTGCTCCCGCCACGCTCGATCGCGTCGGCGAGCGTCGCGCGCACCGCGTCGGCCAGCCGCTCGTAGCGCGGCAGCGAGACCTTGCCGGCGGCCGTCGTCGGCCGGATGCCCGCGCGAAACAGGCTCTCCGACGCATAGATGTTGCCGACGCCGACGACCATGTCGCCCGCCAGCAGCGCCTGCTTGACCGACACGGTGCGGCCGCGCGTGCGCGCGTGCAGCAGCGCGCCGGTAAACGCCGGCGAGAACGGCTCGACGCCGAGGCTCGCGAGCAGCGGATGTGCATGCACGTCGCCTGCTTCGCGCGGGTGCCACAGCACCGCGCCGAAACGGCGCGGATCGCGGAACCGCAGCACGAATTCGTCGAAGATCCAGTCGATGTGGTCATGCCTGGCGGCGACTGGCACGCCGTCGGCGGGCAGCACGCGCAGCGTGCCCGTCATGCCGAGATGGACGATGAACCAGCCTGCGTCGACCTCGAACAGCAGGTACTTGCCGCGACGCTCGACGGCGAGCACCTCGCGCGCGCGCAACTGCTCGGCGAGCCCTGCCGGCACGGGCCAGCGCAACATCTCGGTACGGACGTCGACTCGCTCGACGCGGCGGCCCGCGACAAAGGGCTCGATGCCCCGGCGCGTGACTTCGACTTCTGGCAACTCTGGCATGTTTTACGGGTCTGAGGCTGGATTCACGATCGTGCGTGTATTGTAGCGAGCGCGTTACAATCGGTTGAAACATCGAACGGATTTCCATGACCCTGCCCTCGAAGCTGCTTCTGAAGCGCCCCGCCGCCGTGCGCGGCGCGCGTGCCTTCCCGGTCCGCCGTGCGCTCGGCGCCGCGCTGTTCGCCGCCTGGACCCTCACCGCCTTCCCGGCTCACGCGCAGGATCCGGCATCGGACGACGCGGAACCGCAGGGCGCGTTCGAGCACGTGATGCCGGACGAGCAGAAGAATCTCCCCGGCGTTCCGCTGACGAGCCAGATCGTCTACCAGGTGCTCGCCGCCGAGGTCGCGCTCCAGCGCAACCAGCCCGCGCCGGCCTACCAGACCTACCTCGCGCTTGCCCGCGACACGCGCGATCCGCGCATGGCCCAGCGCGCGACCGAGATCGCGCTCGGTGCGCAGAGCCCGGCCGATGCGCTGTCCGCCGCGAACCTGTGGCGCCAGTACGCACCGGAATCGAACCGGGCGTCGCAAGTCGACGCCGCGCTGCTGGTGCTCGCCGGCAAGCCGGCCGACGCGCAGCCGATGCTCGCGCGCGAGCTGGCCCGGGCGACCGGCGAGACGCGCGGCCCGGCGATCCTCGCGCTGCAGGCGCTGCTCGTGCGCGGCCCCGACCGCGTCGGCGGCCTCGCGGTGCTGAAGGACATGCTGAAGAACGACCTGAACCGGCCCGAGGCTCAGCTCGCGATCGCGCGCCAGCAGCTTGCGGTCGACGACAAGGACGGCGCCGCGCAGTCGCTGAAGCAGGCGCTGCAGATCCGCCCCGACTACCTGCCGGCGGCCCTGATGCTGTCGCAGATGGGGCCTGCGGAACGCGCGGCGGGCATCGCGTCGTTCGAGAAGTATGTTCAGCAGAATCCGAAGTCGCGCGATGCGCGGCTCGCGCTGTCGCAGCTCTATCTCGCCGACGATCGCCTCGACGACGCGCAGAAGCAGTTCGAGACGATGCGCAAGCTCGACTCGAAGGATCCGACGCCGCTGATGGCGCTCGCGCTGATCAAGATCCAGCAGAAGAAGCTCGACGAAGCCACCGCCTACCTGAAGCAGTACGTGCAGCTCGGCGACAAGCAGCCGAACCTCGACGTCGGCCAGGGCTACATCTACCTCGCGCAGATCGCGATCGACCAGAACAACGACGCGCAGGCGTCGCAATGGCTCGACAAGGTCGATCAGACGAGCCAGCACTATCTCCCCGCGCAGATCACGCGCGCGCAACTGCTGCAGAAACAGGGCAAGACCGACGAGGCGCGCAAGGTGCTCGACAACCTGCCGATCACGGATCCGCGCGATGCCGCCGTGGTCGCTCGCACCGACGCGTCGATCCTGTTCACCGCGAAGCGCTATCCGGAAGCCGAGGCCCGGCTCGGGCAGGCGGTCCAGGACTTCCCGGACGATCCCGACCTGCGCTACGACTACGCGATGGCGGCCGAAAAAACCGGCCACTACACGACGATGGAAAAGCAGTTGCGCGAGCTGATCCGCACGCAGCCCGACAATCCGCAGGCGTACAACGCGCTCGGCTATTCGCTCGCCGACCGCAACCAGCGGCTGCCCGAAGCCAGCAAGCTGATCGACAAGGCAATGACGCTCGCGCCGAACGATGCCTACATCATGGACAGTCTCGGTTGGGTGAAGTACCGGATGGGCGATACGGCCGGCGCGGCGAAGGTGCTGCGGCGCGCGTACGAACTGCAGCCGAACGCCGAAATCGGCGCGCATCTCGGCGAAGTGCTGTGGAAGAGCGGCGCGCAGGACGACGCGCGTTCCGCGTGGCGTGACGCGCAGAAGCTCGAGCCGGACAACGAAACGCTCGTGCAGACGCTGAAGCGCCTCCAGATCAACGGCCTCTGATGCAGATGTTCCCGACGTTTTCCCTGTCCTCCCGCGCGCAGCGCACGCTGGCCGCAGCCGGCGCGGCGCTCGCGCTCGCCGGCTGCGCGAGCACGCCGCCGTCGGCCAGCGCGCCGACGGGCGCGCCGCTGCAGACCGCCGCAACGCACGCTTACCATGGCCGCTTCGCGGTGCAGTACGACGACCGTCTCGGCAAGCAGCAGAACGTGTACGGCAACTTCGACTGGCAGGAGCACGGCGACGACGTGTCGCTCGAGCTGCGCAGCCCGCTCGGCCAGACGCTCGCGGTCGTGAAATCGACGCCGCAGGCGGCATCGCTCGAATTGCCGAACCGTCCGACGCAATATGCGCCGGACGTCGGCGACCTGATGCAGAAAACGCTCGGCTTCGAACTGCCGCTCGCGGGCCTGCGCTACTGGCTGCTGCCCACGGCCGCGCCCGCGACCCCTGCGGAGACGGTGCGCGACCCGGCCGACGGCACGCGCGTCAAGCAGATCCGCCAGGACGGCTGGACGATCGACTACCTCGCCTACGCGGATGCCCCGGCCACGGGCGTCAAACGCGTCAACCTCGTGCGCGCGACCCCGCCGCTCGACATCAAGCTCGTGCTCGACCAGTGAGCACCGGCCCAGCCCAGACATACGCATGACCGATTCGACCCGCTCGCTGCGCAATTGCCTTGCGCCCGCGAAACTCAACCTGTTCCTGCACATCACCGGCCGCCGCCCGAACGGCTATCACGATCTGCAGAGCGTGTTCCAGTTGCTGAACTGGGGCGACACGCTGCATTTCACGCTGCGCGACGACGGTCGCGTCGTGCGCGTCACCGACGTGCCCGGCGTGCCCGAGGAAAGCGACCTCGTGGTGCGCGCGGCCAACCTGCTGAAAGCACATACGGGCACCGCGCACGGCGTCGACATCGAGATCGACAAGTGCCTGCCGATGGGGGCCGGCCTTGGCGGCGGCAGCTCCGACGCCGCAACGACGCTGCTCGCACTGAACCGCCTGTGGCGACTCGACCTGCCGCGCGCCGAGCTTCAGTCACTCGCGGTCAAACTCGGCGCAGACGTTCCGTTTTTTATTTTTGGAAAAAATGCGTTCGCAGAGGGTATCGGAGAAGAATTAGCTGAGGTACAATTGCCGACTCGCTGGTTCTTGGTTGTGACGCCAAGCGTTCATGTCCCGACCGCTGAAATATTTTCAGATGAGTTGTTGACAAGAGATACGAAGCCCGTCACAATTGCTGACTTTCTTGCACAGCAAACCAGCGATGCGGGATGGCCAGATAGCTTCGGCCGGAACGACATGCAGGAAGTTGTAACAAGGAAGTACGCGGAAGTTGCGCAGGTGGTTAAAAGGTTGTATGATTTGACCCCCGCGAGGATGACCGGCTCCGGAGCAAGCGTGTTTGCAGCGTTTCACAGCAAGCACGAGGCAGAAGCGGCGAAAGCCAGGCTGCCCGCCAGTTGGAAGGGTGAAGTTGCCGAGAGCCTGAACGAGCATCCGCTCTTCGCTTTCGCGTCATGAAGTTTTACTTTGCCGAACGGCCTACACGAGTTCGGTGAAGCAGTCAGTTAAGTGTAGGGGAGTCGCCAAGTTGGTCAAGGCACCGGATTTTGATTCCGGCATGCGAGGGTTCGAGTCCTTCCTCCCCTGCCAAAAATTTTCCCGCATTTCCCGCCCAAGCCTGAAGCAGGTGCACGATGAGCAGCCACAGCCATGATGGCCTGATGGTCTTTACTGGCAACGCGAATCCCGCGCTCGCCCAGGAAGTCGTCAATATCCTTGGTATCCCCCTCGGCAAAGCAATGGTCAGCCGTTTCTCCGACGGCGAGATCCAGGTCGAGATCCAGGAAAACGTGCGCGGCAAGGACGTCTTCGTCCTGCAATCCACGTGCGCACCGACGAACGACAACCTGATGGAACTGATGATCATGGTCGATGCGCTCAAGCGCGCATCCGCCGGCCGGATCACTGCAGCCATCCCCTACTTCGGCTACGCCCGTCAGGATCGCCGCCCGCGTTCGGCGCGCGTTGCGATCTCGGCGAAGGTCGTCGCGAACATGCTGGAAATCGCCGGCGTCGAGCGGATCATCACGATGGATCTGCACGCCGACCAGATTCAAGGCTTCTTCGACATCCCGGTCGACAACATCTACGCAACGCCGATCCTGCTGGGTGACCTGCGCAAGCAGAACTACCCGGATCTGCTCGTCGTGTCGCCGGACGTCGGCGGCGTGGTGCGTGCCCGGGCACTCGCGAAGCAGCTCAACTGCGATCTCGCGATCATCGACAAGCGTCGCCCGAAGGCGAACGTCTCCGAAGTGATGAACATCATCGGTGAAGTCGAAGGCCGCACCTGCGTGATCATGGACGACATGGTCGATACGGCAGGCACGCTCTGCAAGGCCGCGCAAGTGCTGAAGGAGCGCGGCGCGAAACAGGTTTTCGCCTACGCGACGCACCCAGTGCTGTCGGGTGGCGCGGGTGATCGGATCGCCGCATCGGCACTCGACGAGCTGGTGGTCACCGACACGATCCCGCTGTCCGCCGAATCGCTCGGCTGCTCGAAGATCCGTGCACTGACGAGCGCGAGCCTGCTGGCCGAAACGTTCTCGCGGATCCGCCGCGGCGATTCGGTGATGTCGCTGTTCGCGGAATCCTGATCGCGAATCGACTGAACAAAGCATGCGCAGAAAGCGAAGCGGCAACGCTTCGCTTTTTGCACAATCGGACGGGATAGACGAAACCCCGTCCGCTTCATCGGGGGCCGACATTTGACGGCCCCGTTTTACTGCCTGGTCGCGGGCAGCCATTGGAGAATCATATGAAAGTCGTCGCTTTCGAGCGCCAACAGCAAGGTACGGGTGCGAGCCGCCGCCTGCGCAACGCCGGTAAGACCACGGGTATCGTTTACGGTGGCGAAGCAGCCCCGCAAAAGATCGAACTCGATCACAACGCCCTGTGGCACGCCCTGAAGAAGGAAGCTTTCCACTCGTCGATCCTCGACCTCGAAGTGGCTGGCCAGTCGCAACAGGTTCTGCTGCGCGACGTGCAATACCACCCGTTCAAGCAACTGGTGCTGCACGTGGACTTCCAGCGCGTTGACGCGAAGAAGAAGCTGCACACGAAGGCTCCGCTGCACTTCCTGAACGCTGAAATCAGCCCGGCCGTGAAGCTGTCGAGCGCGATCGTTTCGCACGTCGCGACGGAAATCGAAATCGAGTGCCTGCCGGCTGACCTGCCGGAGTTCCTCGAAGTCGACCTGTCGAAGATCGAAGCCGGTCAATCGCTGCACGCGAAGGACATCGCACTGCCGAAGGGCGTCGCGCTGGTCGCGCACGTCGACGCGGAAAACCCGGTTGTCGCATCGGCGACGGTCCCGGCTGGTGCCGTGTCGGACGCAGCCGAAGGCGAAACGCCGGCTGCCTAAGCGGCTGCCTACGCGCCCCATCGATCCGTTTCACGAAACGGTCGACGCAACCCGCCGCGGCTTGCCCGGCGGGTTTTTCTTTTTCTGCGCCCAGGCGGCGGCTGCCGCCTTCGAAACGTCATGATCAAATTGATCGTCGGCCTCGGCAATCCCGGGGCGGAATACACCGCGACGCGCCACAACGCCGGCTTCTGGCTGATCGACCAGCTCGCCCGCGAAGCAGGCGCGACGCTGCGCGACGAACGCCGCTTCCATGGCTTCTACGCGAAAGCGCGCCTGCACGGTGAGGAAGTCCACCTGCTCGAGCCGCAAACCTACATGAACCGCTCCGGCCAGTCGGTCGTCGCGCTCGCGCAGTTCTTCAAGATCCTGCCCGACCAGATCCTCGTCGCACACGACGAGCTCGACCTGCCGCCCGGCACCGTGAAGCTGAAGCTCGGCGGCGGCAGTGGCGGCCACAACGGCCTGAAGGACATCACCGCACACCTGTCGTCGCAACAGTACTGGCGGCTGCGAATCGGCATCGGCCATCCGCGCGACCTGATTCCGGAAAGCGCCCGCGCCGGCGCGAAGCCCGATGTCGCGAACTTCGTGCTGAAGCCGCCGCGCCGCGAGGAACAGGACGTGATCGACGCGTCGATCGAACGCGCGCTCGCCGTGATGCCGATGGTCGTCAAGGGCGAACTCGACCGCGCGACGATGCAGCTGCATCGCAACTGACCGCAGCGCTCCACCACGACCGTCGCGCCGTCCGGCGTCGCCGGGCGGCCCGGTCCGCCCCATCCTGCGCACACTTGCGGTAATCTGGTCGCTTTGCCCGACAGGAGCCAAGCGGTGAGCCGTTACTGGAGCGACGTCGTTCAGCAACTCGTGCCTTACGTGCCGGGCGAGCAGCCCGCACTCGCACACCCGGTCAAGCTGAACACCAACGAAAATCCCTATCCGCCGTCGCCGCGCGTCGTCGCGGCGATCGCGCGCGAACTCGGCGCGACCGGCGACACGCTGCGCCGCTATCCGGACCCGGTTGCACGCGCGCTGCGCGAAACGGTCGCGGCCCATCACCGCATCCAGCCCGAGCAGGTGTTCGTCGGCAACGGCTCCGACGAAGTGCTCGCGCACGCATTCCAGGCGTTGCTCAAGCACGACCGGCCACTGCGCTTCCCCGACATCACGTACAGCTTCTATCCGACCTATGCACGCCTGTACGGCGTCGAGACGACGGTCGTCCCGCTCGCGGATGACCTCTCGATCCGTGTCGACGACTATCTCGACGATGCCGGCGGCGTGCTGTTTCCGAACCCGAATGCGCCGACCGGGCGCGCGTTGCCGCTCGCGGATGTCGAGCGGATCGCGGCCGCGAATCCGTCGTCGGTCGTCGTGATCGACGAAGCCTATGTCGACTTCGGCGCGCAGTCCGCGATTGCGCTGATCGACCGCTACCCGAACCTGCTCGTCGTGCACACGACGTCGAAGGCGCGCTCGCTCGCGGGCATGCGCGTCGGTTTCGCATTCGGCGATGCCGCGCTGATCGACGCGTTGAACCGCGTGAAGGACAGCTTCAACTCGTATCCGCTCGACCGGCTCGCGCAAGTCGCCGCGCAGGCGGCATACGAAGACACCGATTATTTCAGCGCAACCTGCCGGCGCGTGATCGACAGCCGGACGCGGCTCACGCACGCGCTCGGCACGCTCGGCTTCGACGTCGTGCCGTCGGCCGCGAATTTCGTGTTCGCGCGCCATCCCGCGCACGACGCGGGCGCCATCGCGGCCAAACTGAAGGAACGGGAAATTTTCGTGCGGCACTTCGGGCTGCCGCGAATCGACCAGCACCTGCGCATCACCGTCGGCACCGATGCCGAATGCGATGCGCTCGTCGCGGCGTTGCGCGAGCTGCTGGCCTGACATGAAGGAACCGGCGCCAGGCGGCGCCGATCCGGATGCGTGACGTGCGTGCCGAAGAACCCAGGCGCGCGCGTCACCACGGGGTCACGACGCGTCGTCGCCTTTCACGGCGATCAACGCGTGATACTTCTCCATCAATTGCGCGTGCGATTCGTCATGCTGCGGATCGCGCGGAATGCATTCGACCGGACACACCTGCTGGCACTGCGGTTCGTCGAAATGGCCGACGCACTCGGTGCACTTGTTCGGGTCGATCACGTAGATGTCCGGGCCCATCGAAATCGCGCCGTTCGGGCACTCGGGCTCGCACACGTCGCAATTGATGCACTCGTCGGTAATCATCAAAGCCATACTGATCTCACTTCTTCAGGCCGGCGGCCGGCTTCGCGACGAAACCGGCCGGCGCCGCGTCACGCGGCAGGGCCTCCCATCGCCGTCACTTTCTCGGTCAGCCATTTCTCGACGGACGGGAACACGAACTTGCTGACATCACCGCCCAACTGCGCGATTTCGCGCACGATCGTGCCCGAGATGAACTGGTACTGGTCGGACGGCGTCATGAACATCGTCTCGACGTCGGGCAACAGATAGCGGTTCATCCCCGCCATCTGGAACTCATATTCGAAATCGGACACGGCACGCAGGCCGCGCACGATCACGCGTGCGTTGTTGGTGCGGACGAAGTCCTTGAGGAGGCCGGTGAAACTCATCACCTTCACGTTCGGGTAATGGCCGAGCACCTCGTTCGCAATCGTCAGACGTTCTTCCAGCGAGAAGAACGGCTTTTTCGCGCGGCTGTCGGCCACACCGACCACCAGCGTATCAAAAATGCTCGACGCACGCCGCACGAGGTCTTCGTGCCCGCGCGTCAGCGGATCGAACGTACCGGGATACACGGCGACTACCATGTCGCTCCTCCTGTCATCACGCAAACGGGATGGCAGCGGTGCCATGCGCACGCGACTGCCGAGATGGGCATGCGTCGCCTTTGCAGCGCGCCGCCTCGTATGGAACGCGCATTATTCATCATTTTCGCGCCGCAGCAAATGATAGTGAACCGCACCGGCCTTGCCGTGCTTCACCACCTCCCAGCCCGCGAGCGCATCATGCGCGGCCGGGTCGAGTTCCGCGCCCGTTTCGACGTACAGCGCGCCGCCCGCCGCGACGAGCGGCGCCGCCAGCGCGACCGCGCGATCGAGCACCGCCGGTTCGCCGAACGGCGGATCGAGAAACACGACGTCGAACGCGCCCGGCGTGAGCCCGGCCGCGAGCCGCAACGCGTCCGCCTCCGCGACCTCGACCGCACGCGCGCCGAGCTTGTCCTTGATCGCACGCAGCTGCTGCGCGGCGCGTGGATGGCGCTCGACCATCACGACGCTCGCCGCGCCGCGCGACGCGGCCTCGAAACCGAGTGCGCCCGTGCCCGCGAACAGGTCGAGGCAGCGGCGGCCTTCGAGATCCTGGCCGAGCCAGTTGAACAGCGTCTCGCGCACGCGATCGGGCGTCGGCCGCAGGCCGTCGAGATCGAGCACCGCGAGCGGCGTACGTTTCCAGTCGCCGCCGATGATGCGGATCGTGTGCGGCTTGCCGCGGCTGGAAGGGGCCGCCGGGCGGCCGGAAGAGGAACGGGACATACGGAAGATCGACGACGGAGGGACCGGGCGCGCGCAGGGGCGCACCGCCAAACAGGCGCACGTTACCACAGCGGCGGCGCGCACTGACGCGAGCGCCACGCCGCACTGATAAAATGCACGGTTTCGGCCGCCGTGCGCCGCGCCCGCGCGAACGCAGGACGGCCCGTCCGGTGCCCCGCTTCTGGCGGCGGCCCGCCCTCTTCCCGACGTCAGACCATGTTCAGCTTCTTCAAACGATTCAAGAAAACGCAGGAGCCCGATCCGGCGGAATCGCAATCGGCCGACGCGCAGCAAACGGACGAACCGTCCGATGCGCCCGCGGTCGAGGCCCCGCCTGCGGCCGAGGTGCCGCAAGCGCCCGCGCAGCCGGCCGCGCCGGCCGTCGTGATGACGGTCACGCCGACCAACGACGGGCGCGACGAAGTCGTCGAGACGGTCGAAATCGTTCCGCCGCCGCTGCAGGACGCCACCGCGAAGAAATCGTGGCTCGCCCGCCTGAAAACGGGGCTCGCCAAGACGGGCTCGAGCATCACCGGCGTCTTCGTCAACACGAAGATCGACGAGGATCTGTACGAGGAGCTCGAAACCGCGCTGCTGATGTCCGACGCGGGCGTCGACGCGACCGAGTACCTGCTCGGCGCGCTACGCGAAAAGGTGCGCGCGGGCCGCCTGACCGACCCGCAGCAGGTGAAGGCCGCGCTGCACGACCTGCTCGTCGAGTTGCTGACGCCGCTCGAGAAGTCGCTGATGCTCGGCCGCGCGCAGCCGCTCGTGATGATGATCACCGGCGTGAACGGTGCGGGCAAGACGACCAGCATCGGCAAGCTCGCAAAGCATCTGCAGAGCTTCGACCAGTCGGTGCTGCTGGCCGCGGGCGACACGTTCCGCGCGGCCGCGCGCGAACAGCTGGCGGTCTGGGGCGAGCGCAACAACGTGACGGTCGTGCAGCAGGAAAGCGGCGATCCGGCCGCGGTGATCTTCGACGCGGTCAGCGCCGCGCGCGCGCGCAAAATCGACGTGATGATGGCCGACACGGCCGGCCGCCTGCCGACGCAGCTCCACCTGATGGAAGAGCTGAAGAAGGTGAAGCGCGTGATCTCGAAGGCGCACGACGGCGCGCCGCACGAAGTGCTGCTGGTGATCGACGCGAACACCGGCCAGAACGCGCTCACGCAGGTCAAGGCATTCGACGACGCGCTCGGCCTCACCGGCCTCATCGTCACGAAGCTCGACGGCACCGCGAAGGGCGGGATTCTCGCCGCGATCGCGCGGCAGCGCCCGGTGCCGGTCTACTTCATCGGCGTCGGCGAGAAGGTCGAGGATCTGCAGCCGTTCAGCGCAGTCGAATTCGCGGACGCGCTGCTCGGCTGAACACCGCCGGCACGCATCGCACGGGGCGCCTTCGGGCGCCCTTTTTCATGCGCGCCCGGTCATGCATGCCGGGCGCACCGCGCTCATTCGGCGTCGGGCTGCGCGCCGGGTTCGGCGGCCTTGAACGCCTCGAGCGTCGACGCATGGTCGACGATCCGCTGGATCGTCGGATAACGCGTCGTGTCGATCGAAAAGCGGTTCGCGTTGAACACCTGCGGCACGAGGCACACGTCGGCGAGTGTCGGCGTGTCGCCGAAACACAGCTTGCCGGTGCGCGGATCGCTCGCGAGACGGGTCTCGAGCGATTCGAAGCCCGCCTCGATCCAGTGCCGGTACCACGCGTTCTTCGCCTCTTCGGGCACCTTCAGCGTGTGCTTCAGGTACTTCAGCACGCGCAGGTTGTTGAGCGGATGGATTTCGCACGCGATCTGCAGCGCCACCGCACGCACATAGGCGCGATCGACCGGCTGCTTCGGCAGCAGCGCCGGTTCCGGATGGGTTTCCTCGAGATATTCGATGATCGCGAGCGACTGCTGCAGCGTCGCGTCGCCGTCGGTCAGCGTCGGCACGACCGCGTCCGGATTCAGCGCGCGGTACGCGTCCTTCAGTTGCTCGCCGCCGTCACGCAGCATGTGCACGGGAACATAGTCGAACGGCAGCTGCTTCAGGTTCAGGGCGATCCGCACGCGGTACGACGCGGAACTGCGGAAATAGCTGTAAAGCTTCATGGGATGTCTCTCGTAGTCGTATTCGGCCGGCAACGGCACGGGCGCGGCGCAGCCGGCGCGCGCACCGCCGGGAACCAGAGTGTAGCGCGCCGCGATGCGCCCCCTTGCTTGCGCCGGCCGTGCCCATGCGATACTCGGGCATTCCTCACCGCTCACAGCGCGGCCCGATGCCGGCCGCCCGCCCCACGCCCCGATGACCGCTTCCCACGACCCCGCCGCCGTTCCGTTCCCGTGCGCCCGCTTCATCAAGGAAATCGGCCGCGGCCCGAACGGCGCACGCGCGCTGTCCGCCGAGGACACGTTCGAGCTCTATCGCGCGATGCTCGACGCGCGCGTGTCGGATGTCGAACTCGGCGCGATCCTGATCGCCTATCGGCTGAAGGGCGAATCCGCCGACGAGCTGGCCGCGATGTTCGCCGCCGCGCAGGCGTCGTTCGAGCCCGTGCACGTACAGGACGCGGCGTTCCGCCCCGTCGCGATCCCGAGCTACAACGGCGCGCGCAAGCAGCCGAACCTCGTGCCGCTGCTCGCACTGCTGCTCGCGCGCGAAGGCGTGCCGGTGCTCGTGCATGGTGTCGAGCAGGATCCGGGCCGCGTGACGAGCGCCGAGATCTTCTCGGCGCTGTCGCTCGCGCCATCGGCGTCGCACGATGCGATCGAGGACACGCTTGCCGAGCGCCGCGTCGCGTTCGCGTCGATCGAGGTGCTGGCGCCGCGCATCGCCCACCTGCTGTCGATGCGTCGAGTGCTCGGCGTGCGCAATTCGACGCACACGCTCGTGAAGATCCTGCAGCCGTTCGCACCGGCCGGCCTGCGGCTCGTCAACTACACGCATCCGCCCTACCGCGACAGCCTTGCGCAGCTGTTCCGCGACCATCCGGACGCCGCGCTCGGCGGCGCGCTGCTGGCGCGCGGCACCGAGGGCGAAGCCGTTGCCGACACGCGGCGCCAGGTGCAGGTCGACTGGCTGCACGACGGCGTGTGCGACACGCTGATCGAGGCCGAGCGCTCGTCGACCGATGCGCCCCCCGTCGCCCTGCCCGAATCGCGCGATGCGTCCACGACGGCCGCGTGGACGGACGCCGTATTGCGCGGCGAGGTGCCGGTGCCCGACACCGTCGCCCGCCAGGTGGCGACGATCGTGCAGATCACCCGCATCGCGCGCTGACGGCACGCCCGCGAACCGGCCCCGCACGCCGGGCATTTGACACGCGGGCGCATCCTGGCATAGAGTTGCCGTCATGCGTTCCTTTCCGAACACCCTCCGAATTACCTCCGGCCGCCTAGCGCGGCCGCTATCGCTACGACTAGCCTAAGGCTGTCGTAGCGCCGTGTGCTGTCCGCACGGTCCCTCCCAGCAGTTCCTCGCAGTACCCCTCTCGCAGTTTTTACAACCCGAAGTCGTCAGCATTCGTCCGTCTATCCGTCGGCCGATTCGCGAAGATCATCCGCATCCGCAGCGCGCTCACGTGCCGCGGAGCGAGGCAGCGCCAACCGTCGCCCATGCCACCCGTCTTCGCTCGCGACTTGAGACCCGAGGTCCAGAAGATGCAGCGCAATCCGCAAGACAAGTACCGTCCGTTCGAGCCCGTCCGCCTCAATGGCCGCAAATGGCCGTCGCGCACCATCGAGCGCGCGCCCGTCTGGATGAGCACCGACCTGCGCGACGGCAACCAGTCGCTGATCGAGCCGATGAGCATCGAGCAGAAGCTCGAATTCTTCGAGATGCTGGTCGCGATCGGGTTCAAGGAGATCGAAGTCGGCTTTCCGTCGGCGTCGCAAACCGACTTCGATTTCGTCCGCAAGCTGATCGACGACAAGCGGATTCCCGACGACGTGACGATCGAAGTGCTCGTGCAGGCGCGCGAGGACCTGATCGCACGCACGTTCGACGCGCTCGAGGGCGTGCCGCGCGCGATCGTGCACCTGTACAACGCGGTCTGCCCGTCGTTCCGCCGCATCGTGTTCGGGATGTCGAAGGCAGACGTGAAGGCGCTCGCGATCGACGGCACGCGCATCATCAAGGAGCACGCCGCCGCGCGCCCCGACACGCAGTGGACCTTCCAGTACTCGCCGGAAACCTTCAGCATGACCGAGCTGACGTTCGCACGCGAGATCTGCGACGCGGTCGCGCAAACCTGGCGCCCGACCCGCGACCACAAGATGATCGTCAACCTGCCGGCCACCGTCGAAGCCGCGAGCCCGAACGTGTTCGCCGACCAGATCGAATGGATGGACCGCAACCTCGCGTATCGCGACAGCATCGTGCTGTCCGTGCATCCGCACAACGACCGCGGCACGGCGGTCGCGGCGGCCGAACTTGCGCTGCTCGCGGGCGCCGACCGCATCGAGGGTTGCCTGTTCGGCAACGGCGAGCGTACCGGCAACGTCGATCTCGTCACGCTCGCGCTGAACCTCTACACGCAGGGCATCGATCCGGGCCTCGATTTCTCCGACATCGACGCGGTGCGCCGCGTCGTCGAACGCTGCAACCAGATTCCGGTGCATCCGCGCCATCCGTATGCGGGCGACCTCGTGTTCACCGCGTTCTCCGGTTCGCACCAGGACGCGATCCGCAAGGGCTTCGCGCAGCAGCGCCCCGACGCGGTGTGGGAAGTGCCGTACCTGCCGATCGACCCGGCCGACCTCGGCCGCAGCTACGACGCGGTGATCCGCGTCAACAGCCAGTCCGGCAAGGGCGGCGCGACGTTCCTGCTCGAACGCGGAATGGGCTTCACGCCGACGCGGCGCGTGCAGATCGAATTCAGCCACGCGGTGCAGACGCTTGCCGACGCGTCGGGAGAGGAAGTGACGGGCGACGCGATCTGCGCGCTGTTCGCGCGCGAATTCTTCGAGACCGACGGCCCGGCCGCGCGCCACGGCAACGGCGCGCGCTGGCAGAACCGCGAAATCGCGACGGCGCCCGCGGCGGATATCGCCCCTGACGATGCCGTGCGACGTTTGGCCGCGGCATTCGCGGCCGCCGCCGGCGTCGCGATCGACATTGCTTCGTGCGAACACGCGCGCACGACGGACGGGCGGATCGCGGTATCGGTGGGTTGCCGGGTCGGCGATGCGCCGCTGCGGCACGGCGTCGGCCTGCACGCCGATGCGGCGGGCGCCGCGCTCGATGCGCTCGTCAGCGCGATCAACCGCTCGGCATGGCACTGCGCGGATCGCCGCGCGGCGGCCTGACGGCCGGTTCCGTTTCAGGGTTCAAACGTCAGCGAGCGGTGCGTGACCGCTCGTGCGCCGCGCGATCCGCGCCGCACGAGGCAGCAAAAAGCGGCCCAGAAGGCCGCTTCGATCGGGACATGAAAACGGGCGCCACGCGCGCTCATGTCTCGGTCGCGCACCGCGTCGCCTGCCACGCGAACAGGCTCCAGCGGCCCTGTTCGTGGGTGTGGACGGAGGTATACGCAATCGGGAAGACCAGGCCGCCGTTGTTCGTTTCCATCTCGATCAACGCACGCCCGGTGACGACGCAGGTTTCATCGCCGACGGGCAGCACATCCTGCGACTGGATTTCGATCTGGCGATAGCGGCGGCGGCCGGCGACGATGGCGTCGATGAACTGCTGCTTGGTTTCGCGTTTGCCGTTGGTGTGCACGAAGAACACCTTGTCCGACAAAAGCGCGCCGAGCGCCTCGCCGTCGCCGTCCACCATCGCCCGGAACCGATCGCGCTCGAGCGCGCGGATCGCATCGATCACCTTCGCCATCGCCTGACTCCTCGGCAACGCGCACGCCGTGCGCGGGCGTGCGGATCAGAAGTTGTACTGCACGTAGAACTGGTGGAAATTTATACCAGGATTCGGCTCTTTGATACCCGCGTTAGACACATGTTCAAAACGGTAGCCGACCTGATACTGTTGCCGTTGGCCGAACTGCACGCCCACCCCCGCGGTCGGCGAGAACTGGAACGCGGTCCCGAGCGAGAAATGATCCGAGATCGTCGGGTGCGTCAGCAGCCGGACGCCGCCGCCGGCCTCGATGAACGGGCGAATCTCCCCGGCGCTCTTGATGAAGCGGAACAGCGGCGTCACGCCGAATTCGCCGATGCTGCCGTGAACGTTGCCGCCCGTGTGCCAGTAGCCGGCGTGCCCTTCCACGACGAACGCGAAGTGCCAACCGCCCATTTCCCACCAGTTCCAGCCCGGATCCCACACCACGCCGAGATCGCCCTTGTCGACCCCGTGGCGATCCGAAAAACCGCCGCCCGCCTGAATCCCCCACCGATCCGCGAATGCCGCGCCCGATCCTCCCAGAAGGGACGCCGCCAGCATCGCGTGCAGGACAAGCCGGCTGCGGGGCCGGCGATTCTTCTTATTGTTCATCTGACACTCCAACTTTGTGGGTTGAATGGAACCTGCCGCTGCGGCCGGTTCGAGCGAACTGAATGGTATGGTAAAGGACTTTTCGGATCGGCATCACGAAGCGAAATGGCTTCCTTCCAAAACAACAAAAATTGAAATCGTCTACTGATTTCCATCTGAAACAACGGCTTACGGAACTTCGCCCCACCTCCCCTGTCGCAGAATAGACTATCGACTCGACTAACTCGATAGAAAAACGGGAACTCCGATGCCCACGCTTGCTCTAAGGAATTAGCACTCAGCTTGCGGGAGTGCTAAGATGCCCCACGGAATCTCATTCGAGACCGGGGGTTTGTCCCTGATTCCAAAGGAGTTTTTAGTGAGCAACGCCCTGACCCTCCCGAACATCCTGAGCCCGACGCCGGCCAAGGCCGAATCGGCAGGCTCGCTGGCGCTCGCAGCTCAATCGATGTTGCCGGGCCAGCTTGGCAACATCGATGCGTATATCCAGGCCGTCAATCGCATTCCGCTGCTGACGGCAGAAGAGGAACGCCAGTACGCGACCGAATTCCGCGAAAGCAACAATCTCGACTCGGCACGCCGCCTCGTGCTGTCGCACCTGCGGCTCGTCGTGTCGATCGCGCGCAACTATCTCGGGTACGGCCTGCCGCACGGCGACCTGATCCAGGAAGGCAACATCGGCCTGATGAAGGCCGTGAAGCGCTTCGATCCGGCCCAGAACGTGCGTCTCGTGTCGTACGCGATCCACTGGATCAAGGCCGAGATCCACGAGTACATCCTGCGCAACTGGCGCATGGTGAAGGTCGCGACGACGAAGGCGCAGCGCAAGCTGTTCTTCAACCTGCGCAGCCACAAGAAGAGCATGCAGGCGATGACGCCCGAGGAAATCGACGGCCTCGCACAAGAGCTCAACGTCAAGCGCGAAGACGTGACCGAAATGGAAACGCGCCTGTCGGGCGGCGATATCGCGCTCGAAGGGCAGGTCGAAGACGGCGAGGAATCGTACGCACCGATCGCCTACCTGGCCGACTCGCACAACGAACCGACCGCCGTGCTCGCCGCGCGTCAGCGCGACTCGCTGCAGACGGACGGCATCGCGCAGGCACTCGACGCGCTCGACGCGCGCAGCCGCCGCATCATCGAGGCACGCTGGCTGCACGTCGACGACGACGGCTCGGGCGGCTCGACGCTGCACGATCTCGCCGCCGAGTTCGGCGTGTCGGCGGAACGCATCCGCCAGATCGAGGCGAGCGCAATGAAAAAGATGCGCACTGCCCTCGCCGAATACGCGTAAATCACCGGCGATTCAAAGCGCCTCATCGAAAACCGCTGCCTGACCGGCAGCGTTTTTTTTTGCCCGCCTTTTTCACCGGTTTTTGGCCGGTTTATCACTCGCCTTTCCGCCCGCCTCTTCGCTCGTTTCTCCGTCGATTAATCGACCTGTTTGATCAGGTATTGGACGGTTCGCGGGCCCCTTCCGCATAAGCTTGATCTGCCTCAAGTTTCGGCCCGTGTTTCGCGACGGTCTGCCGCAGCGCAGCACTCGGCATCGGAAAGCAGTCCTTTTAAAATTGGCATGTCAGGCGCAAAAGGATTAAAACAGCTTCACGGCCGTCATAAATCCGACGTAAAGTCGCCCCAATTCCGACCTACATCGATTCAGGATAATCGCCTTGATCTCGATCAATAAAGAGCCTGCGCCGCCTCCCCCGCGGTCGGCCGGTACGATCGGCTGGCGTGCGCGTATCGCCGCGTGGGCACGCGGCCCGACCCTCGCCCGCGACATCAGCCTGGTGTTGATCGTCAAGCTGATCCTCCTGATGTCGCTCAAATACGCATTCTTCAATCATCCGCAGGCCGAGCACATGTCGCTTCCGCCTGCCGCCGTCGCCGAGAAGCTGCTCTCGGTGCCGGCGCCTGCACCCACCGAGGGAGACCACCATGATAAGTAGCGAAGTCGTCGATCTGTCGCGTCTGCAGTTCGGCATCACGGCGCTCTACCACTTCCTGTTCGTGCCGCTGACGCTCGGCCTGTCCTGGCTGCTCGTCATCATGGAAGCCGTCTACGTGATGACCGGCAAACAGGTCTACAAGGACATGACCCAGTTCTGGGGCAAGCTGTTCGGGATCAACTTCGCGATGGGCGTGACGACCGGCATCACGCTCGAATTCCAGTTCGGCACGAACTGGTCGTACTACTCGCACTACGTCGGCGACATCTTCGGCGTGCCGCTCGCGGTCGAAGGCCTGATGGCGTTCTTCCTCGAATCGACGTTCGTCGGCCTGTTCTTCTTCGGCTGGAACCGCCTGTCGAAGGTCAAGCACCTGATGGTCACGTTCCTCGTCGCGCTGGGCTCGAACCTGTCCGCGCTGTGGATCCTCGTCGCGAACGGCTGGATGAACAACCCGGTCGGCGCCGAGTTCAACTACCAGACGATGCGCATGGAGCTGACGAGCCTGTTCGACGTGCTGTTCAACCCGGTCGCGCAGGTGAAGTTCGTGCACACCGTGTCGGCCGGCTACGTGACGGCCGCGATGTTCGTGCTCGGCATCTCGTCGTGGTACCTGCTGAAGAAGCGCGACACCGACTTCGCGCTGCGCTCGTTCGCGGTCGCGGCCGGCTTCGGTCTTGCGTCGACGCTTTGCGTGATCGTGCTCGGCGACGAGTCGGGCTATACGACCGGTGAAGTGCAGAAGATGAAGCTCGCCGCGATCGAATCGGAATGGGAAACCCAGCCGGCGCCGGCCTCGTTCACGCTGATCGGCATTCCGAACCAGAAGGAAGAGCGCACCGACTACGCGATCAAGATCCCTTACGCGCTCGGCCTGATCGCGACGCGCTCGATCGACGAACCGGTGATCGGCCTGCGCGAGCTCGCGAAGCGCAGCGAGGAGCACATCCAGAGCGGGATGCTCGCGTACGGCGCCCTGCAGAAGATCAAGGAAGGCGACACGAGCGATGCGACCCGCGCACTGTTCGACCAGCACAAGCAGTATCTCGGCTACGGGCTGATGCTCAAGCAGTTCACGCCGAACGTGGTCGATGCGACGCCGGAGCAGATCAAGGCCGCCGCGAAGAAGACGATCCCGCCGGTCGCGCCCGTGTTCTTCTCGTTCCGGATCATGGTGTTCCTCGGCTTCCTGTTCCTCGCGACCTTCGTCGCCGCGTTCTGGCTCTGTGCGCGCCGGCAACTGCTGCAGGACAACCGCCGCTGGTTCCTGCGCTATGCGGTGTGGGCAATCCCGCTGCCGTGGCTCGCCGCGGAATTCGGCTGGGTCGTCGCCGAGCTCGGCCGCCAGCCGTGGACGATCGCGGGCATCCTGCCGACGCATCTGTCCGCGTCCAGCCTGACGTCGACGGACCTGTACCTGAGCCTCGCCGGTTTCATCGCGTTCTACACGGCGCTGTTCGTCATCGAGATCAAGCTGATGTTCAAGTACGCGCGCCTCGGCCCGTCGTCGCTGCATACCGGCCGCTATCACCACGAACTCGTGGCCGCCAGCGAGCGCGCCCCGGCCTGAGCACGCACCTGAAACGGAACAAGGAATCGCTATGGACTATGCAACTCTCAAGGTGATCTGGTGGCTGCTCGTCGGCGTGCTGCTGATCGGCTTCGCCGTCACCGACGGCTTCGACATGGGCGCGACCGCGCTGCTGCCGTTCCTCGGCAAGACCGACGAGGAACGCCGCATCATCGTCAACACCGTCGGTGCGACGTGGGAAGGCAACCAGGTGTGGCTGATCACGGCCGGCGGCGCGATGTTCGCGGCCTGGCCGCTCGTCTACGCGGCGTCGTTCTCCGGCTTCTACTTCGCGATGCTGCTCGTGCTGTTCGCGTTGTTCTTCCGGCCGGTGGGCTTCGACTACCGCAGCAAGCGCCCTGACCCGCGCTGGCGCGCGGGCTGGGACTGGGGCCTGTTCGTCGGCGGCTTCGTGCCGGCGCTCGTGTTCGGCGTCGCGTTCGGCAACCTGCTGCAAGGCGTGCCGTTCAAGTTCGACAGCGACCTGCGCGTGACCTATTACGGCGGCTTCTGGGCGTTGCTGAATCCGTTCGCGCTGCTGTGCGGGCTCGTCAGCCTCACGATGCTCGTCGCGCACGGCGCGGCCTTCATCAAGATGAAGACGGAAGGCGTGATCGCGCGCCGCGCATCGATCGCGCTGCGCGTGGCGTCGTTCCTCGCCGTCGTGCTGTTCGTGCTGGCCGGCGTGCTGATCGCTTCGTATGTCGGCGGCTTCCACATCACGCACGCCGCGCCGACCGATACGGTCGCGAACCCGCTGCTCAAGGACGTCGCCGCGGGCTCGGGCCTGTGGCTCGCGAACTACGGCGAATTCCCGTGGATGATCGCGGCGCCCGTCGTCGGGATCGCGGGCGGCCTGCTCGCGATGCTGCTCGCCGGCTCGAAGCAGGAGAAGACGGCCTTCTTCTGCACGGGGCTGATGATCGTCGGCGTGATCCTGACCGCCGGCTTCTCGATGTTCCCGTTCATCATGCCGTCGTCGCTCGACCCGAGGAGCAGCCTGACCGTGTGGGATTCGACGTCGAGCCACATGACGCTGCAGGTGATGCTGTTCGCGGTGATCGTGTTCCTGCCGCTCATCCTGCTCTACACGAGCTGGGTGTATCGCGTGATGCGCGGCAAGGTCACGCGCGAGGTGCTCGAAGAGAACACGCATTCGATGTATTGAACCCGGCCGGGGCGCGCAGGCGCCCCGCCGCCCCCGTTTCGCAAGGAGTCGGATCATGTGGTATTTCAGCTGGATTCTCGGTATCGGCGTCGCGCTGTCGTTCGGCATCGTCAATGCGATGTGGCTCGAAGCACGGCAGAAAACGCAGGAAGCACGCGTAACCCGCAACTGACGCGTTCGGCCGATCGAGCGGCCGCCGCCCGGAAGGAACCTCGCCTCGCGCGAGGTTTTTTTTCGCCCCGGCGGGCCGGTCAAGCCGGACACGCCGATGCCAATTTAGCGCCAGATTGATACCACTTGAATACCAATAAAAGGTTTCATAAGATCTTTGGACACGGCCGCTGACAGGCCGAATCCACCTGGGTGGGGGAGACATGCGAATCCCGTATGCGGCGCGCGCGTGCGCGCCATCTCGCCGTCGCCGCGCGGCGGCCGGTTGCGCTTCGTCCACGACCCGCGCCGCCGTCGTCCGCGCCGGCCGCGCGTGCGCCTTTGTCATCGGGCGCGTCGCCACCGCGTCAGGGTCAGCGTCGTCCGCAGCCGCGGCCGCCATCGTGCCCGGCCGATGAGGACGCGCACCCGCCCGCGCCGATCCGACCGGCACGCCTGCCCGCCGCCCGTTCCGTAACGCACGCATCCGCGTGCCGACTGCGCGCAGGGCAGCCGCATCGCCCGCGCACCCTGTTGTCCCCGCAGCTCCGTTGAAAGACCCGCCCGCAGCGACGTCATCCCGTGACGCCGCTACGCCCCCCTTTTTTCTCAGGAGTCCGCATGAGCCGAACCTTGTCCACCCTGTTTGCCGGCGTGCTGATCGCGGCACTGCCGCCGGTCGCGCTCGGCGCGCTGCCCGCGTCGAGTGCGGCGGTCGCGGCAGCCGGTGCCGCCCGTCCAACCGTGCCGCCGGCCGATCTCGCGGCGCGGCTGTCGAACGGCCTCGCGCTGCGGGTCGCCGTCGACAACAATCACGCGGCCTCGGCCGGCGTGCCGTGCGCCGACCTCGGCGCCGACGGCGCGGCCTGCGCGACGGGCCGCCTGATCCTGCAGAACCGCGGCCACCAGGCGATCGCCGACGGCGGCTGGAAGCTCTACCTGCACAGCATCCGCCGCCTGCTGCGAATCGATCGCCCCGGCTTCGCACTGCGGCGGCTCACCGGCGACCTGTACGAGCTGACACCGCAACCCGGCTCGGTGCGGCTGGCACCGGGCGAACGCATCGAACTGCCGTTCGTCGCCGAATACTGGCTGCTGCGCTACAGCGACGTGATCCCGCGCCCGTACGTGGTTGTCGAGGGCGCGCCGCCCGCCGTGCTCCGCTACAACGACACCGACGACGAGCTGCGCTACGTCGAATCGCTGCCGGCCGACGCGCAGAACAACTCGACGGGCAACGCGCCGCCCGTGGCCGCACGGCCCGACCCGAGCCGCGCGCTGCCGAGCGTGAAGCGCGAGCAGCCGCTACCCGGCACGCTCGAGCTGCGCGGTGTCGAGCTCGCCCTGCCCGATCTGCCGGACGCGCAGGTCGCGGCGCTGCGCGAACGTGCGACGACACTCGGGCTCGACGGCGCGCGCGTGCCGGTGCGGGGCGCCGTCGCGCCGCGCCGGCTGCCGGCCGACATCGCGACGCCGGGCGGCTACCGGCTCGCGATCGGGCCGCGCGGCGTGCTGATCGAGGGCTACGATCGCGCGGGCCTCTACTACGGCGTGCAGACGCTCTACTCGCTCGCACCGGCCGGCGGCGGCCCGATCCCGGCGATGCTCGTCGAGGATGCGCCGCGCTTCACGCATCGCGGGATGCACGTCGACCTTGCACGCAACTTCAAGCACCCGGCGACGCTGCGCCGCCTGATCGACCAGATGAGCGCGTACAAGCTCAATCGCCTGCACCTGCACCTGTCGGACGACGAGGGCTGGCGCATCGAGATTCCCGGCCTGCCCGAACTGACCGCGATCGGCTCGCGCCGCTGCCACGACCCGAGCGAGACGCGCTGCCTGCTGCCGCAGCTCGGCTCCGGCCCGGACAACCGCTCGGGCGGCGGCTACCTGACCCGCGACGACTACGTGGCGCTCGTGCGTTACGCGGCCGCGCATTTCGTCGAGATCGTCCCCGAGATCGACATGCCCGCGCATGCGCGCGCGGCCGTCGTGACGATGGAGGCACGTTACCGGCGGCTGCATGCGGCCGGGCGCGAGCAGGAAGCGAACGCATACCGGCTGCTCGATCCGCAGGACACGTCGAACCTGACGACGGTGCAGTTCTACGACCGCCGCAGCGACCTGAACCCGTGCGTGCCGGGCGCGCTCAATTTCGCATCGAAGGTGATCCGCGAGATCGCGGCGATGCATGCGGATGCGCAGGCGCCGCTGCACATCTGGCATTACGGCGGCGACGAGGCGAAGAACATCTTCCTCGGCGCGGGCTTCCAGCCGCTGAACGGCACCGATCCGAACAAGGGGCGCATCGATCTCGCCGCGCAGGACAAGCCGTGGGCGCGTTCGCCCGCATGCACGGCGTTGCTCCAGCGCGGCGAGATCAAGTCGATCGACGAGCTGCCGACGCGTTTCGCTCAGCAGGTGAGCGCGGCGGTCGGCGCGAACGGGATCGACACGATGGCCGCGTGGCAGGACGGCATCAAGCATGCGAACGGGCCGCAGGATTTCAGCACGCGCCACGTGATGGTGTCGCTGTGGGACACGATCTTCTGGGGGGCGTCGGACAGCGCGCGCGACCTGAGCGGCAAGGGCTACCTGACGGTGCTCGCGCTGCCGGACTACCTGTACTTCGACTTCCCGTACACGCTCAATCCGCGCGAGCGCGGCTACTACTGGGGCTCGCACGCGACGGACGAGTACAAGGTGTTCTCGCTCGCGCCGGAGAACCTGCCGCAGAACGCCGAAGTGATGGGCGACCGTGACGGCAACCCGTTCGAGGTGACGGGCACGGGCCCCGCGCCGCGCATCGAAGGCATGCAGGGCCAGGCGTGGGGCGAGGTGATGCGCAACGACACCTTCCTCGAGTACATGGCCTATCCGCGGCTGCTCGCGCTCGCCGAGCGCGCGTGGCACCGCGCCGACTGGGAACTGCCGTATGCGGCCGGCGTGCGCTACAAGCGCGGCGACACGCATCACGTCGACACGGCCGCGCTGCAGCGCGACTGGGCCGGTTTCGCGACGCTGCTCACGCAACGCGAATTGCCGAAGCTCGACCGGGCCGGTGTCGGCTACCGGAAGCCGACCTTCACGCTGACGAATCCGTGATCGGCTGAACGACCGGGCGACGCGCGATGCAAACACGTGCATCGCGCCATCGCCCGCACCAAGAAAAAACGGCTTGCGACGCAAGGATCGCAAGCCGTTTTCGTTTTGCCGGCCGGCCCGAATCCGCATCGCGGATCGGGCCGGCCTGGTCACATCAGGCCGGCTGCGCGGCCGCCCCGCTGCCCGACGGCGGCAGGCGCGCGCCGAGCTGTTCGGCGTAGCGTGCCGCCGCATTGCCGCAGACGATGTGGAACGTGTCGAGCGACACCCACGCGACGTCGAGCGCGCCGAGACGATCGCGATCGACCGCCGACGGATCGCGCACGACCACACGCAGGCGCGTGGTCGCGATCGCGTCGAGCGACACGACGTTGGTCGCGCCGCCGAACACCGCGAGCCAGCGCGTCGGCTCCGGATCGAGCGGACCGGCGGCCGCACCCGTGACGGGTTGCGCCGCGGCGGCCGTCGCCGTCGACGCGGCACCGGTCGCGCCGCTGCCGATCGCGGCACGCATCTCGTCGGCAATGATGTCCGCCTCGGGCCCGATGATCACCTGCACGCTGTTGCCGCCGCGCTTGAGCACGCCGCGCGCGCCGATCGACTTCAGTTCCGGCTCCGAGACCTTCTCCGGATCGACGACGGTCAGGCGCAGGCGCGTCGTGCATGCGTCGACGACCGACAGGTTGCCGGCTCCGCCGAGCGCGGCGATGTAGCGCTGCGCGCGCGGCGCGGCAGCCACCGCAGCGGCGCCCGCCGCCGGCGCGACGAAGCCGCCCGATGCGTACGATTCGGCGGCCGCGTCGGCCGATGCCGGCTCACGGCCCGGCGTAGCCATGTTGAACTTGCGGATGAAGAAGCGGAACAGCCCGTAATACGCGGCGCCGTACGCGATGCCGAGCGGGATCGCGATCCAGCCCTTCGTCGACAGCCCGTAGTTCAGCACGTAGTCGATCGCGCCGGCCGAGAACGTGAAACCGAGCTTCACGCCGAGGATCTGGCAGATCGCGAGCGACAGCCCCGTCAGCACCGCGTGGATCACGTACAGCACCGGTGCGAGGAACATGAAGCTGAATTCGATCGGCTCGGTCACGCCGGTCAGGAACGACGTGAGCGCCATCGAGAACAGCAGGCCGCCGACCATCGCGCGGCGCTCCTTCGGTGCCTCGTGCAGCATCGCGAGACACGCGGCCGGCAGGCCGAACATCATGATCGGGAAGAAGCCGGCCATGAAGGTGCCCGCGGTCGGGTCGCCCGCGAAGAAGCGGTGCAGGTCGCCGTGCACGATCTCGCCGCCGGCGGGCGGCGTGAAGTTGCCGAACACGAACCACGCGAGCGAGTTGATGATGTGGTGCAGGCCCGTGACGAGCAGCAGGCGGTTCAGGAAGCCGAACACGAACGCACCGATCGCGCCCGCCGTCGTCAGCCACTGGCCGGCCGCGTCGATCGCATGCTGGACCGGCTGCCACACGTACCCGAACGCGATGCCGAGTACCACGCACACCAGCCCCGTGATGATCGGCACGAACCGCTTGCCGCCGAAGAACGCAAGGTAGTCCGGCAGCTTGATGTCCTTGTAGCGGTTGTACAGCAGGCCCGCGACGACACCCGCGATGATCCCGGACAGCACGCCCATGTTCAGCTTGGGATCGATGTCCTTCATGATCGCGGTTTCGATCAGGTAGCCGATCGCGCCCGCGAGTGCCGCCACGCCGTTGTTGTCTTTCGCGAAACCGACCGCCACGCCGATCGCGAACAGCAGCGGCAGGTTGTCGAAGATCGCGCCGCCGGCGTCGGCGATCATCTTGATGTTGAACACGTCAGGCTGGCCGAGTCGCAGCAGGATGCCGGCGACCGGCAATACCGCGATCGGCAGCATCAGCGCCCGGCCCAGGCCCTGTATTTTCAGAAACGGATTCCCGTTCATTCAGTCCTCCAATCCTTGTCTCGTCGTTAAGCGTCGTTAATCGTCGTTGAGCTGACTGCCTTCGTCGTAATACGGGTCGCGAACCTGCCGTCGACGCTCAGTCGAGCGGCCAGGCCTCGCGACTTGCTGCCCTTACCGCCTGTGCCGAATCGAGCGCGAGCAGATCCTGCGCGCGCTGACGGCACAACTGGTAATCGAGACGGCGCACACGCGCCTTGATGCCCGGCACCGATACGGGGTCGACCGACAGCTCGGTCACGCCGAGGCCCACCAGGATCGGCACCGCGAGCGGATCGCCGCCGAGCGCGCCGCACACGCCGACCCACTTGCCGTGCTTCGCGGCACCGCGCACCGCGATGTCGATCAGGCGCAGCACGGCCGGGTGCAGGCCGTCCGACTGCGCGGCCAGATCGGCCTGGCAGCGGTCCATCGCGAGCGTGTACTGCGTCAGGTCGTTGGTGCCGATCGACAGGAAATCCGCGTGCTGCGCGAGCTGGTCGGCCAGCAGCGCGGCCGACGGCACCTCGATCATCACGCCGACCTCGACCGGCTCGGTGCGGCCCTGGGCGCGCGCGAATTCGTCGATGCGCTTTTTCAGGCGCACGAGCTCGCCCGCGTCGGTCACCATCGGCAGCAGGATGCGCACCGCGCCGAACGGCTTCACCGCAAGCAGGCCCTGCAATTGATCGTCGAGCAGGTCGGGGCGCACCTGCGCGAGACGGATGCCACGCAGGCCGAGCGCCGGGTTCGGTTCGGGCGGCAGCGTGAGGTAATCGACTTCCTTGTCGGCGCCGACGTCGAGCGTGCGGATGATCGCCGTGCGGCCCTGCAGCGCGTCGACGATCGACTGGTAGCTCTGCTGGTGCTCGACGACCGTCGGCGCGGCCTGGCGATGGATGAACATCAGCTCGGTACGCAGCAGGCCGACCGCGTCGGCGCCGTTGTCGACCGCGGTGTTCGCATCGTCGAGCGTCGCGATGTTCGCGGCGACCTCGATCGCGCGCCCGTCGACGGTGGCGGCCGCGGCCCCCGCCAGTTGCCGGTTCGCCTCGCGCACGCCGTCCAGGCGCTGGCGCTCGTGCCGCGCGCGCTCGACGTCGAGCGCGGTCGGCGCATGTTCGAGCCGGCCCGCGCTCGCATCGACGACGACCTGCGTGCCGTCCGGGATCGCGTACAGCGCATCGCCGACCGCCACCAGCGCCGGAATGCCGAGCTGGCGCGCGATGATCGCCGCGTGCGACGTCGCGCCGCCGCGCGCCATCACGAGCGCGGTCACGCGCTGGCGATCGAGCGACGACAAATCGGAAGGCGTGAATTCCTCGGCCGCGAGCACCGCCTCGTCGGGCAGCGCACGCGCGGCACCGTTCGTATGACCGAGCGCGCGCAGCACGCGCTTCTCGATGTCGCGCAGGTCGGCCGCGCGTTCGGCGAGCAGCGCGTCGTCGAGCTTCGACAGCGTGTCGATCTGCGTGCGGATCGTCGCGCGCCATGCGAAGCCCGCGCTCTTGCCGAGGCTGATCAGGTCGCGCGCCGCGTCGATCAGCGTCGGGTCTTCCAGCAGCACGCGGTGCACCGCGAAGATGCCCGCTTCGCCGACCGCGCCGCGCGCCGATGCGTGGCGCACCGTTTCGTCGAGTTCGGCGTCGACGGCCTTCAGCGCCTGGTCGAGCTGGCGGCTCTCCGACGCGGGCGTGCCGGCGGCCTGTTCGGGCGGCACGATCTCCGCATCGTCGAGACGCACCAGCGTGCCGACCGCGATGCCGGGTGCCGCGCACACGCCCGCGAGCGTATTCGGGTCAAGGGGTTCGCCGACGTTGCGCGCAACCGTCTGCGGCGCGGGCGACCTCAGCCGCGCCGGCTTTTCCTCGACTTCGCCGTGCGCTTCGCGCAGCAGCTCGTGCTCGACCGCATCGACGGCCTGCTGTGCGTGCGCGCCACGGCCGACCAGTTCGACCGTCGCGCCTTCGCCCGCACCGAGGCCGAGCAGGCCGACGACGCTCGCGATCGACGCCTTGCGGCCGTCGAACAGCACGTCGACGGTCGCGTCGAACCCGCGCACGGCTTCGCGCGCACGCGCGGCCGGCCGTGCGTGCAGGCCACCCGGCTGGGCCAGCACGATTTCACGGCGCACTTCGTGATGCGCCGCTGCGCCGGTTTGTGCCGCCTGCGCAGCCGCTTCGCCCTTGCCGCGCAACGTGAGCAGCGGCGTCTTGCCGGCCGTCGCGAAGCCGCTGGCACGATCGACGACCTCGAACGCATCCGAGTTCGCGATCGCGATCACCGACACGAGCGAATGCGCGCTGCGCGCCACCGCGTCCTGGTCGAACTCGATCAGCAGCGCGCCCGCCTCGACATGCGCGCCGGCCTCGACGTGCGCGGTGAAGCCCTGCCCGTTCAGCTCGACGGTGTCGATGCCGATGTGCAGCAGCACTTCCGCGCCTTGCGGCGTCGTGATCGTCACCGCGTGGCCGGTGCGCGCGAGATGCGACACGACGCCCGCGCACGGCGCGACGAGCTGGCCCGCGAGCGGGTCGATGCCGATGCCGTCGCCGAACATCCCGCCGGAGAACACCGGATCGGGCACGTCGGCCAGCGCGACGATCGGCCCGGTCAAGGGGCTGAGCAGGACGATCTGATCATGGGTGGAACTCTTCAACTGGGACTCCTCGGCGCGTCTCATCGGCTGTCTCGGCTATCAGTGCGTTTCGGTGACTTTGTTCAGGTGGCGCGGTGTGTCGGGGTTGCGGCCGCGCGCGACGGCGAGATCCGCCGCCATCACGTAGAACGAAAGAATGGCGGCGATCGGGTCGAGCGCCGAATGGGCGGACTGCGCGAGCGGCAAGGTCGCGCCGGGCGTGCCGGCGGGCGCCGCGAGCAGCACCGCGGCGCCGCGTGCGCGCATGTCCTGCGCGAGCTGCAGCAGGCCGGCCTGCTCGGGGCCCGGCGGGGCGAACACGAGCAGCGGATAGTCGCGGTCGATCAGCTCCATCGGGCCGTGACGGACTTCGGCGCTCGAGAACGCCTCGGCCTGGATACCGGAGGTTTCCTTCAGCTTCAGCGCGGCTTCCTGCGCGATCGCGAGGCCCAGGCCGCGGCCGATCACGATCATCCGCTCGACACCCGCCAGCGCGGCGACGGCCTGCGACCAGTCGAGCCGGCCGGCCTGCGCGAGCACGTCGGGCAGGCCGCGCAATGCGGTCATCAGCGCGGCGTCGCGCTGCCAGTACGCGACGATCTGCGCGGACAGCGACAGCATCGCGATATAGCTTTTCGTCGCGGCGACCGACAATTCGGGGCCGGCGAGCAGCGGCAACTGGTGCTCGCACGCGTCGGCGAGCGGCGACGGCAGCACGTTCACGGCGGCGACGGTGCGCGCGCCGGCTTCGCGCAGCGCGGCCATCGTGTTGACGAGATCGGGGCTCTTGCCCGACTGGGAGAAGGCGATCGCGAGCTGGTCCTGCACCTTCAGCGGCGCCTGCTGCAGCGTGGCGACCGACATCGGCAGCGACGCGACCGGCACGCCGAGGCGGCTCATCGTCAGGCTCGCGAAATAGCTCGCGGCGTGATCCGAGCTGCCGCGCGCGACCGTCAGCGCGACGGCCGGCGGGTGATCGAGCAATTGGCCGGCGAGCGCTTCGACGCGCGCGGTGTCGGCGATCTGCGCGGCGACGACCTGGGCGGACTCGCGCGCTTCCTTAAGCATATTCGACAATCGATTCTCCTTCGACGTAGGTCGCGGTGAGGTTCAGGTCGCGATCGAACACCGCGAGGTCGGCCCATGCGCCGCGCTCGAGGCGGCCGCGATCGGCGATGCCGAGGTAGTCGGCCGCATAGCGCGACATCCGGTTCGACACATCGGCGATCGGCAGGCCGAGCGACACGAGGTTGCGCAGCGCCTGGTCCATCGTCAGCGTGCTGCCGGCGAGCGTGCCGTCGGCGAGACGCACGCCGCCGAGGCACTTCGTCACGTGCTGGCTGCCGAGCCGGTATTCGCCGTCGGGCATGCCCGTCGCGGACGTGCTGTCGGTCACGACGTACAGGCGCGGGATCGCGCGCAGCGCCGCACGAATCGCGCCCGGGTGCACGTGCAGCAGATCGGGAATGATTTCCGCGTATTCGGCATGAGCAAGCGCCGCGCCCACCAGGCCGGGGTTGCGGTGATGCAGCGGCGACATCGCGTTGAACAGGTGCGTGAAGCCGCACGCGCCGTGCTTGAGCGCGGCCACCGCGTCGTCGTAGGTCGCGAGCGAATGGCCGAGCTGCACGCGCACGCCGCGCGCGGCCATCTCGCCGATGATCTCGATGTGGCCGGCGATTTCCGGCGCGAGCGTGACGACGCGGATCGGCGCGATCGACAGGTACTTCAGCACTTCGTCGAGCACGGCCGAGACGGCCGCGTCGGGCTGCGCGCCGAGCTTGCCGGGGTTGATGTACGGGCCTTCGAGGTGCACGCCGAGCACGCGCGCGCCGCCCGGCGTGCGGGTACGCGCGACGCTGCCGAGGTTGCCGACGACTTTCATCAGTTCGTCGCGCGGCGCGGTCATCGTCGTCGCGAGCAGGCTCGTCGTGCCGAATTGCGCGTGCGTGCGGGCGATCGTCTCGATCGCGTCGCCGCCTTCCATCACGTCGGCGCCGCCGCCGCCGTGCACGTGCAGGTCGATGAAGCCGGGCAGGATGTAGGGCGCGTCGTTCTTCGCGGGATCGACGGGCTTGCCGTCGAGTGTCGTGATGCGGCCGTTCTCGCTATCGAGCGAACCCTGAATCCAGCCGTCGGGGGTAAGGATGTTTCCAGTCAGCATGACGTTCTCTTGATGATCTGGTGACGCGGGTATCCGCGTCGTGATTTGCAATTCCGTGTCGTTGCTTCACGGCTGTCGCGCGCGGGCAATCTCGCGCGTCAGCGTTTCAGTTCGGCGACGAAGTCGTAGTAATCGTCGCGGCAATACGTTTCGCTCACTTCGATCGCGCGCTGGTCGGCACCGTAGCCGATCCGCGTGATCACCAGCAGCGCCGAGCCCGGTTTCACCGCCATCCATTTCGCGATCGCGTGGGTCGCGTTCGCCGCACGAAAGTGCTGCAGCGCGCGCACGACGGTCATCCCGCGCGCGTCGAGGTACTCGTACAGCGACGCACCGAGCGCCTGCGGATCGGGCACCACCGCGGCCGGCAGCGTCGAGTGCTCGACCGCCATCACGATGCCGTCCGCGCGGCGCAGCCGTTCGAGCCGCGCCACCGTCGCGCCGGGGGCGAGGCCGAGATGCGTGATCTCGTCGCGGCTCGCGGCGCGCAGCGTGCGCGACAGCCATACCGAATCGGGCACGAAGCCGCGCTGCTTCATCTTCGCGGTGAAGCCGACGAGACGCGACAGCGGATCGGCGACGCGCGGCGTGATGAAGCTGCCCGCCCCGCGCGCCCGCTTGATCAGCCCCTGCTCGACCAGCAGCGCGAGTGCGCGACGGGCCGTGATCCGCGATACGCCGACCGACACCGACAGCAGCCGCTCCGACGGCAGCGCCTCGCCGGCCCGCCACGCGCCGGCGTGGATCGCGCTCGCCAGATTGCGGGCGAGCTGCAGATAGAGCGGCGTATCGCTGAGGGGATCGGGCGCCAGTTCGGACCAGCCGGTTTCCATGTGCCTCCGGGTGTCGGACGACGACCGCAGGCCGTCGAAAGTGAGGGCATTATATAACCACCATAATACCAGTCAACGAACTGGTATTAGCGACGCGGAAATCGCCGAAAGCCTTGCCCGGCAAGCGTTTTAGTTGCGAGAAAGCCTTTGTTTACAACGCGATGCGGGATAGGGATTTACCCGGATTGGTATGCAAGGGGACAGTTCAAGCGCCGGATTTGCCGGGTTCGGAGGGATGGAAACGATACCGGAATAGAACCAGTTCGGCCGACTGGTATGCATCGACGTCGAGGGTGCCGGTACGACGGGGGCACCCCGGCATCAATGGAACTCGCGGCTCGACGTGCGCAGGCCGCCGAGCAGCGGCGTCAGATCCTCGAAATGCTGCGCGACGAGGTGCCTCACGTCGCTCGCGACCTGCCACACGCCGGACACGGCGAGCAGCCGCGAATCGAGGGTTTCGCGGCGCTGCCGCGCGAGCAGCTCGGGCCGGACGATCAGGTTCACGCAGCCGGTTTCGTCCTCGAGCGTCATGAACATCACGCCTTTCGCGGTGCCCGGCATCTGCCGTGCGGTCACGAGCCCGCACGCGCGCGCGAGCCGGCCGTCGGACCGGTCGTGCAGTTCGGCCGCGGACGACAGCCGCCGCGCGCGCAGCTCGGGCCGCAGCAGCGCGACCGGGTGGCGGTTCAGCGTGAGGCCGGTGGTGTGATAGTCGGCGAGGATGTCGTCGGCCTCCGACGGCGCGCCGAGTGCCGGCTTCTCCGCTTCGTCGATCGGTGCGGTCGCGAGCAGGTCGCGCTCGGGTGCCGCTGCAACCGCTTGCCACAGCGCGTCGCGGCGGTGGCCGGCGAGGGTCGCGAGCGCGTTCGCGGCGGCGAGCGCCTCGAGATCGCGGCGTTCGAGCTGCGCGCGGCGCGCGAGAGTGTCGACGTTGTCGAAGGGGCCTGCCGCGCGTGCGGCTTCGATCCTGCGGACAGCGGCTTCTCCCAGACCGCTCACGAGCGACAGCCCGAGCCGGACGGCCGGCTGTCCGTGCGGAGGCGGCTGGCCGGGCAGCGCTTCGAGCGATGCCTCCCAGCCGCTTTGCGTGACGTCGATCGGCAGGACCTGCACGCCGTGACGCTTCGCGTCCTGCACGAGTTGCGACGGCGGATAGAAACCCATCGGCTGGCTGTTCAGCAATGCGGCGAGGAAGATCGCCGGTTCGTGGCATTTGAGCCAGCTGCTGGCGTAGGCGAGCTTCGCGAAGCTCGCCGCGTGGCTCTCGGGGAAACCGTAATCGCCGAAACCCTTGATCTGCTCGAAGATCTGTTCGGCGAACTCGGGCGGGTAATCGCGCTCGCGCATCCCGTCGACGATCCTGCCGTGATATTGCTCCAGATTGCCCTTGCGCTTCCACGCGGCCATCGCGCGACGCAACTGGTCGGCCTCGCCGGCCGTGAAGCCGGCCGCGATCATCGCGATCTGCATCACCTGTTCCTGGAAGATCGGCACGCCGTACGTCCGTTCGAGTGCGGGCTTCAGGTCCTCCTTTGGATAACTGACCTTTTCGAGGCCCTGGCGTCGTTTCAGATAGGGGTGCACTGCCCCGCCCTGGATCGGCCCCGGCCGCACGATCGCCACCTCGATCACCAGGTCGTAATAAGTGCGCGGCCGCAGGCGCGGCAGCATCGACATCTGCGCGCGCGATTCGATCTGGAACACGCCGACCGTGTCGGCGCGGCAGATCATGTCGTAGGTTGCGACGTCATCCTTTGGAATGTGCTTCAACGTGAACGGCTTGCCGTCTGCCTTCGGCGGGCCTCGCCATGCGGTGCGCATGTCGAACGCGCGATGCAGCGCCGACAGCATGCCGAGCGCGAGCACGTCGACCTTCATCAGCCCGAGTGCTTCGAGATCGTCCTTGTCCCACTGGATCACGCGCCGCCCGTCCATCGCCGCGTTCTCGACCGGCACGAGCCGCGTGAGCTTGCCGCGGCTGATCACGAAGCCGCCCGAGTGCTGCGACAGATGGCGCGGGAAGTTCAGCAGCCGCGCGGCGAGCCGGGCCCACGCCTGGATGAGCGGCGTCTCGGGATCGAGCCCGGTCGTCGAGAATTGCTGCAGCAGGTCGCGACTGCCGTCGAACCAGCGATGCGCTTTCGCGACGCGATCGACCAGCACCGGATCGACACCGAGCGCCTTGCCGGTCTCGCGCAGCACGCCGCGCGGGCGATACGTCGATACGGCGGCGGCGAGTGCGGCGCGATCGTGCCCGTACTTCTCGTAGATATGCTGAATCACTTCTTCCCGGCGCTGATGCTCGAAATCGACGTCGATATCGGGCGGCTCGCCGCGCTCCACGCTGATGAAACGCTCGAACAGCATCGTGCTCTGATCGGGATCGACCTCGGTAATGCCGAGGCAATAGCAGACCACCGAGTTCGCCGCCGAGCCGCGTCCCTGGCACAGGATGTTCTGGCTGCGCGCGAATTTGACGATGTCGTAGACGGTCAGGAAGAACGGCTCGTAATTCAGTTTCGCGATCAGGGCGAGTTCATACCGGATCTGCCTGGCTACTTTCTCCGGCACACCATTCCAGTAACGCCGGGCCACACCCGCCCAGGTCTCCTGCTTCAGATAGCTCGTCGGCGTATGCCCGCGCGGGACGAGTTCGAGCGGGTATTCATACTTCAGGTCATCGAGGGAGAAATTGCAGCCGTCGAGCATCGTGCACGTTTCCGCGATCTCTTCCGGCGAAAACAGCTTCCCGATCCGCCCGCGCGCACGCAGATGCTGCTCCGCATTCGGCGCGAGCGCATAACCGCATTCCGCGACAGGCATCCCGACACGGATCGCCGTCATCACGTCCTGCAGTTCCTTGCACGAGCGCCGGTGCATCGTCACGTCGCCGAGTGCGACGATGCGCACGCCGCGCCGCTCGCCGGCCGCACGAATCTCCTCGCGCTGCGCACCGTCCAGCGCGCGCTGCAACTGCACGAGCCCGAGCCGTGCACGTTCGCCGAACGTCGCGCGAAACCATGCGACCTGTGCATCGAGCACGTCCGCACGCACCGGATACCCGGGCACGAGAATCGCGAAGCAGTCGGGCATGCCGCGCAGGTGTGCGAATGCCTCGGGCGGCCTCGACAGCATGTGCGACGTCAGCGTGTACGTCCCCTTCGGCGCTTCCATCCGCCGCCACGAAATCAGCTCGGACAGGTTGCCGTAGCCTTCCCGATTCTGCGCGAGCAGCACGAGCCCGAACGCGCCGGGGCCCGGATCGTGGCCCGGTGCGACTTCATCCGGTGTGACTTCGAAGTACGAACCGATGACGAGCGGCAACCCTTTCGCCTTCGCCGCGACGTGCATGCGCGGTGCACCGGCGAGCGAGCATTCGTCGGTGATCGCGATCCCGCGATAGCCGAGTTCCGCCGCACGCTCGACCAGTTCTTCCGCATGCGACGCGCCATGCAGGAACGAAAAGTTCGAACGGCAGAACAACTCCGCGTAATCGGGCAGCCAGCTGAATTCCGCAACCATGACCGTTCACCCGAACAGGCCGTGCAGGAACCAGCGCGGCTCGGCCTCGCTCGCTGCCCGCTCCTTGAACACCCAGTAGCACGCACCGGTTTCGTCCTGCGCGACGTGGTAATCGCGTGCGGCGAGCTGGCCATCGAACCACCCGGCCTCGATCCGTTCCACCGACGACATCATCCTGAGCGGCGTATGAAATACCGGCCGCTCCCCCCGCATCAGCAGCGGCAGCGGCTCGTCCAGCAACCACGCGGGCCTCGGCGGCACGGCCGGCGGCCCGCCGGCCGGCTTGCCGGCCTGCGCATCGAGCGGCAGCCAGCGGTTCGCGGCCTCGGGCCGGTGATCGGCGACGGGTGCCGCGCGCAGCACGTTCTCCGCGCCGAGCCGTGCGACCAGCAACTCGAACAGCCGTGCGCGCGTCTCTTTCGTGCCGCCCGGCTCGGGGAACAGATCGTCGGCCGGCGGCGCGACCGATTCGACGCGCGTGGCCTTCAGACGCACCGCGATCACCGCGGCCGGCAACTCGACGCGCGCGAGCCGCTCGCCGAGCAGCCGCATGAAATGCGTCTCGTCGCGCACGGGTGCGGCGAACGCGAGTTCGAGCGGCGTCGGCGGCACGGCCTGACGGCCGCGCTCGTGCTCGAGATCGAACGTCATCGCGGCCAGCGACAGCTGCCGCGCGGCCAGCCAGCCGCACAGCTGCACGACGAGCCGCCGCGCGGCGAACAGCACGGCTTCCGCGTATTCGACGCGCTCCGGCAATTCGAGCCGCACGTCGAACACCGGCGGCACCGCCATCCATGCGAGCGGCTCGACCGCATCGCCGTACGCGCGATCGAGCGCGGCCAGCAACGCGGGACCGCAGCGGCGCTGCAGCCCCGCGCGCGGCAGGTTGCGCAGGTCGGCGAGCGTGCGGCAGCCGAGGCCGTCGAACCAGCCCGCATACGGACGCGCATCGGGCAGCAGCACGCACGGCAGCCTGTCGAGCGAACGCACGAGCGACACCTGGCCGGCGACGCGGCGCCGGAGGCGTGCACGGGCCGACACGCGCGCGAGCAGCCACGCGCCACGCCCGGTCGGTGCGGCGGACAGGCGCGCCGCATAGCCGAGCGCCGCGAGCGTCGCGCGCACCTGTCGGCACAGCGACGGCAGGCCGCCGAACAGGCGCAGGCTCGGGCCGACGTCGACGATCAGCGTGGCTTCGTCGTCGAGCGCAACGCACGGCGAAAAGCGCAGCAACGCGAGCGCGACCGCGCGCAGCGCATCGGCCTCGCGCGCGGGGTCGCGTTCGACGAGCCGCGTGTGCGGCGCGAGCGTGAGCACGCCGCCGCGCTTCATGCCCGCGCGCACGCCCTGCCGGCGCGCGGACGCATCGGCAATCAGCACGACACCCTGCTCGAGCACCGCGCAGCCTGCTTCGTCCGCTTCGTCTACGCGTTGCGCCGCGCCGTCAGACGGCGGCGGGGCGCACACGTCGAGCGGCAGGCGCGGCAGATGGATGCCGAGCAAGACGCGCATAGCGGCTCTCCACGATGGGCGACGGCAGGTCGAGCACGAGCGGCTCGCCGCGTGCGGGGCCGCGACGCTTGACGATGTCGAGCGACACGCCGCCCGGCACCGGATACAGCGCGACACGCAGCACGGCCGGCGACGGTTGCCGCGCGGCCGACAGCGGACGCAGCATCACGAACAGCGTGTCGCCCGTGCGCGCGGCCGCGAGATGCAGGCGCCGCAGCGCATCGGGCCGCGCATCCTGCCAGAGCAGCAGCGCGCCGCAGCACCCCGTCTTGAGCGCCTGCTCGGCAGCCCACAGCGCATCGGTGCGGCTGCCGGCACGCAGCCACAGCAGTGCGTCGGACGGTACGCCGAGGCTGGCGAGCGCGGTCGCATGCGGCGCTTGAGGCGGCGCGACGAGCGCAAGCGGACGACGCGCGCTGACGGTGCGTGCGAGCGCGGGTGCGAGCAGCCGCATCTCGCCGCAGCCCGGCTGCGCGGCCAGCAGTTCGACGAGCCCGCCGACCGGCCAGCCGCCGCCCGGCAACTCGGCCGACAGCGGGGCGAAGCCGGTATCGATCGTGCGCGGGCCGCCGCGCGCGAGCTGGGAACCGCGCCAAAGGGACGGATGAAGGGATTCGGGAGAAATGGAGGATGCGAGCATGACGCCACCCACAACTGTATGGATATACAGTATATGGCAATGCGCTCGCGTCGCACAGCACCGGCGCGAAACCGGTTTTCGTCAGAGGAAAAACGACGGGCAAGCCGGCGCGGTCGTCATGTTACGCCGCACCGGAGCGGGTATGGCCGGATCGTGCCGCCCGAACGCGCGCCACCGCCAACCGGGCCGAATTGCCGACCCGCCGCGCCACCCCAATTCGTCGGGCTGATTCGTCGGGCCGATTTGTCGACCCGACTCGCCGGGCCGGCACGCCACCCCTCACGCGAACCGGCACGATGCAACACCCCGCGCCGGCCCGCCAGCCGCCCGTCAGCCGAGCAGCAGCGCGTCGTCGTCGAGCTGCTCGTGACGCACCTTCTCGAACATCTGCAGCAGGTCCGGCACGTCGAGCCCCTTGCGCGCGTCGCCCGACACGTCGAGCACGACCTGCCCCTGGTGCAGCATCACCGTGCGGTCGCCGTAGTCGAGCGCCTGCCGCATGCTGTGCGTGACCATCATCGTCGTCAGCCTGCTCTCGGCGACGATGCGCGCGGTCAGCTCCAGCACGAACGCGGCCGTCTTCGGGTCGAGCGCGGCCGTGTGCTCGTCGAGCAGCAGGATCCGCGACGGCCGCAGCGACGCCATCAACAGGCTCACCGCCTGCCGCTGGCCGCCCGACAGCAGCCCGATCCGGTCGGTCAACCGGTTTTCCAGCCCGAGGTTCAGCAGCCGCAGCTTGTCGCGGAACAGCTCGCGCGACGGCCGGTCGAGCGCCGCGCGAAAGCCGCGCCGCGCGCCGCGCGCCATCGCGAGCGCCATGTTCTCCTCGATCGTCAGCGCCTCGCAGGTGCCGGCCATCGGATCCTGGAACACACGCGCGACGAGGTGCGCGCGATCCCACGCGGCCTTGCGCGTGACGTCCGTGCCGTCGATCGAGATGCGTCCCGCATCGACGGCCTGGTCGCCGCTGATCGCATTGAGGAAGGTCGATTTGCCGGCGCCGTTCGAGCCGATCACCGCGACGAACTGGCCGTCGGGAATCTCGAGCGACAGCCCGCGCAGCGCGCGCGTCTCGATCGGCGTGCCGGGATTGAACGTCAGTTTCAGGTCTTGTGCGGACAGCATGTCAGGCCCCTCCGTTCTTGCGCGCGAACAGCTTCTTGCGCGTTGCCGGCAGCACCAGCGCGATCGTGACGAGCGCGGCCGTCACGAGGTTCAGGTCCTGCGCCTTCAGGCCGATGAATTCGCTGTTCAGCGCAAGCGCGATGAAGAAGCGGTAGACGATCGCGCCGAGCACGACGGCGAGCGTCGTCAGCACGAGCCGGCGCGCCGGCAGCAGCGTCTCGCCGATGATCACCGCGGCCAGCCCGATCACGATCGTGCCGATCCCCATCGAGATGTCCGCGCCGCCCTGCGTCTGCGCGAACAACGCACCGGCGAGCGCGACGAGCGCGTTCGACAGCGCCATCCCGGCGAGCGTCGCGCGGCCGGTCGCGATGCCCTGCGCGCGCGCCATCCGCGGGTTCGCGCCGGTCGCGCGCATCGCGAGGCCGAGCTGCGACGAGAAGAACCAGTCGAGGCCGAGCTTCGCGACCACGACGACGATCGCGAGCAGCGCGGGGCGCAGCACGTAATCGGGCATCCAGTCGGGCTGCAGCACGGTGAAGACGGTCGGCTCGGTGATGAGCGGCACGTTCGGCCGGCCCATGATCCGCAGGTTCACCGAATAGAGCGCGATCATCATCAGGATGCTGGCGAGCAGGTCCATGATCTTCAGGCGCACGTTGAGCCAGCCGGTGATGAAGCCGGCCACCGCGCCCGCGACGATCGCGATGCAGGTCGAGCTGAACGGGTCGTAGCCGGCGGAGATCAGCGTCGCGGCGACGGCGCCGCCGAGCGGAAAGCTGCCGTCGACGGTGAGGTCGGGGAAGTTGAGGATGCGAAACGAGATCAGCACCCCGAGGGCGACGAGACTGAAGATCAGGCCGATCTCCAGGGCGCCCAGAAACGAGAACAGAGACATGATGGGGAAATCCTGTTGCTTCCCGGCCGGACGTGTACGGCCGGGCGAAGCGAACGGGCGGCCCCGGGTGGGAGCCGCCCGTCCGGCGGTGTCGTTCAGGCCCGGATCGGGCCTGCAGGCGCGGCGGTCGGGCCGCGGCTTACTTGATGACCGTCTTCGCGTCCTTGAGCAGATCGGGCGCGAGCGTCACGCCCTGCTTCGCGGCCGCGCCCGTGTTCGCGAACAACTCGAGGTTGCTGCTCGTTTCCGACGCGATCGCGCCCGGCTTCTCGCCCTTCAGGATGCGCGCGACGACCTTGCCCGTCTGGCGGCCGAGGTCGCCGTAGTTGATGCCGAGCGCCGCGATGCCGCCGCGCTTCACGCTGTCGGTGTCGCCGGCGACGAGCGGGATCTTCGCTTCGTTCGCGACCTTCACGAGCGCTTCGTACGCGGACACGACGTTGTTGTCGGTGTTCGTGTAGATCACGTCGACCTTGCCGATCAGGCTTTTCGCGGCCGGGCCGATGTCGACGGTGCGCGGCGCGGCCGCTTCCTTCAGCGTCATCCCCTGCTTCGCGAGGATGTCCTTCAGCTCCTTCACGACGACGACCGAATTCGCCTCGCCCGGGTTGTAGACCATGCCGACCGTCTTAGCGTTGGGCACGACGCGCTTGATCAGCGCGACCTGGCGATCGAGCGGCAGCTTGTCGGACACGCCCGTCACGTTGGTGCCCGACGGGCCCCAGCCCTTCACGAGCTGCGCGGCGACCGGATCGGTCACGCCCGAATAGACGACCGGCACGCTCTTCGTCGATGCAACCACCGCCTGCGCGGCCGGCGTCGCGATCGCGACGATCACGTCGGGCTGGTCGCCGACGAACTTGCGCGCGATCTGCGCGGCCGTGCCCGTATTGCCCTGCGCGCTCTGGTATTCCCACTTGAGCTTGTCGTCGCCGTAACCTTCCGCCTTCAGTTCGGCGCGCACACCGTCGCGGATCGCATCGAGCGCCGGGTGGTCGACGATCGACAACACCTTGACGGTCTGGGCGTGCGCGGCACCGGCCAGCGCGAGTGCGGCCACGCCGGCCGTGATCGAACGGATCGCGAAAGTCTTGAAACGCTTCATGGGTGTGTCTCCCCCGTATTGTGTCGGTTCTGGATGATGAATTTCCGCCGCCGTCATGCGGGCGCCGCCACACGTGCGACGCGGTGGTGGCCGGCCCGTGCGCGCCCCGGGAAGGTGCGCAGCGGCGAACGCACGAGGATACCATTTCCGCAGACCACCGCCTGACTCCGAGCTTTCTTGAAAAGGCCGGGCCGTGGCGCCCGCCGGGGCGCCGCCACCGCGCGCGAAGCCCGGCCGGCGGCGGTTTCGGCCGGCCCCGGCGCAACGCGTCAGCCGTGCTCGCGGCTTTACGTTATGCTGTCGGCCGACCCAGTCCACGCCATCGGAGGCGACATGAAACGGGGGATCCGAGCCATCGCATTCGCGGCTGTCGCGCTGGCGTTGCCGGGAGCGGCGTTCGCGCTGACCGACGGCAGCGCGCAATACGACGACTGCATGCTCAATGCGCTGCGCGAGAGCCGCAACGGTGCGGCGGCCCAGTTGATCCAGCGCTCGTGCGACGCGCTGTACCGCAACAACGCGATGCTGCTGCCGCGCGAGCGGCGCTTTCACGAGTGCGTCGTGCAGTCGCTGCCGGGCGTGCGCGACAACTATGCGATCCAGCAGATCATGTCGATCTGCTCGCGGCGCGGCGAGATGTGAGACAGCGCCGAACGCGGCATCCCGCGCCCCCCCGACCGGCCGCGCCAATGAAAAAGGGCCTGCGCGATGCAGGCCCTTTCGTTCAGCTGTCCGGCCGGTGTGCGACGTTCAGAACGACGCGACCATCGAGCCCTTGAACTGCTTCTTGATGAATTCGCGCACTTCCGGCGACTGGTACGCCTTGACCAGCTTCTTCACCCACGGCTGGTCCTTGTCCTTCGCGCGCACGGCGATCAGGTTCGCGTACGGGCTCGTCAGCGATTCGAGCGCGATCGCGTCCTTGGTCGGCTGCAGGTTCGCGGCGAGCGCGTAGTTCGTGTTGATCACGGCCGCGTCGACGTCCGACAGCACGCGCGGCAGTTGCGCGGCGTCGAGTTCGGAGATCTTCAGCTTCTTCGGGTTCTCGGCGATGTCGAGCACCGTCGCGTTGTTGCCGCCCGTGCCGGCGCCCGCCTTCAGCTTGATCACGCCTTGCGTCTGCAGTAGCAGCAGCGCGCGGTTCTCGTTCGACGGATCGTTCGGCACCGCGAGCTTCGCGCCTTGCGGCAGGTCCTTCAGCGTCTTGAACTTCTTCGAGTACACGCCGATCGGCGAGATGTAGGTCAGGCCCGCGCTGACGATCTTGTAGCCGCGCTGCTTCACCTGGCTGTCGAGGTAGGGCTGGTGCTGGAAGCTGTTCGCGTCGAGGTCGCCCGAATCGAGCGCCGCGTTCGGCTGCACGTAGTCGTTGAACTCGATGACCTTCACGTTCAGGCCTTCCTTCTCCTTCGCGACCTTCTGCACGAGCTGCCACACTTCCGCATCCGGGCCGGCCACCGTGCCGACCTTGATCACCTTGTCTTCGGCGTGCGCGCCTGCCGACAGCGTCAGCGCTGCGCCGGTGGCCAGCACGGAAAATACCTTCAGGAGACTGCGACGCTTCATCTGTTTCTCGCTTTCTTGCTTACTGGAAATAGGGCGCGATACGGGTAAGCCCCGACTCGCAGGAAGGGGCAAATGGTGTCACAGGATCGGCGGGAAGTGAAATACATCCCGCTCATATGGGTATGCACCGCAGCGGTGCCGGCGGCAGCTGCGCGACTCGGCCGTTAGTTGCGTTTGAGCGACGTGCGCGTCAGCCGGTGCGCGTCACGCCGCCGTCGCACGGTCGGCCGCCTTCGTGCCGAATGCAGGCTCGCCCCTCTGCCCGCCGGCCCGGCGCGGCGACAGGCCGTCTGCATCGACGACCCGGAACGCGCCGACCGCATCGCGCAGCCGCGCGGCCTGTTCCTGCAGCGACGCGGCCGCCGCCGCCGCTTCCTCGACGAGCGCCGCGTTCTGCTGCGTCACCTGATCCATCTGCGTGACCGCGCGCCCGACCTGCGTGATACCGCTCGCCTGCTCCTCGGACGCGGCCGCGATCTCGCCCATGATGTCGGTCACGCGCGCGACGGCCTGCAGGATCTCGCCCATCGTCGTGCCGGCCTGGCCGACCAGCGTCGAGCCGTTGCGCACGCGCTCGACCGAGTCGACGATCAGCTCGCGGATCTCCTTCGCGGCCGTCGCGCTGCGCTGCGCGAGCGAGCGCACTTCGCCCGCGACCACCGCGAAGCCGCGGCCCTGCTCGCCCGCGCGCGCGGCTTCGACCGCCGCGTTCAGCGCGAGGATGTTGGTCTGGAACGCGATGCCCTCGATCACGCCGATGATGTCGGCGATCTTGCGCGAGCTGTCGTCGATCTCGCCCATCGTGCCGATCACGCGGTTCACGACGTCGCTCCCCGTGCGCGCGATCTCCGATGCGTTGTTCGCGAGCCCGCTCGCCTGTCGCGCGTTGTCGGCGTTCTGCTTCACCGTCGCGGTCAGCTGCTCCATGCTCGCGGCGGTTTCCTCCAGCGACGCGGCCTGCTCCTCGGTGCGCTGCGACAGGTCGTCGTTGCCGGCGGAGATCTGGCGGCTCGCCGACGCGATCGATCCGGCCGACTGGCGAATCCCGCCGATCGTCGCCTGCAGGCGGGCCTGCATGTCGTGCATCGCGGCCATCATGCTCGTACGGTCGCCCGCGCGCACGGGCACCGGCTGCGTCAGGTCGCCCTGCGCGATGCGCGCCGCGAGCGCGGCGGCTTCGTCGGGCTCGCCGCCGAGGCTGCCGCGCACGTTGCGGATGATCACCAGCATCGCCGCGCTGATCACGAAGCCGATCACGAACACGACCGCGAGGTGGCCGAGCAGCGTCCGGTAATAGATGGTGTCGATGTCCTTCAGGAAGACGCCGCTCGAGATGTTCCAGTCCCACGGCGTGAAGCGCGTGACGTAGCTGATCTTCGGCACGGCGGTTTCGCTGTGCGGCAGGCGCCCGCGGTACTCGGCGAAGCCGCTGCCGGTTTCCTTCGCGGCGTTCAGGATCGTGACGAACAGCGGCTTGCCGTCCGGGTCGAGATAGTCGCCGACCTGCGTGCCGACCAGCTTCGGCAGCGTCGGATGCATCAGCACGACCGGCTTCGAGTCCATCACGAACACGTAGCCCGAATCGCCATAGCGCATCGCGGCCAGGCTCGCGAGCGCGTCGCGCTTCGCGTCGGCCTCGGGCAACGTGCCGCCCTGCGCGAGTGCGTGATACGCCTTCACGATGCCGGCCGCCGAGTCGACGAGATTCGCGATGCCTGCCTTGCGTTCGGCGAGCATCGTCGCGCGCGTCTCGTATGCGCTCCATGCGCCGACGCCCAGGAGACCGATCCATACCAGCGCAAGCGCGAGCCACAGCTTGCGGTTCAAACTCATTCTGCTCATCTGCGTGCCTTTGTCGATGTCGATGCGCACGCTGCGCGCGAACGGCCCGCCCCGCGCAAACGCTTGCCTTTTTATTTACGGCACCGAGGCTTACAACTTGAATACGCGCGGGTGCGGCGAACCGCCGGTCGGTCGGCCGCCCGCAGCGCGACAGCCCGCATCCGCTGTGCTAAAAAGACCGGCTGGCCGGCACACGAGGAGCCGGCACCATTCCGGGGGCCATCCATGTACGTCATCGACATCCACTACACCGCATCGCTCGAACACATCGACGATGCGCTCGAACGCCATCGCGCATTCCTGCAGCCGCAGTTCGACAAGGGCATCTTCATCGCGGCCGGGCCGAAGGTGCCGCGCGAAGGCGGCGTGATCCTCGCGGCCCGCATCGATCGTGACGAGCTGGACGCGATCCTGAAGACCGATCCGTTCGTCATCGAGGGGCTCGCCACGTATCGCGTGACGGAATTCCGGATCACGCGTGCCGCATCCGGCTTCAACGTACCCGCGCTGCCGTAACGCGACATGCGACGCGTGCGCGATGCGCGCGCCGACACGCCGCCCGACGGGCGGCGCATGCGAACAACGAGGAGAGAACCAGGGTGATGGCGCGTGACGGCCGTCACGCGCTACGCCGGGCCGGGCGCCCGGCGGCGGCCGGTCAGTCGACCAGCAGCTTCAGGTCGTGGACCCACGGGCCGGGGCCCTGGCCGTCACGCACGAACAGGCGCAGCTTGCCGTCGCGGTCGAACACGTAGCTCGCGGCGGTGTGATCCATCGTGTAGCTGCCGGGCGTCTTGCCGGGCACCTTCGCGTAGTACACGCGGAAATCCTTCGTGACCTTCTTCAGCGCGGCTTCGTCGGCCGGCCGCAGGCCGATGAACGACGGATCGAACGCGGGCACGTACTGGCCGAGCAGCGCCGGCGTGTCACGCTCCGGGTCGACGGTGACGAACAGCACCTGCACGCGTTTCGCGGCATCGGGCCCGAGCTGCTTCAACGCTTCGGACAGCTCGGCCATCGTCGTCGGGCACACGTCCGGGCAGTGCGTATAGCCGAAGAACATCACGACGGCCTTGCCCTTGAAATCGCCGAGCGTGCGCACCTTGCCGGCCGTATCGGGCAGCGAGAAGTCGCTGCCGAACTGCGTGTTGCCGGTGATGTCGAGATTCTGGAATTTCGGCGCGTTGTCGCATCCGGCGAGCAGCAGCGCTGCCGTGAATGCGCACGCGAGCATCCAGCCTTGGCGCGCGCGGCGCCCGAACCGTGATTGGAGCATTGCGTTCAAACCGTGCGGTTACACGCCGAGCAGCGGGCGTGCATAGTGATCGACGAGCAGCGCGGCAAACAGCAGCGACAGGTAGACGATCGAGTAGCGGAAGGCCTTGCGGGCGAGTTCGTCCGAATAGTCGCGATGGATCTTCCACGCATACGCGAGGAACACCGCGCCGAGCAGCACCGCGCTCGTCAGGTAGACGGCCCCGCTCATCCCGGAGATGAACGGCATCAGCGTGACCGCGAACAGGATCACCGTGTACAGCAGGATGTGCAGCCGCGTGAACTTCTCGCCGTGCGTGACGGGCAGCATCGGCAGCCCCGCGTTTTCGTAATCCTTGCGCCGATACAGCGCGAGCACCCAGAAATGCGGCGGCGTCCACACGAAGATGATCAGCACGAGGATCCACGCGTCGCCCGGCACCGCGCCGGTGACCGCGGCCCACCCGAGCGCCGGCGGCATCGCACCCGACGCGCCGCCGATCACGATGTTCTGCGGCGTCATCGGCTTGAGCAGTAGCGTGTAGATCACCGCATAACCGACGAAGGTGGCGATCGTCAGCCACATCGTCAGCGGGTTCGTGAACGTGTAGAGCGTCCATGCGCCGACGCTGCCGAGCACGGCCGAGAACAGCAGGATCTGCGGCGTCGTGATCTCGCCGCGCGCGGACGGGCGCCACGCGGTACGACGCATCATCGCGTCGATCTTCTGTTCGACGAGGCAGTTGATCGCGAACGCCGCGCCGGCCAGCAGCCAGATGCCGACCGTACCGCCGATCAGCACGTGCCACGGCACCATGCCCGGCGTCGCGAGGAACATGCCGATCACCGCGCAGAACACCGCGAGCTGCGTGACACGCGGCTTCGTCAGCGCCATGTACTGGGAAAAGCGGCTACCGGGCGATTGGGAGAGGGTGCTTTGCATGGGGGCGGTCACGCCGGGGCGGCGTCGCGCGCAGGCTGCGCGACACGGCCGGGGCGGCTTGAAAGGATGCGAAAGTTTAACATGACGACGAGCAGCAGCAGGATCGCGGCCCCGCCGTTGTGCGCGACGGCGACCGGCAGCGGCCACTGCAGCACGATGTTGGTCAGGCCCGTCACGAACTGCAGCAGGACGACCAGCAGCACGCCGTTCGCGGGCCGCCGCAGCGATTCGAAGCGGCGCATCTTCAGCGCGAACGCGACCAGATACGCGACCACGACGAACGCGAACGTGCGGTGCGTCCAGTGGATCGCGACCAGCGCGTCCTGCGTGATCGCGTCGCCGTCCTTCGTCATTCCGAGCGCGCGCCACAGGTGGAAGCCGTGCTGGAAGTCCATCGGCGGAATCCACTGGCCGTTGCAGGTCGGGAAGTCGGTGCATGCGAGCACCGCGTAGTTGGTGCTCACCCAGCCGCCGAGCGCGATCTGCACGACCAGCAGCACGAGCGCCGCGAGCGCGGCCGCGCGATAGCGGCCGGCTTCCGGATCGTACGACGGCAGCGGCGTCTGCCGCGCCGCAAGCCACCCGAGCGTGCCGAGCAGCGTGAGGCCGAGCAGCAGGTGAATCGTGACGATCACCGGCTGCAGCTTCATCGTGACCGTCCACGCGCCGAACGCGCCCTGCACGAGGATCAGCAGCAGCAGGCTCGTCGGCCACCACGGCGACACGTGCAGCGGGCGGCGGCGCAGCCTCGCGGACCACGCGATCACGACCTGCGCGATGATCAGCACGCCGATCGCCATCGCGAAATAGCGGTGGATCATCTCGATCCACGCCTTCGTCATGCTGACGGGGCCCGTCGGCATCGCCTGGTGCGCGGCCGTGATCGCGGCATGCGCGATGAACGGCGACGACGTGCCGTAGCAGCCCGGCCAGTCAGGGCAGCCGAGCCCCGAGTCGGTCAGCCGCGTGAAGCCGCCGAACATCACGAGGTCGAGCGTCAGGAAGGTGGTGATCCACACCAGCTTGCGAAACTTGTTGTCGTCGGCCTTCACCCACACGTACGACAGCGGCAGCAGCGCGATGCACAGGCCGATCAGGCCGAGTTGCAGTAGATACGACATCGGTTCTTTACCTCTCGTCTTGCCTTAGCCGATGCTCGACCACTTCAGCAGCTTCGTCACGTCCGACTTGATCTTGCTGGGGTTCGGATCCTTCGGGAAACGCATCATCAGGTTGCCGTTCGGGTCGACCAAGTAGAGGTGGTCGCTGTCCTTCGTGCCGGCATCGGCAGGCAGCCATGCGGCCACCGCGGCCGGATCGGCGACGAGGCGGCGCGTGTCGGGGTACGCGTCGAGCACCTTCTGCGGCATCGCGCCCGCATCGCTGCGCAGCCACACCATCGTGATCCGGTGCCGCTCGCCTGCCTGCGTGACGCGGATCTGGCGCATGAAATAGAGCTTCTGCGCGCATGCGTCGTCACACGCGCTGCGGTCGGTCATCACGAACAGCCACACGCCGCGCAGCGACGACAGCGGCACGGTCTTGCCGGTTTCGTCGGTCACCTGCAGATCCGCGGGGATCGGACGCTGCGGCTCGATCAGCGTGCCGTAGTTCGTCGAGCCGCCCTTCGGCTTGATCACGTAATAGGTGAAGTACGACGCGATCATCGGTGCCGCGCACACGAGACCCAGCAGCACGAGCATCCAGCGGCCGCGCTTGCGGGCCGCCGGCGACATCGGCGCAGCGGCCGAACCCTGACGGGAAGATTGCATGGACAAATCAGACCTCTCGAAACGAACCCGCGGCGCCGGCGCCGCGTCCTGGTATGGCGCTCACGCGCCGGCCGACTTCTTCGCCGCACGCCGCGCGGCGTACAGGCCGAAGCCGAGCGCGGCCGCCGCCATCGCCCACCACTGAAACATGTAACCGTAATTGCGCTCGACGCCGGTCGTCGCCGCCGGCCAGTCGCGCACGAGCTTGTCGCCGTCGTCGCTCGTCTGCTGGATCACGAACGGCTGCAGCGGCAGCCCCGTTTCCTTCGCATACGCGGCGACATCCAGGTTCTGCCGGATCTTCTGGTGCGCCGCCGACCCGCCTTCGCCGAGCTCGAACGCACGCGACGCGTCGGCACGCGCGATGCCCACGATCTCGACGTCGCCCGCCGGCGTCGCGAACGGCTCGATCGCCGTGCGATCGGCGATATTGCGCGGCAGCCAGCCGCGGTTCACGAGCACGACGCCGCCGCCCGTGAGTTTAAACGGCATCACGACGTAAAAACCCGGCTGGTCGTTATACGGCCGATTGTCGAGGAACACCGCCTGTTCAGGCAGGAAACGGCCCTTCGCCCGCACGCGGTGAAACTCGATCGACGCGAGCGGCATCGGCTGCGCGCCGACGTCGACGGGCGCCGCCTGCTCGTAGCGCTCGATGCTCGCCTGCAGCGCTTCCTTCTGGTGCGCGCGGTCGCGCTGCCAGAAACCGAGACGGATCGTGACCGCGACGACGACGAGAATCAGCAGCGCAGGCAGCCAGCGAATCTTCATCATGCGGCCCGCCCGGCATGTGCCGGAATGCGAAGTGCGATAATTATCCTCTTCCTTCCGAATTGCCGTCGTCCGGTTCGTGTCATGCACATACTCGTTCCCATCGCCTTCGTCCTCATCATTGCCAGCATGGGCTCGGCGCTCTACTTCATGATGCACGACCGCGGCCACACGAAACGCATGGTCTGGTCGCTCGCCACCCGCGTCGGGCTGTCGGTCTCGCTGTTCCTGCTCATCCTGATCGCGAACTGGATGGGCTGGATCCATTCGACCGGCCTGCCGATCGGGCGTTGATGCCGCTGCCGCGGCCGCCGCTGTGACATTTCGCCGCACGGCCGCACCACCAAGCAAAAGCGCCGCCTGACTGAGTCGCGGCGGCGCCAGGGTGGTGTCGCTCGCAGCCTCGCTGCCGCGCCCACGACACCAATGAAAACGGCCCGCGCATTGCTGCGCGGGCCGTTTTTCCATTTACAGCCAGTAGACGACGACGTACAGGCCGAGCCAGACGACGTCGACGAAGTGCCAGTACCAGGCGGCGCCTTCGAATGCGAAGTGGTGATCGGGCTTGAAGTGGCCGCGGATCATCCGCACCAGCACCACCGCGAGCATCGTGCCGCCGAGGAACACGTGGAAACCGTGGAAGCCCGTCAGCAGGAAGAACGTCGAACCGTACACGCCCGAGTTCAGCGTCAGGTTCAGTTCGTTGTACGCGTGGTAGTACTCGAAGCCCTGCAGGAACAGGAAGCAGATACCGAACACGAGCGTCGCGGCCAGCCATGCGATCGCCTTCTTGCGATGGTCGTCACGCAGCGCGTGGTGCGAGATCGTCAGCGTCACGCCCGACGACAGCAGGAACGCGGTGTTCAGCGTCGGGATCGGCCACGGGCCCATCGTCTTGAAGTGACCGGCGAGTGCTGCCGGGCCTTCGTTCGGCCACACGGCGGAGAAATCCGGCCAGATCAGCTTGTAGTCGAGGCTGCCGAGCTGGTGCAGCGCGATTTCGCGTGCATAGAACAGCGCGCCGAAGAACGCGCCGAAGAACATGACTTCCGAGAAGATGAACCAGCTCATGCTCCAGCGGTACGACTTGTCGACGTTCTTGCCGTAATGACCGCCTTCCGACTCGGCGATCGCGTCGCCGAACCAGTGATACAGCGTGAAGAGCAACCACAGCAGGCCGAGCAGTGCCGTAAACGGCGCCCAGTCGTGACCGTTGATCCACAGCGCCGCCGATCCGAGCATGACCAGCAGGCCGATGGCCGCACTGATCGGATGGTGCGACGGATGCGGCACGAAATAGTACGGGGTCTGGTTTTGACCGCTCATGCTTGATTCTCCACTTCTGTCCAATTTGTGTACCGGAAACCGCTCCGGCTTTATTTCTTGCGCGGCGTAACCGCCACCGCTCTTTCCTGCACGCGGCGCCGTGGCGCCGCGCACTGCATTCTTTCGTGGCCGCGCGCGTCAGCCCACGACGGCACGCACGATCAGGATCAGCACGCCGATGAACACACCGGCCGCCAGCAACGCGACGATCAGCACGTGCAGCGGATTCAGCTGCGTCGCGTCGGCCTCCAGGTCGCGCCGCTTGCGCACCCCGAAGAACGACCACAGCACGGCCTTCAGCGCCTGACCGAACGACCCGCCCCGCTTGACCTCCGTCATCGCCCCGCCTCCGTCGTCATGCGTCCGGCTTCGCCGCGCCCTGCGCCGCGGTCTTGCCCGGCGCGGGCGCCGGCGTGGCCGGCGTATTCAGCTCGAAGAACGTGTACGACAGCGTGATCGTCTTCACGTCCTTCGGCAGTTTCGGATCGATCACGAACACCACCGGCATCTTGCGCGATTCGTTCGCGGCCAGCGTCTGCTGCGTAAAGCAAAAGCACTCGATCTTCTTGAAGAACTCCGTCGCCTGCTTCGGCGCGTAGCTCGGAATCGCCTGTGCAACGACCGGCCTGCCCTGCCCGTTCGTCACGTCGTACACGATCGTCGTCAGCTCACCCGGATGCACGTCGAGGCTGTTGTGCTCCGGCTTGAAACCGAGCGGGCCGCGCGCATTCGCGTCGAACTCGACCGACACCGTGCGGCTGGTGTCGACCTGCGAATTCTTCACCTCGCGCTCGCTCACGTCGCGCTGCACCAGGTTGTTGATGCCGGTGATCTGGCAGATCGCCCGGTACATCGGGATCAGCGCGAAGCCGAAACCGAACATCAGCCCGGCCACGACGAAGAGCTTCACCAGCATCGAACGATTGAACGCGCGATCGACGGCGCCCTCTTCCGGCTTCGACATACGACAACTTCCTCGCTACTGCGTCTGTTGCTGCATCAGTGAGTGGACAGCCACCACTGCTTGATCACGACACCCACAAAAAAAACGGCGGCGATGACGAGCAGGATGAGGCCGAGCCGCTTGTTGCCCGCGCGGATCTGCTCGGGCGTTCGTCTTTGTTGTGGATTCCGGTTCATCTGAAACTTCGCTGACATTTCAATTCCGCGCCCGCCGCGCCTGCCTGCGCGGCAGGCAACGGCGGAGCGCAGGGTGAAACTTATTCGACGTGCGGCGGTTGCTCGAACGTATGGAAGGGAGCCGGGCTCGGCACCGTCCACTCGAGGCCCGTCGCGCCGTCCCACGGCTTGTCCGACGCCTTTTCCAGCTCGCCGCCGCCACGGTAGGCCGGCAGCGCGACCGCGAACAGGAAGTACACCTGCGCGAGGCCGAAGCCGAATGCGCCGATCGTCGCGACCTGGTTGAAGTCCGTGAACTGCGCCGGGTAGTCCGCATAACGACGCGGCATGCCGGCGAGACCGACGAAGTGCATCGGGAAGAACGTCAGGTTGAAGAAGATCATCGACGACCAGAAGTGGATCTTGCCGCGCGTCTCGTTGTACATCCAGCCCGTCCACTTCGGCGCCCAGTAGTACCAGCCCGAGAACAGCGCGAACAGCGAGCCGGCCACCAGCACGTAGTGGAAGTGCGCCACCACGAAGTAGGTGCCGTGATACTGGATGTCGAGCGGCGCCATCGCGAGCATCAGGCCCGTGAGACCGCCGAACGTGAACACGAACAGGAAGCCGATCGCGAACAGCATCGGGGTTTCGAAGGTCATCGAGCCGCGCCACATCGTCGCGAGCCAGTTGAACACCTTCACGCCCGTCGGCACCGCGATCAGCATCGTCGCGTACATGAAGAACAGCTGGCCGGTGACCGGCATGCCCGTTGCGAACATGTGGTGCGCCCAGACCATGAACGACAGGATCGCGATCGAAGCCGTCGCGTACACCATCGAGCTATAGCCGAACAGCGTCTTGCGTGCGAACGCCGGGATCACCTGCGACACGATCCCGAACGCCGGCAGAATCATGATGTACACCTCGGGGTGGCCGAAGAACCAGAAGATGTGCTGGTACATCACCGGATCGCCGCCGCCTGCCGCGTTGAAGAACGACGTGCCGAAGTGACGGTCGAACAGCACCATCGTGATCGCGCCCGCCAGAACCGGCATCACCGCGATCAGCAGGTACGCCGTGATCAGCCACGTCCATGCGAACATCGGCATCTTCATCAGCGTCATGCCCGGTGCGCGCATGTTCAGGATCGTCACGACGATGTTGATCCCGCCCATGATCGACGACGCACCCATGATGTGCACCGCGAAGATCGCGAAGTCCATGCCCGGGCCCATCTGCGTCGACAGCGGCGCGTAGAGCGTCCAGCCGGCGGCCGTCGCGCCGCCCGGCGCGAAGAACGAACCGACCAGCAGCACGGCAGCGACCGGCAGCAGCCAGAAGCTGAAGTTGTTCATCCGCGCGAACGCCATGTCGGATGCGCCGATCTGCAGCGGAATCATCCAGTTCGCGAAGCCGACGAACGCCGGCATGATCGCGCCGAACACCATGATCAGGCCGTGCATCGTCGTGAGTTCGTTGAAGAACTCCGGACGCATGATCTGCAGGCCCGGCTCGAACAGCTCGGCCCGGATGCCGAGGGCCATCACGCCGCCCGACAGGAACATGATGAACGAGAACAGCAGGTACAGCGTACCGATGTCCTTGTGGTTGGTGGCGAACAGCCAGCGCCGCCAGCCGTGCGGCATTTCGTGCGCGTGGTCGTCGTGCGCGTGGTCCGCGGCTACGTCGTGCCCGATGCTAGACATGAGAATCTCCTAATGCGAATACGTCGACTAACTCAGCGACACGTCAAGCCGCCGGCCCGATCTCGACACGCCGGGCTTCCTTCGCGTCCGCCCCGCCCGTGATCGTTTCCGGCTTTTTGAGAATAATGTGGTCTTCCGCCACGCCTGCTGCCTTCAGCGCGTCGCGCACGGCTTGCGCGCGATGCTTCGCCAGTTCGGCGTTCGCGTCGGCCGAGCCCGTCTTGTCGGTGAAGCCCGACAGCGCGAGCTTCGCGTCCGGATGTGCCTTCGCATAGTCGGCCGCGGCGGCGATCGCCGCTTTCGCGTCGGCCGGCAGCACGCTCTTGCCCGTTTCGAAGTAGATCGTCGACAGCGCGGCCGATGCCGCTGCTGCCGCCGGCTGTTCAGCGGCGCCCGACGCGGCTTGCGCCGGTGCCGAAGCCGCCTCTGCCGGTGCCGCTGCCGCGCCCGCCGCGTCTTCCGGCATCTTGCCGTTACGCGCGTCGGCCACTTGCTTCGGCTGCAGCAGGTCGTTCTTGTGGTTGCCCCACGAGTTGCGTTCGTACGTGATGACCGAAGCGATGTCGAGATCCGACAGCGACGCCCACGACGGCATCGCGCCCTTGCCGTGCAGCACGCGCTCGACGTGGCCGGCGATCGGGCCGTTCACGATCGGGCTGCCGTCCATGGCCGGGAATGCGCCGAGGCCCTTGCCGCTCACCTGGTGGCAGGCCGCGCAGTTCGCCTTGTAGACTTCCTCGCCGTGCGCGACGAGCTCGGCCATCGTGTAGACCTTGTTCGGATCGACTGCGGCGCCGGCGAGCTTGGCCTTCTGCGCGGTGACCCACTTCGCGTAGTCGTCGTCCGACAGGACTTCGACGACGACCGGCATGTACGCGTGTTCCTTGCCGCACAGCTCGGTACAGAAACCGCGGAACGTACCGACCTTGTCGGCCTTGAACCACGTGTCGCGCACGAAGCCGGGGATCGCATCCTGCTTCACGCCGAACGCGGGCACGTACCACGAGTGGACGACGTCGTTCGCGGTCGTGATGATGCGGATCTTCTTGTTGACCGGCACGACGAGCGGGTTGTCGACTTCCTGCAGGTAGGTGTCGGTGATCGGCTTCTTGCCCATCACTTCGTCACGCGGGGTGGACAGCGTCGACAGGAAGCCGATGCCCTCGCCCGGGCCCTTCACGTAGTCGTAGCCCCACTTCCACTGGTAGCCGGTGACCTTGATCGTGAGATCGGCGTTGGTCGTGTCCTTCATCGCGACGACGGCCTTCGTCGCCGGCAGCGCCATCAGCACGACGATGACGAACGGCACGATCGTCCAGATGATCTCGACGGTCGTGCTTTCATGGAAATTGGCGGCCTTGTGGCCCTTGGATTTGCGGTGCGCGAAGATCGAATAGAACATCACACCGAACACGCCGACGAAGATCACCGTACACAGGATCAGCATCATCGTGTGGAGATCGTAGAGCTCCTCGGCGATTTTCGTGACCGGCGGCTGAAAGTTGATCTCGTTGACGCGGGGGCCGCCCGGGCTATCACCGACCGCCAGGGCGGCACCGGCAAAGAGCAATCCGCTGCATGCCAGCACGCCCGTGAGGGCTCGCTTGATTGTTTTCATAGCATCCTTACCCAAAATTTCCATTCAAACCCTCCCCCGTCGCAAGCCTCCGGCCCGTTTCCGGCCAGTGCCCGCGCCTCGTCAGCCGCAGCGCCTGAGCGATGCACGCAGTTCGTCGGCGAACTGCGCACGCTTGTACTGCGCGAGATGCTGCCCGATTACGACGGTCTGCCCGCGCGATACCAGCCGAATCGGATCGCGTGGCGTCGCACCCGGCTCGACCCGCACCCAGCGCGGGTTGAATTCGATCTGCGTGAGCCGCTCCGCATCCATCCGCTCGATCACGAGCCGGTGCGGATACAGCCTGATGCGTTCGTAATCGACCGCATGGCGAGCATAGATCGCAAATGCGACACCCACCGCCAGCAACTCGATTCCGGTGAAGGGCATGACGAGCCAGGCCCCCCGCCACATCAGCAATGTCGCGATCACCAGCGAGAAGCCCGCGAGCGACGCGTAAAACAGCACGAACTGGCGCGGCGACGCCGAACAGTTGCGTTTCATCAGCCAGTCTTCGAGGACCGGCTCGCCGTTCGTCGTCTCCGCCAAAACCCTCGCTGCTTCCATCGCCGCCTCACGCGAATGGCATGCGATGCATGCCTGCATCGGACTCGTCGCCCCGTATTGCGGGGACCCCGGGACGACAAGCTGACGCATTATAGGCGGGTTCAATGGCATCCACAAGCAAGCGGCTATCGCCCCGCAAGCCAAGCGCGACAAGCTTTCCGGCCATTTCAGGCGCCAATTCGACCCCGCTTTGCGCCGCTAATTTCAGACATAACAAAACCCCTCTTTACCGCTCTACCGATTCTTCGGACGCCCCTTTCCGATGTCCTCGATGCGCACGATCCCGTGCCCCTCGGCGGTCGTGCGCGGCACGGCCTTCCACGCGTGGCCGTAGATCACTTCGAACGTCAAGGCGATCGTGCCGTCCGCGCGCCGGCGCGCCTCCAGCGCGTCGCCGAGCGCCGCGCGAAAGCGCCGGGTCGCGCGCTGCGGCGCCTCGCGCTCGAACGGATAGGCGCCCCAGCGGCGCACGTCGGCCAGCAGGGAGTCGGGGGTCTTGTAGGTGACGGTCAGCACTTCCTGATCCATCACGGGAATCTCGAAGCCGCTCTCGACGAGCATGTCGCCGAGGTCGTGCATGTCGACGAAATCGATCACGCGCGCGGCGGGCGGCACGATGCCGAGCGCCGCTTCCGCATCCGCGCAGGCCGCGCGCAGTTCGCGCAGCGTGTCGGGGCCGAGCGTGCTGAACATCAGCAGCCCGTTCACGCGCAGCACGCGCTGCCATTCGGGCAGCACCGTGTCCGGACGCGAATGCCAGTGGAGCGCGAGATTCGACCAGATCAGGTCGAACGCGCCGCCCGGGAACGGCAGCGCGGCGAAGTCGGCCTGGGCGACGCGGGGGCCGCGCTGGCCGAGCGCACGGCCGAGCGAGGCCGGCAGCCAGCGGCGCCAGCTCGTCTGCTCGACCTCGCGCTGACCGGCTCGCGCGAGCATCGCGCCGGACAGGTCGACGCCGAATACGGGTGCCTCCGGAAAGCGCGCGCGCAGCGCCGGCAGGTCGTCCCCCGGGCCGCAGCCCGCGTCCAGCACGGCCGCGGGGCTGACCTTGATGTATTCGAGGCGCTCGTTCATCCGCTGCGCGATCTCGCGCGGCAGGAACGCGACCGCGTCGAACGTGGCGGCGCGGCGGTCGAAGATCCGCCGCAGGCGCCTTGCGTCATTGGCCGGACGGCCGGTTGAAGTCGAAGCTGGGGACATGTCGGGCACACTGGCGAAGAGCCCGAAGTATACTCGCTCGCCCCGCAGGCTTCATTGAGGCGGGGTGTCAGGAGTGTTGCGATGATCCGCAGTTCCGCCCGGCGCACGATGCGCGTCGCTTTGTCGCAGGTTCGCGCGCTGGCCGCGCGCGTCGCCGCGGTCGCGCTGCCGAATCGCTGCGCACTGTGCGGCAATTTGTCACACACGATGATTTGCGTCGCCTGCGACGCCGCGTACTGGAACGAAGCGCGGCTGCGCTGCGGCGTCTGCGCGATACCGCTGGGCATCGGGCAACCGCGTTCGTACCGGCCCCGCGGCGCTCGCGCCGGCGCCGGCAGCGCGGCCGCGTACCGTTGCGACGCGTGCCGTGCGGCACCGCCGCCGTTCGATGCGACGCTCGCGCTGGCGGATTACCGCGCGCCGCTCGACGGGCTCGCGCGCGGCCTGAAGTTTCACCGGCAACTTGCGCTCGGCACCGAATTCGCGGCACGGCTCGCGCGGCTGATCGACGATACGCCCGGCGCCAGCGGCTTCGACCTGGTGGCGCCGGTGCCGCTGTCGCACCGGCGGCTCGTCGCGCGCGGCTACAACCAGGCGTGGGCGATCGCGCGCCCGCTCGCGCGGCGGCTCGGGGTGCGCGCGGATGCGGCGCTGCTCGCGCGCATCGCCGACACCGCGCCGCAGTCGCGGCTCGACCGGCACGCACGACGCGACAACGTGATCGCGGCATTTGCGGTGACGGGCGGCGTCGCCGGCCGCCACGTTGCGCTCGTCGACGACGTGATGACGTCCGGCGCGACGCTCGCGGCCGCCGCGCACGCACTGAAGGCGACGGGCGCCGCACGCGTGACGAATCTGGTTGCGCTGCGCACCGCCAGGGATTAATTAGATAGAGAGGCCGACCGACCGGACACGGCGGCGGCCGTCACGAACCGGCCGGCCGGGAACGCGCGCGTAGCGCCGCCCCGGCCGGCCCAGCCAAACCGAAACATGTTCAACGTCGTCCTCGTCGCCCCCGAAATCCCGCCGAACACCGGCAACGTGATCCGCCTGTGCGCCAATACGGGCGCGCACCTGCACCTGATCGAGCCGCTCGGCTTCCCGCTCGACGACGCGCGGATGCGCCGCGCGGGCCTCGACTATCACGAGTATGCGCAGATGCGCGTACACCGCGACTGGGACGCGTTCATCGCGGCGGAAACGCCCGATCCGGCGCGAATGTTCGCGTTCACGACACGCGGCTCGGGCCGCTTCCACGATCATGCGTTCCTGCCCGGCGACTGGTTCGTGTTCGGCTCGGAGACGCGCGGCCTGCCCGCCGAACTGCTCGAGCGCTTCCCGAACGAACAGCGCGTGCGCCTGCCGATGCGGCCGGACAACCGCAGCCTGAACCTGTCGAACACGGTCGCGGTGGTCGTGTTCGAGGCGTGGCGCCAGGCCGGTTTCGAAGGCGGCGCATGACACCGGGACGGCGCCTCCCGCCCCGCGGAAGACGTCACGTCCGCGTGAGCCGCGCGCGGTACAGGTCGTAGATGTCGGGGGAAAAGCACGCGAATACCACGCGTGCGAGGTTCGGCGCCTGCGGCAGCATTTCGGCGACGGTGCCCACGGCGACGTCGACGGCTTCTTCGGCCGGATAACGATAGATTCCGCAGCTGATCGCCGGGAACGCGATCGACGTCGCCGCGACCTCCTCGGCCAGCTCGATCGCGCGGCGGTAGCACGACGCGAGCAGGTCGGCCTCGCCGCGCCCGCCGCCATGCCACACGGGCCCGACCGCATGGATCACGTAACGCGCCGGCAGCCCGTGGCCGCGCGTGAGCCTGGCGTCGCCCGTGTCGCAGCCGCCGAGCGTGCGGCACTCTGCGAGCAGGCCGGGGCCGGCCGCGCGGTGGATCGCGCCGTCGACGCCGCCCCCGCCGAGCAGCGAGCCGTTCGCGGCGTTGACGATCGCGTCGACATCGAGCGTCGTGATGTCGACGACCTGCGCATCGAGCGTGGTGGAATGAATCTGCAGCATGACAACCTCCCGGAGCGCCGGAGACTGTTCAAGCGTAGCGCGCTTTGACGCCGCGCGCCCGCGGTGAACACGGCGCCAGGCGGCGCCCGGCCGCGCTACTCGGCGCGCGCGTCGCGCCGCAGCAGGCCGCTGACGGCGTCGCGCGGCGCGATGCCGTCGAACAGCACGCCGCACACGGCTTCGGTGATCGGCATTTCGATCGACTGCGCCCGCGCGATGGCCAGCACGGCCTGCGCACAGCGCACGCCTTCGGCCACGTGGCCGAGCGCGCCGAGGATGTCGTTCAGCGTGCGGCCGGCCGCCAGTTGCAGGCCGACCGTGCGGTTGCGCGACAGGTCGCCCGTCGCGGTGAGGATCAGGTCGCCGAGGCCGGTCAGGCCCGTGAAGGTTTCCGCTCGGCCGCCGAGCGCGACGCCCAGCCGCGACATTTCGGCGAGGCCGCGCGTGATCAGCGCGGCACGCGCGTTCAGCCCGAGGCCGAGGCCGTCGGCGATACCGGTCGCGATCGCGAGCACGTTCTTCACCGCGCCGCCGACCTCGACGCCGACCACGTCGTCACCCGTATAGATCCGCATCGCGCCGTGATGGAACGCGGCGAGCGTGCGCTCGCGGCATTCGGCGGACGTGCTCGCCACCGTCAGCGCGACGGGCAGCGACTGCCCGACCTCGCGTGCGAAGCTCGGCCCCGACAGCACGCCGTTGCTGTGCTGTTCGGGCAGCTCGGCCGCGATCACCTGGTGCGGCAGCAGATGCGTATCGGCCTCGAAGCCCTTGCAGACCCAGACGATGTGCGCGGGCACGCAGCCCGCAGCGCGCATCGCATGACACAGCGTGCGCAGCCCGGCCACCGGCGCGGCGATCACGCACAGAGCGTCGTCCGCGGCGCCGTGCGCGAGCGCGGCGCCGAGATCGGCGTCGTAGCGCAACGCGTCAGGCAGCGCGATGCCGTCCAGATAGCGGGAATTTTCGTGCCGGGCCTGCAGCCCGGCGATGAGCGCGGCATCGCGCGCCCACAGAAGCGTATCGTGCCGCGCGGCCAGATGGCCCGCGAGCGCGGTGCCCCAGGCACCGGCGCCGAGAACGGCTACTTTCATACCCAGCACCGGTCCTCCGAGCAAAACGTCAGTTCAGCGTCGTGCCGTTCGGCGCGCCTGCTGCGGCGCCGGCCTGCTGCTGAAGCTGCGCGAGACGCTGTTCGTACAGCGCCTGGAAGTTGATTTCCGCCAGGTGAATCGGCGGGAAGCCCGCGCGCGTGATCGCGTCGGCGATGTTCGAACGCAGGTACGGGAACAGGATCGTCGGGCACGCGATGCCGACGAGCGGGTCGAGCTGTTCGTCCGGAATGTTGCGGATGTCGAAAATGCCGGCCTGCTTCGCTTCGATCAGGAACGCGACCTTGTCCTTCACCTTCGCGGTGACGGTGCCCGACACGACGACTTCGAACACGCTTTCCGCGAGGCGGTCGGCCTTCACGTCGACTTCGACTTCAACCGACGGCATGTCCTGCTCGAGGAAGATCGCCGGCGAATTCGGCTGCTCGAGCGACATATCCTTCAGGTAGACGCGCTGGATGTTGAAGAACGGTTGGTTTTCGACGTCGGACATGGTGTTTCCCTAAAAGTGGTGACGGGGCGGCCCGGCTTCGCGCCGGCCGCCACGGATGAATCCTGCGCGCCCAAGCCGCGGCGCGGCCGGCGGCCATTCTGCCCTAATCAGGCCGCTTGCAGAAGCGGAACGAGCCCGCCTTCGCGGTCGAGCTTCGACAGATCGTCGTAGCCGCCGACGTGCGTGTCGCCGATATAGATCTGCGGCACCGTGCGGCGCCCCGTGCGCGACATCATTTCGTCGCGGCGGGCCGGATCGCGATCGATCAGCACCTTCTCGATCTGCTCGACACCGCGCAGCTTCAGCAGGCGCTCGGCCTGGATGCAATACGGACACACCTGCGTGCTGTACATCAAAACCTTGTTCACTTCGCCACTCCTTGTTTGACGACCGGCATCCCGGCCTGCTGCCAGGCAGCCACGCCGCCCTCGAGCACGTGCACCTCGGCGTAGCCCGCCGCCTCGACCTCGCGCGCCGCCTTCTGCGACTGCTGGCCGTTCTGGCAGACGAGCAGCACCGGCGTGCTCTTGTTCTTCGCGACCTGCGCGATCTTCGCGCCGATCTCGCCCGCCGCGACCTGACGGGCCGACGGCAGGTGGCCGGCCGCGAAGTCGGATGCGGCGCGCACGTCGATCACGACCGCGTTGCGGCGGTTGATGAGTTGTGTCGCCTCTGCGGCCGACAGGCCGCCGCGACCGCGGCGCAGCGCGGGCCAGGCCAGCAGGCCGCCGGATACCACCAGGATCGCGATAAGGGCCAGGTTGGTGTAATCGGTAAAGAACGTCACGGAATTCCGCCGGAAAAAGAGAAATCGGATGAGGACAATCCCGCCATTATAAAATAACCGTCTTGCGCGATGGCGGGCCCCGGTCGGGTCCCGTACGACGCGCCCCGCTTCCCTATCACTACCGACCGCAAGATCCATGTACAAACTCGTTCTCATCCGCCACGGCGAATCGACGTGGAACAAGGAAAACCGCTTCACCGGCTGGGTCGACGTCGACCTGACCGAACAGGGTCGCAACGAGGCCTACCAGGCCGGCGAATTGCTCAAGGAGGCCGGCTACACGTTCGACATCGCGTACACGTCGGTACTCAAGCGCGCGATCCGCACGCTGTGGCACGTGCAGGACCGGATGGACCTGATGTACCTGCCGGTCGTCCACTCGTGGCGCCTGAACGAGCGCCACTACGGCGCGCTGTCGGGCCTGAACAAGGCGGAAACGGCCGCGAAGTTCGGCGACGACCAGGTGCTCGTGTGGCGCCGCAGCTACGACACGCCGCCGCCCGCGCTCGAGCCGACCGACGAACGCGCGCCGTTCAACGACCCGCGCTACGCGAAGGTGCCGCGCGAGCAGCTGCCGCTCACCGAGTGCCTGAAGGACACGGTCGCGCGCGTGCTGCCGCTGTGGAACGAGTCGATCGCCCCGGCGGTCCGCGCCGGCAAGCAGGTGCTGATCGCCGCGCACGGCAACTCGCTGCGCGCGCTGATCAAGTACCTCGACGGCATCTCGGACAGCGACATCGTCGGCCTGAACATCCCGAACGGCGTGCCGCTCGTGTATGAACTCGACGAGAACCTGAAGCCGATCAAGCACTATTACCTCGGCGACCAGGACGCGATCGCGCAGGCGCAGGCCGCCGTCGCGAAGCAGGGCAAGGCGGGCTGACGCCCGTCGGCCGGGTGAGCCGGCCGAGCGAGCCTGCCGGGCCAGGCGGGCCGCGTCCGGCCCGGCATGCCCGACCCCGGCCCCGCCCCTTGCCGGCGCACCGCGCGAACCTTCGCGCCCCCGGCGCTGTCGAATCCGCTTTCGAACCCGCGGCGCGTCCGGCGGTGCCCGGCCGGGCCGCCTTCCGGGGCCGCCGCGACGCCCGCTGCGACGCAATTCGCGCCGTTCCACTGAGTCTTCGGACGAACAGTTATACTTGTCCGCTACATCCCCGCTACCGCCACGCGCTTCCCGACCGCACCAGATCTCTATGCGAATGAAATTGAAGAACATCGGCCTGATTGCCGCGGGCCTCGCCACGGGCGTGTTCGCCACGCTGCAGGTTTCCGCATCGGCCGAGCAGACCGCCACGGCGCCGCTTCCCCTCGACCAGCTCCGCCTGTTCGCGGAAGTCTTCGGACAGATCAAGCGCGAGTACGTCGAACCGGTCGACGACAAGAAGCTGCTGACGGCCGCGATCAAGGGCATGGTGTCGAGCCTCGACCCGCACTCGTCGTTCCTCGACAAGACCGACTATGACGAGCTGCAGGAGCAGACGAAGGGCCGCTTCGCGGGTCTCGGCATCGAGATCTCGCAGGAAGACGGCCTCGTCAAGGTGATCTCGCCGATCGAAGATACGCCCGCGTTCCGCGCCGGCATCCGTCCGGGCGACCTGATCACGCGCATCAACGACAAGCCGGTGCGCGGCATGACGCTCGACAAGGCCGTGAAGCAGATGCGCGGCGAGCCGGGCACCAAGGTCACGCTGACGATCTTCCGCAAGAGCGACGACCGCACGTTCCCGGTCACCGTCACGCGCGCGATCATCAAGGTCCAGAGCGTGAAGATGAAGATCCTCGATCCGGGCTATGCGTATGTCCGCATCACGAGCTTCCAGGAGCGCACGACGCCCGATCTCGCGCAGAAGCTGCAGGACATCGCACGCCAGCAGCCGAACCTGAAGGGCCTCGTCCTCGACCTGCGCAACAACGGCGGCGGCCTGCTGCAGAGCGCGGTCGGCGTGGCCGGCGCGTTCCTGCCGCCCGACTCCGTGGTCGTGTCGACCAACGGCCAGATCCCCGATTCGAAGCAGGTCTACCGCGATACGTACGACAACTATCGCCTGCCGTCCTTCGACGGCGATCCGCTGAAGAACCTGCCGCCGGTCTTCAAGACGGTGCCGATGATCGTGCTGACGAACGCCTATTCGGCGTCCGCGTCGGAAATCGTCGCCGGTGCGCTGCAGGATTCGAAGCGCGCGCAGATCATGGGCAAGACGACGTTCGGCAAGGGTTCGGTGCAGACGGTCCGCCCGATGACGGCCGACACCGCGCTGCGCCTGACCACCGCGTACTACTACACGCCGAGCGGCCGTTCGATCCAGAACAAGGGCATCACGCCGGACGTGCCGGTCGATCAGTACGCGGACGGCGATCCGGACGACGTGCTCGTGACGCGCGAGGTCGACTACACGAACCACCTCGCGAACACGCAGGATCCGAACGAGAAGAAGGAACAGGAAGAGCGCGAGCAGCGCCGGATGGATCAACTGCGCGTCCTCGAAGAGCAGAACGACAAGAAGACGCCGGAGCAGCGCCAGAAGGATCGCGATCGCAAGCCGATCGAGTTCGGCAGCGCCGACGACTTCATGATGCAGCAGGCGCTCAACAAGCTCGAAGGCAAGCCGGTGCAGGAATCGAAGTCGCTGCTCGCCGAAAGCACGAAGGCCACGGCCGGCAAGGCCGCCACGGCCCCGAAGGCATCGGGCGCAAGCGCGAAGCCGGCTTCCGCACCGAAGCCCGCGTCGGCGCCGAAGTAAGCGCCGGCCGGCATCCGACGGGCCATCGCGGGAAGACCGCGATGGCCCGTTTTTCATGCGCGCCTAAAATAACGACACGTCCGCCGCTTCGCCCACGACTCCCCCCATGAACGACGATCAACTCCTTCGCTACTCCCGCCACATCCTCGTCGACGAAATCGGCATCGAGGCGCAGCAGCGCTTTCTCGATGCGCATGCGATCGTCGTCGGCGCGGGCGGCCTCGGCTCGCCCGCCGCAATGTACCTCGCGGCATCGGGCGTCGGCACGATCACGCTCGTCGACGCCGACACGGTCGATCTCACGAACCTGCAGCGGCAGATCCTGCACGTGACGGCCTCGGTCGGCCGCAGCAAGGTCGAATCGGGGCGCGACACGCTCGCGCAACTGAACCCCGAGGTGAAGGTGCACGCGGTCGCCGCACGCGTCGACGACGCATGGCTCGACGCGCACGTGCCGAACGCGACCGTCGTGCTCGACTGCACCGACAACTTCGCGACGCGGCACGCGATCAACCGCGCGTGCGTCGCGCACGGCGTGCCGCTCGTGTCGGGCGCCGCGCTGCGCTTCGACGGCCAGATCAGCACGTTCGATTTCCGCGACCCGGCCGCGCCCTGCTATGCGTGCGTGTTTCCGGAAGACCAGCCGTTCGAGGAAGTCGCGTGCGCGACGATGGGCGTGTTCGCGCCGACGGTCGGGATCATCGGTGCGATGCAGGCCGCCGAGGCGCTGCGCGTGATCGGCGACATCGGCAAGACGCTCAACGGGCGGCTGATGATGCTCGATTCGCTGCGGATGGAATGGACGACGATGAAAATCGCGCGCCAAGCCGACTGCCCCGTGTGCGGGGGCCGGCACTGACGCGCGACGGGCATGCGCCAGGCGGCGCATGCGTGGTGACACTTCGCTACTGTTTTAGCGGCGGCTTGGGCGCCTATGCGGCCGCATCCGCGCGCGGCTCGGCGACCGACAGGCGCTGCAGCGCGGCCTGCACTTCCTCCGGCTCGAACGCGGCGAGCACGTCGGCCGTCGGCTTTTCGAGCGCCTTCAGGTGTGCGCGCAGGATCTCCTGCTTCACGACGAGCAGCTGGCTCGGGTGCATCGAGAACTCGGTGAGCCCCATCCCGAGCAGCAGGCGCGTAAGCGCCGGATCGCCCGCCATCTCCCCGCACACCGACACGGATACCCCCGCGCGCTTCGCTTCGCGCAACGTATAGGCGATCAGGTGCAGCACGGCCGGGTGCAGCGGGTCGTACAGGTGCGCGACCGCGTTGTCCGCACGGTCGATCGCGAGCGTGTACTGGATCAGGTCGTTCGTGCCGATCGACAGGAAATCGAACCGCTTCAGGAACAGCGGCAGCGCGATCGCCGCGGCCGGGATCTCGATCATCGCGCCGATGCGCACGTTCGGATCGTACGCGAGCCCCGCGTCGTCGAGCTGGCGCTTCGCCTCGCGGATCAGGTCGAGCGTCTGGTCGATCTCCTGCGCGTGCGCGAGCATCGGGATCAGGATCTTCACCTGGCCGAACGCGGACGCACGCAGGATCGCACGCAACTGCGTGAGGAACATCTGCGGCTCGGACAGGCTCCAGCGGATCGCGCGCAGGCCGAGCGCGGGGTTCGGCGCCGTCTCGTAGCCCTCGTCGAGCGCCTCGAGCGGCTTGTCCGCGCCGACGTCGATCGTGCGGATCGTCACCGGCATGCCCTTCATCCACTCGACGGCCCGCTTGTAGGCGGCGAACTGCTCCTCCTCTTCCGGCATCTCCTTCTGATGCATGAACAGGAACTCGGAACGGAACAGCCCGACGCCGACCGCGCCGGCCTCGACGGCCGCCTTCGCGTCGTCGGGCAGCTCGATGTTCGCGTACAGGTCGATCTTGGTGCCGCACAACGTTTGCGTCGGCGAGAACTTCAGACGCTGCAGCTTGCGTTGCTCCAGCAGCTTCTCGGACTGCCGGTACGAATACTCCTCGAGGACGATCGGCGCCGGATCGACGATCACGATGCCCTGGTCGCCGTCGACGATGATCAGGTCGTCCTGGCGGATCAGCGCGCTCGCGTGCTGCACGCCGACCGCGGCCGGAATGCCGAGGCTGCGCGCGACGATCGCCGTGTGCGACGTGCGGCCGCCGAGGTCGGTGACGAACGCCTGGAACGACTGCGACTTGAACTGCATCATGTCGGCCGGCGCGATGTCGTGCGCGACGACGATCATCTCGTTCGTGCCGTTCGCGGCCGCGCGGTCGAGCGCCTGCGACGCGGACGGTGCACCGGCGAGCGCCTTCAGCACGCGCTCGACCACCTGCTCGATGTCGGCCTTGCGCTCGCGCAGGTATTCGTCCTCGATGTCGTCGAAGTGACGCGTGAGCAGCTCGAGCTGCTCGGTCAGCGCCCACTCGACGTTGTAGCGGCGCGTGCGGATCAGGTCGATGGTTTCCTGCACGAGCATCTCGTCGCCCAGGATCATCGCGTGGACGTCGATGAATGCACCGACCTCGCTCGGGGTGTCGTCGGTCAGGTCGGCGCGCAGCGCCTCGAGTTCGTGATGCACGACATCGAGCGCCGTGCGGAAGCGCTCGACCTCGGCATCGGTCTGGTTTGCGTCGATCAGGTAATGGGCGACGTCGAGCGCCGCCGGCGCGATCAGGTACGCTCGCCCGATCGCGATACCTCGTGAGACGGGAATGCCATGCAGCGTGAAGGACACGCGCACCTCCTCTGTACAAGTAAAGCCGCGGCACACTGCTGCGATGCGCTTATGACCCCGGTTAGCGATTATAAATTCCGCGACTCCCCGCTGACTGCATGCACCGCAGCATTGCGCATTCCGCATCAATGCTTCCGACGAAAAAAATGCCGCGGAATCCGCGGCATTCTGACTGGAAACGGCAACGATCCCGTGCGCGGCACGCGCGGATCACTGGCCTTCGCCGAATTTGTCCGCGATCAGTTTCAGCAGTGCGTCCATCGCTTCCCGCTCGTCGGGCCCTTCGGTCTCGATCGTCACGGTGCTGCCGATGCCCGCCGCCAGCATCATCACGCCCATGATGCTCTTCGCGTTGATCTTGCGCCCGTTGCGCGTCATCCAGACTTCCGACTGGAAGTTACCGGCCAGTTGCGTAAGCTTGGCCGATGCGCGCGCATGGAGCCCCAATTTATTGACGATGGTGGTTTCTTGTTGAAGCATGATTCTCGGTCGGGTCGGTCGGGATCGCCGGCGGCGCGCGCCGGCGGTGCTGTCTAAAACGGAAAACGGGAAATCAGTGCGACTCGGTGCGCGGTTGCGGTTCCGGCGGAATCGGCGCGCACTGGCCGCAGCCGGTTTCCGTCGGCGGCGGCGGCGTGCCGGCCGACACTTCGTGGACGCCCTTCGCGCCGCCGGACAGCGCCTTGTCGACGAGCTTGTCGAGCGGCACGGTGCGGTAGCAGACGGCCCGCACGAGCATCGGCAGGTTCACGCCCGCCAGCACGCGCACGTTGTCGAGCTTCGCGAGCTGGCCGGCGATGTTCGCCGGCGTCGCGCCGTACATGTCGGTCAGCACGACCACGCCGTTGTCTTCCCGGAGCCGCGCGAGCTCCGCATGCGCGAACGCCATCACCTGAGCCGGATCGCTGTCCGCCATCACGTCGATACAGCCGATGCGGGCGGGCACGCCGCCATAGATGTGCGCGATGCAGTCCCGCAGCGCGGTGGCGAGCGGGGCGTGCGCGATGATCAGGATCCCGGCCATGTCAGATCGCTCCCGGCCGCCCCTGGCGGGCCGATACCCCGCGGCGGGGCAATGAGCGTAGCGAGTGTGGGAAACGTTTCATGGTCAGCCTTGCAACAGTTTCGGCCCGACCGCCGGGCCTTTGGTGCGCGATCGCGGCACCGGGCAAGCGGGCATTGTAGCAGGCCGGTCGAACTGCTCCGGCGACGGGGGACCTGCGCGGCCGCCGCCGGGGTTGCGCGGGAGACGGCCTACGCGGCCGCACGCTCCAGCGCGTCGATGAACATCGCGGCAACGTCGAAGCCCGTCTGCTCCATGATCTCGCGGAAGCACGTCGGGCTCGTGACGTTCACCTCGGTCAGCCAGTCGCCGATCGCATCGAGGCCGACCAGCAACAGCCCGCGCGCCGCGAGCACGGGCCCGAGCGTGTCGGCGATCTCGCGATCGCGCGCGGTCAGCGGCTGCGCGACCCCGAGCCCGCCCGCCGCGAGATTGCCGCGCACCTCGCTGCCCTGCGGAATCCGCGCGAGCGAATACGGCACCGGCTCGCCCGCGATCAGCAGAATGCGTTTGTCGCCGGCCTTGATCTCGGGAATGAACTTCTGGATCATCAGCGAGCGCGTGCCGTCATGGCCGAGCATCTCGATGATCGCACCGAGGTTCATGCCGTCGGCCTTCACGCGGAACACGCCCATCCCGCCCATCCCGTCGAGCGGCTTCACGATCACGTCGCCGTGCTCGGCGTGGAAGGCGCGCAGGCGCGCCGCATCGCGCGTGACGAGCGTCGGCGCGACGAATTGCGGAAACTCGCCGATCGCGAGCTTTTCCGAGTGATCGCGAATCGACTGCGGCTTGTTGAATACGCGCGCGCCCGCCCGTTCGGCAAGCTCGAGCATCCACGTGGCCGTTACGTATTCCATGTCGAACGGCGGATCCTTGCGCATCAGCACCGCGCCGAACGACGTCAGCGCACGCGACTCGTGAGCGGCCACCTCGTACCACGGTTCGCGGTGCAGGTCGGCCGTGTCGCCGACGATCGTCACGCGCTGCACGTCCGCCTCGACACCGCTCCCCGTCCATGCGAGCTGGTGCGGCTGGCACGCGTACACCGCATGCCCGCGCCGCGCGGCCTCGGCCATCATCGCGTAGGTCGAATCCTTGTAGATCTTGAAGCGCTCGAGCGGGTCGGCGATAAAGAGAATGTCCATGAGGTCCTGTACTTGGCGAAGGTCCGTTATACCTGGATGGCTTCGGGGTCGGTCTTTTCCAGTTCGATCGACGACGCGATCAGCGACAGCCGCGCGACGACGCCGTACATGTAGAAACGGTTCGGCGGCGCGGCACCCGGCTTCGCACCGGCATCCGGCAGCGCGGTGTGCTCGAAGCCGAGCGGCACGTAGTGCATGCCGGGCGCGTTCAGGTTCTGGTCGCGCTCGCGGCCGGCGTGCGTGCGGTAGAAGCCGCCGACCACGTAGCGGTCGATCATGTATACAACGGGCTCGGCCACTTCGTCGCCGACGCGCTCGAACGTATACACGCCTTCCTGCACGATCACGTCGCGCACCGCGAGGCCGGCCTTCGACTCGGCCATCTGCGCGCGCTCGGCCTTCGACATCCGGCCGATCTCGGCCGCGTCGTGCACGGTCATCACGCCGCGCCCCGCCGTGCCCGCGTCGGCCTTCACGACGACGTACGGCTTCTCGCTGATCCCGTATTCGCGGTACTTGCGCGCGATCTTCTTCAGCACGCCGTCGATCGCGTCGGCGAGCGCCTGTTCGCCTTCATGCGCCTGCCAGTCGACGCCTTCCACGTGCGCGAAATACGGATTCACCATCCACGGATCGACGCCGACCATCTTCGCGAACTTCTTCGCGACGTCGTCGTAGCACGCGAAGTGCGTCGACTTGCGGCGCACGGCCCAGCCCGCGTGCAGCGGCGGCAGCAGGTACTGTTCGTGCAGGTTTTCCAGCACGGCCGGGATGCCGGCCGACAGGTCGTTGTTCAGCAGGATCGAGCACGGGTCGAAATTCTTCAGGCCGAGGCGGCGCTGCGAACGCTCGAGCGGTTCGAGCACGATCTTCTGGCCGTCGGCCAGCGTGATCGGCGTCATGTCGGTGATGCTCGGGTCGAGCGAGCCGAAGCGCACGTTCAGGCCGGCCTGGCGCATGATCGTCGCGAGGCGCGCGACGTTTTCGAGGTAGAACGCGTTGCGGGTCGGCAGCTCGGGAATCACGAGCAGGTTCTTCGCGTCCGGGCAGATCTTCTCGATCGCGGCCATCGCGGCCTGCACGGCAAGCGGCAGCACTTCGGACGGCAGGTTGTTGAACGCGCCGGGAAACAGGTTCGCGTCGACAGGCGCCAGCTTGAAGCCGGCATTGCGCAGGTCCACCGAACAATAGAACGGCGGGGTGTGTTCCTGCCATTCGAGCCTGAACCAGCGTTCGATCGCAGGCGTCGCGTCGAGGATCTTCTGCTCGAGTTCGAGCAGCGGACCGTTCAACGCCGTAACGAGGTGGGGAACCATGAATCACTCGCGAGCGGGAGAATGAAGATTGTAGAGCAATTGCCCTGCCCATTTGGGGATTGTTCCCGGCTTCACAAGGATATGCAGGAAGTTTTCGGCTATTGACCCGATAGAGTGAAGGGTTATCCGCTACGTCAGTGCGTGACAGGAGAAAAAAAGCCCGCCGGGTGGGCGGGCCGAAGTCGCTGCGCTCATTCGGGGCGGGCGCCGTCGTCGCGGCGGCCCGCCATTGATTCGTGTGACTTATTCCACGTGCTCGCCGTGCAGGATCACGTCGAGACCTTCGCGCTCTTCCTCTTCGGACACGCGCAGGCCCATCGTCAGGTCGATCAGCTTCAGCAGCACGAAGCTCAGCACGCCGCTGTAGACCAGCGTGATCAGCACGCCCTTCGCCTGCAGCAGCAGGCTGCCGTCGGCGCCGCCGATGTCCTTGACCGCGAACACACCCGTCAGCAGCGCGCCGAGAATCCCGCCGATGCCGTGCACGCCGAACGCGTCGAGCGAATCGTCGTAGCCGAGCTTCGACTTGAGCCAGGTCGCCGACCAGAAGCAGACGACGCCGGCGGCGATGCCGATCACCAGTGCGCCCGCCACGCCGACGAAACCGGCGGCCGGCGTGATCGCCACGAGACCCGCGACCGCGCCCGACACGATGCCGAGCACCGACGGCTTGCCCTTCGCGATCCACTCGGCAAACATCCAGCCGAGCGCCGCGCAGGCGGTCGCCACTTGCGTGGTCAGCATCGCGAAGCCGGCACGGCCGTCAGCGGCAACCGCGGAGCCCGCGTTGAAGCCGAACCAGCCGACCCACAGCATCGAGCCGCCGATCATCGTCAGCACGAGGTTGTGCGGCGCCATCGATTCGCGGCCGTAGCCGACGCGCTTGCCGAGCACGAGGCACGACACGAGGCCCGCGATACCGGCGTTGATGTGCACCACCGTGCCGCCCGCGAAGTCGAGCACGCCGTCGGCCGACAGCCAGCCGGTCGGCTCCCACACCATGTGCGCGACCGGCACGTAGACGATCAGCGACCAGAGCGTCATGAACACGAGCATCGCCGAGAACTTCATGCGATCGGCGAACGCGCCGCAGATCAGCGCCGGCGTGATGATCGCGAACGTCATCTGGTAGACGAAGTAGACCGATTCCGGAATCGTCGTCGCGAGATGGCTGACGGTCAGCGTCGTCGCCTTGTCGCCCTTGATGTAGTTCATGCCGTGCAGGAATGCACGCGACAGGCCGCCGATGAAGCCGTTGCCCGGCGTGAACGCGAGGCTGTAGCCGACCACCGTCCACAGCACCGTGATCACCGCGGTGATCGCGAAGCTCTGCATCACGGTCGCGAGCACGTTCTTCTTGCGGACCATGCCCGCGTAGAACAGCGCGAGGCCCGGGATCGTCATGAACAGCACGAGCGCGGTCGACGTCAGCATCCACGCGGTGTCGCCCGCGCTGATCTTCGACGAATCGACCGAGAACGGTGCGGTCGGCGCAGCCGGTGCGGCCGGCGCGGACGCGGCGGCGGCGGCCGATGCGTCGGCGGCGCCCGAAGCCGGTGCGGCGGCAGCGGCCGGTGCAGATGCATCGGTTGCGGCCGGTGCCGAAGCAGCCGGCGCGGCGGCAGCCGAGGCGTCGGAAGCCGTCGCGGCGGGCGCGGACGCAGCGGCGGCGGACGCCGCGTCGTCGGCGAGCGCGGAGCCGACGCCTGCCGCGATCAGCGAGCCGGCCATCAGCAGGGACATCAGAAGTTTGCGCATCTTGGGTTTCCTCTTGTCGCTTGTCTTGTCTGTTCTGTTACAGCGCGTCTGCGCCCGTCTCCCCGGTGCGAATCCGGATCACCTGTTCGATCGCCGTGACGAAGATCTTGCCGTCGCCGATCTTGCCGGTGCGCGCGGCCCGCTCGATCGCCTCGACCGCCTGGTCGACGAGATCGTCGGACACCGCTGCCTCGATCTTCATCTTCGGCAGGAAATCGACCACGTATTCGGCGCCGCGATACAGCTCGGTGTGCCCCTTCTGGCGGCCGAACCCTTTTACCTCGGTCACCGTGATTCCCGAGACGCCAAGCGCCGACAGCGCCTCGCGCGTCTCATCGAGCTTGAACGGCTTGATGATTGCGGTAATGAGTTTCATGAAGTCCTCTCGCTGAGTTGTCCCGTCGAATTGGTTGGAATGTTGTAACGGACTCTCCTCAGCAACTCGCATGCCATGTCGGTTCGAGCACCGTTTCAAAGGGCTTCATCAAGGGGTCGCATCCCGCGATGTAAGGTGCGCAAGCCCGGCCGAATGGCCAACGCGGGCGGGTTTGCTGGCGCGGCGAAAGGAACGTTGCTAGAGTGCACGCACGTCCCGGGTCACCGGGCCATTCACCCATGCCGGCGCCATGCCCGGAATTCGCGCCCCCGGCGCACCATTTCCGGTCATGCGTGCATCATGGGCACGTACGCAACTGAAGATGCACATTTTTTGTGCAAGGAAGGGGAATCACATGAAGCAACCCAGCGACGTTTTCAACGATCTGCAGTCGCGCGTCAGCGATCTGCTGAAAAACTCGCCGGCCAAGGACGTCGAGCGCAACGTGAAGGCCATGCTGTCGCAAGGCTTTTCGAAACTCGACCTCGTCACGCGCGAGGAATTCGACACGCAGGCGCAAGTGCTCGCCCGCACCCGTGTGCGCCTCGAGGAACTCGAAAAGCGCGTCGCCGAACTCGAGCAGAAGCTCGCCGCGCCGCAAGCCTGACGCCCCACCCGGCCGCAAGGTCCGGGCGCGGGCCGCCTCGTGCGGCCCGCGTCCGGCAACCCTGAAAACCTGAAGTCGCGCGACCGCACCTCGTCGTCCGTCGTTCTGCGCAGCACCTCCGCTCTTCGCTGTCCCTCGTTATTCGCAGCACCCCGCTCTTCGTAGTCCATCGCTCTTCGCAGCACCCCGTTCTTCGCTGTCCCTCGTTCTTTCCTCGCGCCACGCCGGCAAGCGCGCACCGATTTCTCCGATTACCGCGGTACGCGGCCACGAACAGCGTCGCCCGTCCGTCTTGTTTACAGGAGCCTCGCCATGTCGCTCGCCGTGGTGCGCAGTCGCGCGCCCGCCTCCGGCCGTGCGCCGGACGTCACCGTCGAAGTCCATCTCGCCAACGGGTTGCCGTCGTTCTCGATCGTCGGCCTGCCCGATCTCGAGGTCCGCGAAAGCCGCGAGCGCGTGCGTGCCGCGCTGCAGAACTGCGGCTTCGAATTTCCGGTGCGCCGCATCACCGTCAACCTCGCGCCGGCCGACCTGCCGAAGGAGTCGGGGCGGTTCGACCTGCCGATCGCCCTCGGCATCCTCGCCGCGAACGGCCAGATCCCGGCCGACGCACTGGCCGGCCGCGAATTCGCGGGCGAACTGTCGCTGACCGGCGCGCTGCGGCCGATGCGCGGCGCGTTCGCGATGGCGTGCGGGGTCGCGCGGGACTGGCAGGTCGCGGAAAGCGGTGCGGCTTCCGGTTCACGCGCCGGCGCGCTTTCCGGCTCGGGCAACGGCGATCAACGGGCCGCCCCCGATCCGGCCGCCGTCGCGTCAGATGCTCCCGAGCTGTACCTGCCGCTCGCCAGCGCCGCCGAGGCGGCGCTCGTGCCGGGCGTCACCGTGTTCGGTGCGCCGGACCTGCCCGCGCTGTGCGCCCACCTCGCCGGCACGCCCGACGCCGGGCTCGCACCGGTCGCGGCACCGTGCCTCGACGGCCTGCCGATGCCGGCCGCCCCCGATCTCGCCGACGTGGTCGGCCAGCGCGGTGCCCGCCGCGCGCTGGAAGTCGCGGCCGCGGGCGGCCATCACATGCTGATGGTCGGGCCGCCGGGCGCCGGCAAGTCGATGCTGGCCGCACGGCTGCCGGGCCTCCTGCCGCCGCTGACCGACGACGAGGCGCTGACGTCGGCGGCGCTCCTCTCCGCCAGCCGCGTCGGCTTTTCACCGGCACAGTGGCGCCGGCGGCCTTTCCGTGCCCCGCATCATTCGTCGAGCGCCGCCGCGCTGGTCGGCGGCCGCAACCCGCCGCAACCGGGCGAAATCACGCTCGCCCATCTCGGCGTGCTGTTTCTCGACGAGCTCCCGGAATTCGACCGGCACGTGCTCGAAATGCTGCGCGAGCCGCTGGAAGCCGGCCGCATCACGATCTCGCGCGCGGCGCAGCAGGCCGACTTTCCCGCCGCGTGCCAGCTGATCGCCGCGATGAACCCCTGCCCGTGCGGCTGGCACGGCGATCCGTCTGGCCGCTGCCGCTGCACGCCGGACGTCGCCGCGCGCTACCTGCGCAAGCTGTCGGGGCCGCTCGTCGATCGCATCGATATCCAGATCGACCTGCCCGCGCTGTCGCCGGCCGAACTCGCGTCGCGCGCGACGGCGCCCGGCGAGCCGAGTGCCGCGGTGGCCGCCCGGGTCGCACACGCGCGTGCGCTGCAACTCGACCGGCAGGGCAAGACGAATCACATGCTGAGCGGCCGCGAAACCGACGACCTGTGCCGGCCGACCGACGAAGGCGAGCGGCTGCTGCGCGAGGCCGGCGAGCGTTTCGGCTGGTCGGCGCGCGCGTATTTCCGTGTGCTGAAGGTCGCGCGGACGATCGCCGACCTGGCCGGCGACCCGCTGCCGACGGCCGCGCAAATCGCCGAGGCGATCCGCTACCGACGCGCGCTGACGGCGCTGTGAGTGCCCTCGGAGGACAAAATCCGGCTGTCAAGACTTGACTTATGCACAATTCCACCAATCCGGCCCCGGATCGGGGCTCGGCGGGACCTTTGCAGCACGGAATCCGTATCTCGTTGTTTTGATTGCCTTTTCCCAAAACGCGAGCGAGCGACCAAATGGGCCGGAAGGCCGTCCCGCGCGGCTTGGCGGGAAATTCGGGCAACTTTTCAACAAAGTTATCCACATGCGCTGTGGATAGCCGAAAAAACCTCGCAAAATCCGGCGACTAGCGCCGAAAGTTGCGAACGAACTTTCAGTTGTCAGGGGGTGCCCCGGCGCGCTCGCCGATGCCGTCAGTCGAGCTTGAACGACCCGAAAAACTGGTCGAGCTGCTCCTGGGCAAGCGGCCCGTCGGCAATCACGACGGCCTGGTACGCATGCCGGCCGCGCGCGACAAGCCGCGCGACGATCGTCTTGCGCGCGCGATCGCCGCCGGCGGCCGCGCCCGCGATGCGCAGCTCGAACCCGTTCACCGCGCCGCCGGCCGCAAGCGGCACCGGCACCGCAGCCGTCTGCGGCGCGCCGGCGAGGTTGCGCGACAGCCCGGTGCGCAGGAACTCGAGCGCCGCGCGGCGCGTGTCGTCGCTGTCGTCCGGCAGCGTCAGCGTGCCGACCGCGAACACCGCGCCGTCCACGTGCGCGGCCTGCATCCGCATCGGCATCGACGCGCCGCCGATCGCCACCGGCTGCTGCTCGACGGTCGGCTTCGCCGGCAGGTCGACGGTGTAGCCGGCGTCGTTGTGCAGCGTGCGCCAGTCGTACGACGGCGAGCACGCGGCCAGCGCGACGCTGATGCACGCGAGCGCGGCGAAGTGTCGCAGCGGACGAAAAAGGGGGCGCAACGAATCGGTGACTTCCTTCGGCATGGCGTGGAGCGGGCAGGCAAAACGGGCATTATCCGCCGAACGTGAATTCCGGGATGCGCGGCCGCCGTCGGTGCACATCCTGCATTCGCGCTAAAATGAGCGCCGAATTTCGATGTCCTTTGCTTCGATCCGCGTCATCGACCGACTCCGAGAGCTCCAGATGAACACCACGCCTCCCGCCCGGCGCAGCGCCGGCCCCGTCCGCTACATCGTCGCCGCCGCCGTCGTCGCGGCGATCGCCGTTGCCGGCTTCTTCGCGTTCAACGGCAAGTCCACCGTGCCGGACGCCACGTTCACGCTGCTGTCGGGCCAGAAGGTCTCGACCGCAGGCGACCTGAAAGGGAAGGTCTATCTCGTGAACTTCTGGGCGACGAGCTGCGCGACCTGCATGCAGGAAATGCCGCAGATGGTCGATACCTACAATCGCTTCAAGGGTCAGGGGCTGGAATTCGTCGCGGTCGCGATGAACTACGATCCGCCGATGTACGTCGCGAACTACGCGCAGACGCGCCAGCTGCCGTTCAAGGTCGCGCTCGACGACGGCAGCGTCGCGAAGCAGTTCGGCAACGTGCAGCTCACGCCGACGACCTTCGTCGTCGACAAGGACGGCAAGATCCTGAAGCGCTACGTCGGCGCACCGCAGTTCGCGGAACTCGACGCACTGCTCAAGAAGGCACTCGACAGCAACGCGGCCTGAGCGCCGCCCGATCCGGCTCGAAGGGGCGCGCGCCGCGCCCTTCCCCGCACGACGGACCGCACGACCGGGCAACCCGGTTCCGCGGTCCGTTCGCTTTTCAGCGCTCGGTTTCGCCTTTTGCCGACAGCCCGTAGCGTTTCATCTTCTCGTACAGCGTCGCCTTGCCGACATGCAGCCGGTCGGCCGTCGCGGCGACCGCGCCGCCCGTCTGGTTCAGCGCTTCGGCGATCACCGCGCGCTCGAATTGCTCGATGCGCTCCTTCAGCGTCTGCTCGTTGTCGGCGTCGCCGCCGTTCGCGCCCGTCTCCTGCGGCATGTCGGCCACGCCGAGCACGAAGCGGTCGGCCGCGTTGCGCAGCTCGCGCACGTTGCCGGGCCAGTCGCGCTGCATCAGGCTCGCGCGCTGCCGGTCGGTCAGCACCGGCGCGGGCCGCGCGTAACGCACGGCCGCGTCGAGCATGAAGTGCTCGAACAGCGGCACGATGTCCTCGCGGCGCTCGGCAAGCGGCGGCAGCGCGATCGTCACGACGTTGAGCCGGTAAAGCAGGTCGCGCCGGAACGTGCCGGCCGCGACGAGCTCGCTCATGTCGCCCTTCGCGGCCGCGACGACGCGGCAGTTCACGCGAATCGGCTGGTTCGAGCCGAGCCGCTCCAGCACGCCGTCCTGCAGCACGCGCAGCAGCTTCACCTGCAGCGCGAGCGGCATGCTTTCGATTTCATCGAGGAACAAGGTGCCGCCGGATGCGTACTCGAGCTTGCCGACCCGACGCTTCGCGGCGCCGGTAAACGCGCCGGGCTCGTAGCCGAACATCTCCGATTCGAACATCGGCTCGGGCAGCGCGCCGCAGTTCACCGCGATGAACGGCTTGTCGCGACGCGGCGACAGCTCGTGCAGGCTGCGCGCGATCAGCTCCTTGCCGGCCCCCGTGTCGCCGTTGATCAGCACCGACGCGTCGGTCGGCGCGACGTTCGCGATCAGCTTGCGCACCTGCTCGATCGCGGGGCTGCGGCCGATGATGCGCGGCGCGACCACGTTCTGCCCGGCAAGCTCGCGCCGCAGCGCGTGGTTCTCGAGCACCAGCTCGCGCCGCTCGAGCGCACGGCGCACCGTCTCGATCAGGCGCTCGGCCGCGAACGGTTTTTCGATGAAGTCGTATGCGCCGTCGCGCATCGCCTGCACGGCCATCGAGATGTCGCCGTGCCCCGTGACGAGGATCACGGGCACGTCGGGCACGCGCTCGCGGCACTGCGCGAGCACGTCGAGCCCGCTCGCGCCGGGCAGCCGGATGTCGCTGACGATCGCGCCGGCGGTATCCGCGACGATCGCCTTCTCGGCTGCCTCGGCCGACTCGAAGCCGGCGACGTCGAACCCCGCCAGCTGAAGGCTCTGCACGCTTGCCCGGCGAACGAGCGCATCGTCTTCGATATAGATCACTTGCAGGCGGTTGGCCATCGTACTCACTTGCTCCTGACGGGCCGCACGGCGGCAGCGCGCGCGGCGTCGGTTGATACCGATCGTGCACCGATCGGGCGGGCGGCATGGCGCGCCTAGCGCGAGCCCGCCGGCTCGGACACGGAGTCCGGATGATGCGTGCGGGCGCGCCGCAGCGTCAAGACGAACAGCGCGCCGCCCGACGGCGCGTTGCGCGCGGTCAGCGCGCCGCCCGCGTCGCTCGCGATCGACGACGAGATCGCGAGCCCGAGCCCGAGCCCGCGCCCCATTTCCTTGGTCGTGAAGAACGGCTCGAACAGGCGCGGCAGCAGGTCGGGCGCGATGCCGGAGCCGTTGTCGCGCACCTCGATCGCGAGCGTCGCGGCCGACACCGCGACCGTCACCTCGATCGCTGGCGCCGCCACACCGGCGACCGCGTCGAGCGCGTTGCCGAGCAGGTTGATCAGCACCTGTTCGAGGCGCAGGTCCTCGCAGCGCGCGACGAGCTCGGGATAGTCGCGCGCCAGGTCGAGCGGCGCATCGTGCGCGGGCGACACGGTCGCATCCTGCAACGTCAGCGTGAGCGCGACGCCGCGCAGGCGCTCGTCGAGCAACGACAGCACGCTGCGCAGCGCGCGCACGACGAGCGCCTGCTCGTTGCGCGGCTTCGCGCGGCCGACGAACAGCTTCAGCTGGTTCGTGATCTTGCCCATCCGCTCCGTGAGCGCGGCGATCGCCTCGAGGTTCTCGCGCGCGGCCGCCTGCTCTCCGCGATCGAGCAGCACACGCGTGTTGTCCGAGAAACTGCGCAGCGCCGCGAGCGGCTGGTTCAGTTCGTGCGTGATGCCGGCCGCCATCTGGCCAAGCGCGGCGAGCTTGCTCGCCTGGATCAGTTCGTCGTGCGCGGCGCGCAACTCCTGTTCCGCGCGGATCCGGTCGCCGACCTCCTTCTGCAGTTGCTCGTTCGCTTCCGACAGGTCGGCCGTGCGCTCTTCGACGCGCCGGTTCAACTCCGCGTACGCCTGCTGCAGCAGCGCGCGGCCGCGAATCATTTCGCGCACGCGCGCGCGGCGCATCCGCCAGTAGAACGCGAGCAGCGCGACCGACACGAAGCCGAAGCCCGTGACGATCGTCGCGTTGCGCGCGTCGGCGTCGACGGGCGCGATCGGCGCCAGCGTGACGAGCAACCAGTCAGGCTCGCCGATCCGCCGCTTGCTCGCGAGGTAGCGCGGCGCGCGCAGGCCCGCGCCGAGACGCACGATCTCCGCATCGGGGCCCAGCACCTGCTCGATGCGCAGCGGCAACGGCGTGACGGGTTGCTGCGCGTACTGGCGCGTCTCGTAGATCGACGCGGCGACGGGCCCCGTCAGCGGCCGCAGCGTGTGGTACTTCCAGGCGGGCACCGACGACAGGAACACGACGCCGTGGTCGTCCGCGACGACGAGCGGCTCGGACGCATCGGCGCCCTGGAACCATTCGAGGTTGAGCTTCACGACGACGACCCCCGCGATCCTGCCGTCGCGCCACACGGGCTGCGAGATGTAGTAGCCGGGATCGCGCGAGATCGTGCCGATCCCGAAGAAGCGGCCGACCTGGCCGTTCATCGCATCGAGGAAATACGGGCGGAAGCGGTATTCGATCCCGACGAAGCTGTCGGGCGCGCGCCAGTTGCTGGCGGCGACACACAGGCCGTCCGCGCCGATCACGTAGGTGACGGTCGCGTGCGCGTGTTCGTTGAGGTCTTCGAGATAGCGGTTGACGCGTGCGGTGTAGTCGGTGCGCTTCGGCTCGGCGAGCAGGTCCTGCACGTACGGATGGCTGCCAAGCAGATAAGGCAGCGATTCGTAGCGGTCGAGCGTGCTCTTGAGCGCGTTGGTGGTGCGGTCGACGCGCACCGCGGCGTTGCGCTGCAACTCTGCGACGCCGCGCCGCCAGGTGATCGTCCACGTCAGCGTGCACGCCGCGGCGAGCGCGGCGGCAAGCACGACGAGAATGAGCAGGCGGCGCGTCACGGTCGAGGCTTCCTGGCGATGCGGATCGCCTATTGTGTCATAGGCCTCCACCTGCCCGCCCTGGCCGCCGCGGGCCGCACCGCCCGCGGGCGATGCCGCCGCCTGCCCCTTCATGACGTCAGACGCCGGCCGTCTCGGTCGGCGTGACTTCGCCGCCGCCCTTCAGCGCCTGGCGCAGCTTGTTGCGGTCGAGTTCCTTCTCCCAAGCCGACACGACGACCGTCGCGACGCCGTTGCCGACGATGTTGGTCAGCGCGCGGCATTCGCTCATGAAGCGGTCGATGCCGAGGATCAGCACCATGCCCGACAGCGGGATCGTCGGCACGACGGCCAGCGTCGCGGCGAGCGTGATGAAGCCCGCGCCGGTGACACCGCTCGCGCCCTTCGACGTCAGCATCGCGACAGCCAGCAGCGTGAGCTGCTGCATCCACGTCAGTTCGATGTTGGTCGCCTGCGCGATGAACAGCACGGCCATCGTCATGTAGATGTTGGTGCCGTCGAGGTTGAACGAATAGCCGGTCGGCACGACGAGGCCGACGACCGAGCGCGAGCAGCCGGCCTTCTCGAGCTTTTCCATCAGCTGCGGCAGCGCGGCTTCCGACGAGCTCGTGCCGAGCACGATCAGCAGTTCTTCCTTGATGTAGGACACGAAGCGGATGATCGAGAAGCCCGTGACGCGGGCGATCGTGCCGAGCACGACGAGCACGAACACGACCGACGTCAGGTAGAACGTGCCGATCAGCTTGAGCAGCGGCACCAGCGAGCCGACGCCGTACTTGCCGATCGTGAACGCCATCGCGCCGAACGCGCCGATCGGTGCCAGCTTCGTGACGATGTGCACGATGCCGAACAGCACGCGCGTGAGCCCGTCGATGAAGTCGGTGACGACCTTGCCGCGCTCGCCGAGGTGCGCGAGCACGCTGCCGAACAGCAGTGCGATCAGCAGGATCTGCAGGATCTCGCCCTGCGCGAACGCATCGACCATCGTGTTCGGGATGATGTGCATCAGGAAGTCGACCGTCGACTGCCCGTGCGCCTTCGCCGCGTACGACGCGACGGCCTTGCCGTCGAGCGTCGCCGGATCGATGTTGAAGCCGACGCCCGGACGCAGGATGTGCGTGGCCGCGAGGCCGAGCACCAGCGCGAAGGTCGACACGATCTCGAAGTACAGGAGTGCCTTGCCGCCGACGCGGCCCACCTTCTTCATGTCCTCCATGCCGGCGATGCCGGTGACGACCGTACAGAAGATGATCGGGCCGATGACCATCTTGATCAGCTTGATGAAGCCGTCGCCGAGCGGCTTCATGTCGGTGGCGATCGACGGGTAGAAATGGCCGAGGATCACGCCGACGATGATGGCGAAGATCACCTGCACATAGAGCACTTTGTAGAAGGGTTTCTTCTTCACGATGGTTCCTGCTGAAGTAGATGAGCCGATGGAAACGGCGTCACGCGCGCGGACGAATGTCAGGGGAAACAAATCGCCCGCGCGGCTGCCGTGCCGCAACAAGCGATGCCTCAGGACATCCGGAGGGGGAGGAAGGCAGTGGTCATCGGTTGTCTCCTTGCTTGCTGTAGTAGTTCGGCCGGGGGGGGGGATGGCCGTGCGCTTTATATCGCAAGGTCGATGCCAGGTTTCCGTAACCCCTCAAGCCGTTGTTTTCATTGTATTTCTCATAATGCGGCAGGCAAGGAAATCCGGCTTTCCGGATTTCCGGAAAATATCCGTCCGGGGATTCGGACGGATGCAGGGGTTCCGGTGGAGCCCGAGCGACGGGACCAACTGCGCCTACATTCAGCATTTGCCGAAGTGAAGTGTCTCGTCAGATAGCGATCCGCCCCTGTTAATGCTCTAGAGGCCATCATGGTAGCGGTGACGTGGCCCCTGGTTCTTGTCTCACTCTTCAAGCAGTTTTACAGACTTGAGGATTTCCATAAAAATTTCGTAGCTCAGCCCCTCATCCAGGTCGAAGTCTCCATCTCGACGCACCAGGCAATATTGACTCATTGCCACTGTTTCTTTCACGTTTCCAATGACCAACCTGATACATCGGTGCCGATTGTCAAATCGCTCGCAGTGGCCACGACTCGATGCAATGCCTTGGTTATTTTTGTAAAAATCCTCTGCGATCCAGCCGCTCCAATTCGCTCCCGCGATCTCGGATATATGTGCCGCCCCAGATAATCCACACTCCGCCTCTTCCAACTCGCTTGTTGAGATGACAGATCCATTTGCAATTCGACGCAAGCCACTCCTATTCAATGAATTCAGAACATGATCGAGATCCCGCCTGTAGATGTGTAACGCTGGCAATTTTTCGAGTAGATCTGGATTTCTCCGGCCACCAACTAAAGAACCAATCAGCATCGTTGCTCCACTTTGCTCTCGATACGAGTTCGCACAAGGACTGACCTCAGAATCAACAACGGGAGCAAGGACACTCGGAAGGCTAAGTGACAGACCGCAGTTCTGATAAAAACCGTAACGCTGCATCGGCTCACTGCCCTCCGCGGCGGGAAGCCCAAAAAGAAACAGGAAAACGATTACCGAAAGGTGCAAAAAAACTGCGCCAGATCAACCAAATACAATTCGTTTTTGCGCATTACCCCTCACGAAATCTATTAATAAGCAAAGCATAACTCAGGCCTCAACCTGAATTTTTAACACTGAATTCGACGGCATACTCCCCCATCGCCAAAAATAAAGTGGATACATTAAAAAACTCCCGACGCCCAAAGCTCGCCGATCGCGGCGATCCTGACTGGCGCAAACCGTAACGACGTCACGCAATTGACTCCCTTGATCGAGTCGACTGCGCCGCTCAAAGGTGTTCGCGCTCGACCACTGAGCCGTCCCAGACGCGTCTACGCGGATCGTGGTTACGATCACCGACGCATCCTGCACGAACACGGCATTCCAACCAGTATCGTCACGCTCGGGGAACCTCACGGCAGCGGTCTCGTAAAGGTTCGCTGGGTCGTTGCGCGCACGCATGCCTGATTGCATCACGTCCGACGTCCCCGCATCGGTTTTGAGCATCGCGCCGATATCCATCAAGCTTTCCTCGAACTCGGTTGCTGTTTGATCTGATGGAACACCTTGCTGCGGAATTAGCAGTCTTTATGAAACCGTCTCTAACAGGCGGACGACGATCTTCATCGAGTTCTCCTTGCCTCTAGCGTAAGAGAACTCACTTGCCGTTTGGCTACACGATCTGTCTCACGTCCCACCTCCATCTTTGTTTCCCTTATCGGAGCCCCCCGCCGGAGCGAGCCTTCTCGTGGGGCCGACGGATCTGTATCGCACCCCGTCAAAGCGGTAACTTTGGGCCGCTATAAACCCCGCGTTACCCCATCGGATTTCTACGTCTCGCATTCCATGCGAGAAACTAGAGCTGCCCTCGACAGAGTAGCCCCCTGCGGCCAAAACCACTTTGCCAGCATGACCGTTTCTCACATGCACGATCCACATAGGTCCGAGAGCAGTTCCCCATCCGCATGCATCCTTCGTGGTGAATAGAAATGCTTTTCCCTTGTCATCCAAATTGATGGGCTCACCTATTAAGCGGCAACCTAAAGATTTGTATACAGAAAATGATCTATGAGCAGCAACTTCCTTCGTCAGATCATGATTTTGATTTGTCAGCCCGTCATCCTCCACAGTGTGATAAACCTCTCTCGCAGTCACTGCGGAAGCATAAAATATAACGACGACAAGCACACCCCATCTCACAAGGACAGTCACGACTTACTCCACGATGTCTTTACATATATTATCCAAGAACAAGTGAGCTTATTGCCGATCGGATATTCCAGGGTGTGACGTGACTTGTCAGGACAAAGCCGATACTGAAGGCCACCGAGGTGGATTCTGCAGTCGTCGGCACATTGGCCACCCCGGGGGAGGTCGGGTAGTCGCGATTGACCCGGTAGGCGACCACTTCGCCTTTGGTCGTGCCGCCGATGCCCTCGTCGAGGGACAGCAGGTTGGCCATCGCCGACTCATAGTGAATGCCGCTATGTACGCCCGACGGTCCGAACACGGAATAGCCACCGCTGGCCATACCGAGCGCGCTGTAGTAGACATCGGCGTCGACCACGTCCTTTCCGGCCTTGTCCTTGAAGGGGTATTTGAAGTTAGCCATAAATGTCCGTGTGCTGAGGCGTCGCCCGAGAAGGTCAGGCAAAAGACGTCATCTGGCGGATCACCGAACACCGAGTCGCCGGATAGCGAAATCGCGTGTCCCGCACCCTTACGATCCTGGACCATCGGGCCCTTTATAGGCCCGCTGTCGGCGCATGGCTTCGCCCTTCAACGGGCACCCATCCATGTCCTTTAGCAAGTACACGTTGAGCTTGCCCGTTAACGTGGCCAGGGTAAATGTGTTATTCGCCAAGGGAAAATTGCCATTACGGCAGCTACCGTCGTCAGTCGGTGTTGCATTTACCTGCAAGACTGCCGAGCTTGCCAACAGCAAGGCCAATTGTCGCCATCTCTTCATCTCGCGCTCCAACGGGCGGGTTGGACATCTGCAAAGCAGATGTCAGGGGCTGCGGGTTGATCGGGCCTCAGTGATTGCATTCGCAGTGAAATTTCTCTGCAAGTCGCACTCATGCAGCACCACTACCAATTTCAATTTTCGGCATCTCGCTTAAATATAAATTTTGGGATTTCTTAAATTTCCAAAATCGTCTGAAACGCAAGAAAACGCCACCTTCCGAATTTTACTCAAAGCCCCCTCAACCTCAACCCTCATTTAGCGACACAACATGGCATTGACACTGGCCAAACAAAAATAGGTTTTATTCGTCGAGATGCCCCCTAACCTCGACATGCGCATTCCAATCAATGCGTCGATATTTATTAATAAAATCCATCGCCCCATCGAATTCCTCTTCTCAGTCAATACAATGACCTGAGCTTCCCATGAAATTCGCTTTCCACGAGGTCGCGGACAAACTCAACGAATGCTTGGTGCGCAAGTCATTTACCGCGCCAGCCTACCTTTCAGTATGGGTACCTGTCGGCGAATCGTCCTGACGTTCCCAACACGATCGGTATAAGTAATCACAAATCGGTGATCTTGGACCGCAGCCTCTTTAATGGCGACAAAAGCATCCGACCCTTTGGGTATATCCAACGCAACCTCCCCAACAACTAGAGATTGCTTTGAGAACATGGCGTACATAGGAAGAGGATTTCGTTTGCTGAGCAAAACAACGCCACGCTCCACGTCATAGGCTTCGACGAAGGGGAACGGACCACCCAGCCCGCTCCTCTCGCTATAGAAGTAGGTTGCCGAACACTGTGTTCCACAAGGAAATTCAATAACAAAAACCCCTGAAGTCATCAATATGCTCGTTGGCGCACCAGGGTAATCGATGACCTTCCTCTCACCGGCGGCTCCGGACGCATAGATTCCGCAATTCACACCACTATCAGATTCGTCGCATCGCGCCTTGATTTGAACAGAACTATCATGAAAGTTCGTTGATTCATCCAGCGCGACAGCTAAAGCACCGTCCACAATCGCGACAAGACAACTACATACGATAAAACTGATAATCCTCATCGCTAACACCCTCCGGATTTTTAACTCGTTTACCCGGCACAGCAAATGGAGGCGTGTTCGGATATAGGGTCGGATTTTTGGCATGCAATTGCGCTTGAGCCCGTGGGCTATAGTAGTGAGTCGCTCCAGGGAACACATTCTCCTCCTCTCGCGCCAACATTACCTTCAAGGCTGCCGTCTTGCAGTCCTTCCAAGGATCACCTTGGGGATTGTGAATCGCTTTGTACCCGTCGGGATCAACTCGTTCGCTCCAGCACGTGAATTGGAGTCGTGCAGTCACAACATCCTTGTATGTATCTCCCCACGTCCCACGCTCCAATCGATTTCGGATAATCCACGCAACAGCGACCTTGGACTCAAAATTCTGCCCGCGCGCCTCCCCATACAGTGTCCGCGCTATGTACATCCATTCATCAAAGTCTGGCCAATTGAAGATTGCGACGAGGGATATGGGGTGGACATGAAAGACGGAGGGGTCTACAGGGAAGTCTTTAACCTTGCCGGCGACGTTTTCCCACCATACAAGTAGCACAATTCGCGCTTTCTCCGCCTCCCAAACCATCTTCGATGACGGGGGAATCAACGCATCGTAGGCATCCCACGCCTTCTTGTCTGCCTTCCATTCACTCGGATAGCGCAGGATCACACGCGACAGTTGGCGGATGGTGTCACGATCGCGCTGCGCTGCCTTCACTTCGGCCAAGGTGAGCTGACCGTCGTGATTGGAATCGAGCAGCGCTCGCACTTCGCGCAGCGGCACGTCGAGGTCGGCGTCCTTCAATCCCAATCGCCCGCGCTGAAACTCCTCCATCTGCTTGAAGTCGGCAAAATAGCTGCCGTAGGCGGCCGTGGTTGGCTTGGACTCAATCAGTTTGAAGTCCACCCACTCATGCGGCGAGTGCCGGGAAACGCCTGCATGGCCCACTTCGCCTACCCAGCCGATGGCGGTGGTGCCACCGGTTTTCAGTTGCACCTGCCACCATGCGTTACCCGCTTCATCCAGGGCAAACACCTTGGGCAGCTCGGTGGGGATTTGTTTGTCCGGTCTCGATTGCTGCAACATGAGCCGCGACACGTGCTGCGGCTGCGCACCATTCTTGGGGCCGTTGGCTGCGAACGTCAGCGGAAAACTTTCCCACCCTTGCGCCAAGTCCGCTGTCAACAACTTGCCTCCTTGGACACTGACCAGCGCAGTGTATGCATCTTTGGTGATCCAGACCGGTGTTTGGCTGGCAGCCCCGACGAAAACCCCGCGGAAGCGCGTGGCTCCAGGTTGACCGACCGTCCCCTGCCGAGGCACGCGGACGATATCCGCCGCCGTGTACACGGCCCCATCGTTGAGACGGAACAGATTGGCCTCCTTGGCACCAGTCGGCAACTTGGCTTTGCGGTCGATCCACTGCATACCCCCCGTTGGCTTGACTTTGACGTACAGGGCATCGTCAGGCGGCGTACCGTCCAAGGCGACAATGGTATTCACCGGCAGCAAACCGGCCTGCGGCGGCGCGAGTACCGGGTTATGCAATTGGGTATCCGGCGCCACCCGCAGCAGCGTTTTCTGCTGAGGCGTGGCCTTTGCCGCAGCAGCACGACTCTTTTCCAGAAATGCGCGCAGTTCCGGGCCGACGATGATCTCGTGATGCATCAGCTTGCGGCCCTGCTGCGGATCCTGTACTCGCCGATACTCACCCATGTGGCCCAACAGTTCGCCAGCTTTGACCGCCGGCGGGCTCACTGGCGTAACCACGACATCAAAGTCCTCCGGCGCCTGGCCTAGTGCTTCCAGCCAGCTCGTCGAGACCCATCCGTTATGCGCGGCGGCTGGCACCTCCGTCTGCGCAGTCGATGGCGGCACGATCGCTTTCTCGATCACGCGCTTGATCTTGACCCACTGTTTGTCGCGCTGGAGCACCGTGAAGCGAGCACCGTGTGGCAGGTAACCAAGGACGGGGGAGTCTTTGGCAAACGAAGGTTTCGCGCGCACGCTCAGCCCGATGACTGGCTGATCGGTGGCCCCTTTCGGTACAGTTTGTTTTTCTTTGGCGGTTTCCTTGACACGACAGATCTTGGCCGGCCAGTACGCGGGACGCTTGACCACACTCCCCATGCGTTCGTAATCGCCAAACGAGCGCAAGTGCATTGCCAAGCAGAAGTACGTGAGCTTATTGCCGGTCGGGTATTCCAACGTGTGCCGAGTCAGGACAAACCCGGTACTAAAGGCGGCCGAGGTGGATTCGGCGGTCGTCGGCACATTGGCCGCCCCGGCGGAGGTGGGGTATTCGCGATTGATCCGATAGGCGACCACTTCGCCTTTGGTCATGGCGCCAATGCCCTCGTCGAGGGACAGCAGGTTGGCCATCGCCGACTCATAGTGAATGCCACTATGTACGCCCGACGGTCCGAACACGTAATAACCGCCGCTGGCCATACCGAGCGCGCTGTAGTAGACATCGGCGTCGACCACGTCCTTTCCGGCCTTGTCCTTGAAGGGGTATTTGAAGTTAGCCATAAATGTCCGTGTGCTTAGGCATCGCCCGAGAAGGTCAGGTAGAAAGCGTCATCCGGCGAATCACCGAATACCGAGTCGCCAGATAGTGGAAGCACATTCCCTGCACCCTTACGATCCTGGACCATTGGGCCCTTCACGCGGATGGCGACGGCTTCGATCTCCACGCCGCAATCGTCCAGCGTAATCGTGCCGCCGGGGCCGCGCAGGCGGATGACCTCACCAGCTTGCAACTCGACGACCTTGGTGCGATACCGGATAGCCTGCCCCGCCTCCAGCTCGGCATGGCCTGCCACGCGCTGTTTCAGATGCCCGCCAATATCGACCGTGTGGTTGGCTGCGGTCTTGTCGCGACGATGGTTGCCGACTTCCTCCGTGCGGTCCTTGGCCGTCGTAATGGTGTGGTTGCGACCAATGCTCAGGAAGTCGTCCTGCCCGATGTCGTGGCGTCGGTCCTGGCCGATGGTGACCTGCTCATCGTGACCCACGGTTTCGGTACGATCGTTGCCGATGGCAATCGTTTCGTCGTGTTCCACCTGCTCGCTGCGGTCATGCCCGACGAAGATGGTTTCGTCGTGGTTGACGTGGATGTTCTGGTCCTTCTGCGCGTGGACGTAGATTTCCTCTTGATCCTTCTCGTCCTCGAAGCGCAGTTCGTTGAAGCCGTCTCCCTTGTGCGTCTGGCTCTTGATCGTCATCCGCGTCTTGTGCCGCGGCAGTTCGTACGGCGGCAACTGCAGCCGGTTGTATGCCCGCCCGATGATGAGAGGCTGGTCCGGATCGCCATCCAGGTTGACCACGATCACTTCCTGCCCGATACGCGGGATCGCCATGTGGCCCCACGTCGCGCCGGCCCAGTTCTGCGCGACCTGGATCCAGCACGAGCTGTGCTCGTCGTACTTGCCTTCGCGATCCCACGGGAACTGCACCTTTACCCGGCCGTACGCGTCGGTGTAGATCTCTTCGCCTTCGGGGCCGACCACGGTCGCCGGCTGCGGGCCGTCGATGCGCGGGCGCGGCAGCGGCTCGGCGCGCCATTCCGCGTCGTCGGGCACCAGCACCGCTTCGTAGCGGTAGTGCGTGCCTTGCTGCGCGTCAGCACCCTCCTCCGCCTGGCTGGTGTATTGCACGCCGTGATGGACGATGCTGACCGGACGCCAGCCGCGGTTCATGTCCTCACGCGGGTGGCCAATCAAGTCGAACGCGGTGCCCGGCTGCAGGCGTGCATCATCGCCGTTCACCCGCGCGATACGCGCATCGCGACGGTGACCACGCAGGCGGTCCTGCGTAAAGGCCTTGCCGCTGAATTCGTGCTTGTAGCGGCCCGGATAGTCGTAGCGCGCGTAGCCGCGGCCCTGATGATCGAGGTCGGTGCCCTCGCGCGGGTACTCGTGCGGAAAGCGCGGGCTCTTGAAGGTGTAATCGCGCTGCACCTGTCGCGCGGTGCGTACGTTCTCGGTATAGGCGAAGGTGCGCAGGCATGGCTGCGGCTGGTCGCCGCCCGGTGTCGGGTTATACAGCACCGGCTCGCCCTGCTGCCGGCCGAAGATAAACAGCCGATCGCAGTGGATCAACCGATGACCGTCGGCCTTGTGCTGGAAGGCGTAGAAGAAGCCTTCCTCGCGCAGGATGCGCTCGATGAAGTCGTAGTCGGTGTCGCCCGCCTGCACACAGTATTCGCGCGCCAGATGCTCGTTGGTGACACGCTGCTCGTAGTCCAGCGTCTGGTTGTGCGCCTTGAGCACGGCCGTAGCGATCTCGGGTACGCTCAGCGTCTGGAAGATGCGCCAATCAGAGGACAGCTTCAGTCGTGCCAAACGCGGCTCGACCACGGCGGAATAGCGAGTGCGTCGAAAGCCCGTGTCACGCTGCACGAACGATGAGATGGCGCCATGCACGTAACGCACGGGCAAACCGCCCTGCCAGATCGTGAGCAGGCCGTTGTGATCGAGCACTTGGCCGAAGTCGATGGCGGGATTCGTGCTGGCGAGTTCCACCTGCAACAGGAAGGTCTCGGACAGGCCCTCGTGCAGGGTGAACTCGACGACCTCGAACGATTCGATGCCGGCGGTGAAGGTAAAGCGCAGGTCGGATTGGATAGCCATAGTTAAGCTGCTCGCTGAACGCCCAGCGGCAACGATTAACTATTGCGAGATCCCCGTCTATTGGACGAATCCGAAAGTTGCGCTTTTTCCGCGACTTGGCCTCCACCATATTCGTGAGTTGCCCTGGTCCTATCCGCGATCGAGCCAGACTTGCCCCGGCCACCTTGTCGCAAATTCCGTCTCTACTGGCGATTACCTCTGCGCCTCGCCCCCCAAAAAAAGCGAAACCCCGAGAGATCTCGATCCTCGGGGTTTCACCACCCACAATCACGGATCAGTGCTGCACCGCCTCGCCCGCCAGCAGGCCCGTCTGCGCGTAGAACTCCTGCTGCGCGAACGCGTCGCGCTCGCGCCGCGCACGCTCGCCGCGATCCACAAGCGAACCGACGACGATCCCGACAAACGCGAGCGGCACCGACACGAGCGCCGGGTTGTCGAGGAACACCGGCGCGTGCGCGTGATGCAGCACGTCGACCCACACCGACTTCGACAGCACCGTGAGCGTGACCGCCGAAACGAGGCCGAGGCCGCCGCCGAGCACCGCGCCGCGCGTCGTCATCCCGCGCCAGAAGATCGACATCGCGAGCACCGGGAAATTCGCGCTCGCGGCCACCGCCGCGACGAGGCCGACCATGAACGCGACATTCACGTGCTCGAACAGGATCGACAGCCCGATCGCGACCGCCGACAACGCAATCGTCGCCGCGCGCGAGATACGCATCTCGAGGCGCTCGTCGGGCTTGCCGCGCGCCCACATCTGCGCGTAAAGATCATGCGAGATCGTCGTCGCGCCGGCGAGCGTGAGGCCCGCGACCACCGCGAGGATCGTCGCGAACGTGACCGCCGCGATGAACCCGTAGAACCAGTTCCCGCCGACCGCCTGCGCGAGCTTCACCGCGACCATGTTCGAGCCGCCGAGCAGGTCGTGCGTGAGATTGAACGAACCGTCGGCGCCCAGCTTGAAGAATTCCGGATGCTGCGCGAGCAGCACGATCGCCGAGAAGCCGATCACGAAGGTCAGCAGGTAGAAGTAGCCGATGAAGCCGGTCGCATAGAGCACCGACTTGCGCGCCTCCTTCGCGTTCGGCACCGTGAAGAAGCGCATCAGGATGTGCGGGAAGCCGGCCGTGCCGAACATCAGCGCGATGCCGAGCGACAGCGCGTTGGCCGGATCGCGGATCAGCTTGCCGGGGCCCATGATCGACAGCGCGCCCGGATGCACGGCCACCGCGCGGCGGAACATCTCGTCGACGCTGAAGCCGAATTCGGCGAGCGCGAGCACGACGAGCAATGTCGCGCCGCACAGCAGCAGCACGGCCTTGATCACCTGCACCCAGGTGGTCGCGGTCATCCCGCCGAAGAACACGTAGACAACCATCAGCACGCCGACGATCAGCTCGGCCGTCCCGTACGACAGCCCGAACAGCAGCTGGATCAGCTTGCCCGCGCCGACCATCTGCACGACGAGGTACAGCACGACGATGGTCAGCGAATTCGCGGACGTCAGCAGCCGGATCGGCCGCTGTGCGAAGCGGTACGCAACGACGTCGACGAACGTGAACTTGCCGAGATTGCGCAGCGGTTCGGCGATCAGGAACATCACGAACGGCCAGCCGACGAGAAAGCCGATCGAGTAGATAAGCCCGTCGAAGCCGAACATGAACACCATCCCCGACAGCCCGAGGAACGACGCGGCCGACATGTAGTCGCCCGCGATCGCGAGCCCGTTCTGCAGCCCGGTGATGCCGCCGCCGGCCGTGTAGAAGTCGCGCGTCGAGCGCGTGCGGCGCGCGGCCCAGCGCGTGAGCGCGAGCGTCGCGAACACGAACGCGAAGAACATCCCGATCGCGACCGGGTTCAGTTCGACCTTGTCGGGCATCGGGCCCGCGACCGATACCGCATGCGCGGCAGACGAAACGAGGGCCGCGGGAACGGCAAGCGCGCGGAGCGCGATCGAGGTACGTCGCATGTCGGCCTCCTTCACGAACGCTGCAGGAGCGCGTCGACGCGGCGGTCGAACGCACGGTTCGCGCGCAGCACGTAACACGCGGTCAACCCGATCGCGACCAGGATGATCGCGACGCCCGCGGCGATCCCGACCGTCGTCGTCGCGCCGCGATACAGCGGCGCCGCGAGCACGTGCGGCGCGAGCGCGACGAGCAGGATGAAGCCGTAGTACGTGGCGATCATCAGTGCCGTCAGCGTGAAGCTGAAACGGCGCCGTGCACGCACGAGCTGCTGGTAGTCGCGGCGCGCCGTGACCGATTCGATGAAGGAAAGCTCCATGGTGTCTCCTGTCGACCCGAGTTAGCGCTTCAGCGCTTACTCGGGTCCCATGCTTCGCGGTCGACCCGAGTTAGCGCTTTAGCGCTTACTCGGGTCCCATGCTTCGCGGTCGACCTGAGTTGGCGCTTCAGCGCCTACTCAGGCCCCCGCAGGGCAAACCAACTCGTCATTGCGAGGGTGTTGTGTGGAATGGTCGGCGCGCGTCGACTACCCCGCCCGCGCCGTGGCGGAAAAAGCGATCTACACGACGCGATCCGCGCGCAGCCGCGCGACCTCGTCGGCCGACATCCCGAGCCAGCCGCCGAGCACGTCGTCCGTATCGGCGCCGAGCACCGGCGGCGCGCCGCGTACCGGCAGCCGCGCGCCGTCGAACCGGTACGGCGGCGCCAGCACGTCGACGCCGCCCGCGACCGGATGCGGCTGCCGCGTCACGAGCCCCGCGTTCGTCGCGCGTTCCGACGTCAGCGCTTCGTGCAGCCCGAGCACTTCGCCGCACGGAATGCCCGCGTCGGCCAGCGCCGCGAGCAAAGTCGCGCGTGAACGGCGCGCGAGTTCGCGACGAATCTCGGGCAGCAGGTCGGCGCGGCTCTCCGAGCGGCCGAGGTTGGTCTTGTAGCGTTCGTCCGCGGCGAGGTCGGGCCGCTCGATCGCGTCGCAAAAGCGCGCGAACTGCGGGTTGTTGCCGACCGTGATCACGAGCGGGCCGTCGGCCGCGTCGAACACGCCGTACGGCACGATCGACGGATGCGCGTTGCCATAGCGTGGCGGGTCCTCGCCCATCAGCAGCGCGTCGAGCCCGTAGTACGCGGTGATCATCAGCCCGCAGTCGAACAGCGCCATCTCGATGCGCCGCCCGCGCCCCGTCGCATGACGTTCGTACAGCGCCGCGAGGATCGCCTGCGCCGAATACATGCCGGTGAACAGGTCGACCGCCGCGACGCCGAACTTCAGCGGCGGCTGGCCGGCTTCGCCGTTCAGCGCCATCAGCCCGGCCTCGCCCTGCACGACGAGGTCGTAGCCGGGCCGCGCGGCCTCGGCTCCCGAGCGGTCGTAGCCGGAGATCGCGCAATGCACGAGGCGCGGGTTCAGTTCGGCCAGCGCGTCGTAGCCGAGCCCGAGCTTCTCCGCGCCGCCGAACTTGAAGTTGTGAAGCACCACGTCGGCCTGCGCGGCCAGCTCGCGCGCGAGCCGCCGCCCTTCGTCGGTCTGCAGGTCGACGCAGATCGAGCGCTTGCTGCGGTTCACGCTGTTGAAGTAGGTCGTTTCAGTGTCGCCGATCCTCAAGCCCCAGTCGCGCGTGTCATCGCCGCGCGCCGGATGCTCGACCTTGATCACTTCCGCGCCGAAATCGGCGAGCACCATCGCGCACCACGGCCCCGCGAGCACGCGCGAGAAATCGAGCACTTTCACGCCGGCCAGCGGCAAAACGCGCGATTCGTTCGTCATCCTTGTCTCCTCCGTTCGCGTCGTTCGTCTTTACTGTTTCGACAGCGCGATGTAGCGCGCGAGATGGTGATCCTCGTCGCCGAGCTGGTGATCGATCATCACGAGGCGCTTCGCGTAGTGCGACAGCGGCAGCTCCCACGTCATCCCGATCCCGCCGTGCAACTGGATGCTCTCCTCGGCGACGAGCGTGCCGATCCGCCCGATGCTGAATTTCGCCGCGGCCAGCGCGCGTTCGCGCACCACGCGCGGCGCATCGAGCTGCGCGGCCGCGTTGATCACGGCCGAACGCGCCTGCTCGACTTCGAGCAGCAGGTCGGCCATCCGGTGCTGCAGCGCCTGGAAACTGCCGATCGGCAGCCCGAACTGCTTGCGCGTGCGCAGGTACTCGAGCGTGTGCTCCTTCGCAACGTCCATCGCGCCGAGCGCTTCCGCCGACAGCGCGAGCAGCCCGTAGCCGAGCACGCGTTCGAGCAACTCGGCGCCCGCTTCGCCGTCGTGCGCGCCGAGCGCCGCATCGGCCGGCAGCACGACGCGCTCGAAGCGCACTTCGGCCGCACGGCCGCCGTCGATCTTCCGGTAGTCGCGCAGCGACACGCCCGGCGCGTCGGCCGGCACGACGAACAGGCCGATGCCGGCCGCGTCGTCGTCCTGCCCGGACACGCGCGCGCTGACGACGAAGAATGCCGCCTGCGCGGCCTGGTCGACGACACCCTTCGCGCCCGTGAGCACCCAGCCGTCGCCCGAGCGTTCGGCGCGCGTGCGCACGGTCGTCAGTTCGTAGTGCGAGCCCGGCTCGTCATGCGCGAACGCGGCGCTCGCGCTGCCGTCGATCAGCGCGGCGAGCCGCTCGCGATGTGCGTCGCCGCCGGCGAGCGACAGCGCGCGGCCCGCGAGCAGCGCGCCGAGGAACGGCTCGACGACGAGCCCGCGCCCGAGGCATTCGAACACCACGGCGATGTCGAAGCCCGCGCCGCCGAAACCGCCGTCGGCTTCCGCGAACAGCGCGCCGACCGTGCCGAGTTCCGCAAAGCGCTGCCACATCGCGCGATCGAAGCCCTCGGCCGACTGCGCGATGCGATCGCGCACCGGGAACGCATACTGTTCGGTGATGAAGCGGTTCAACGTGTCCGCCAGCATCCGGCGGTCTTCAGTGTGCTGGAAATCCATCGTCGCGCTCCTCGTTACAGCCCGAGCATCATCTTCGCGATGATGTTCTTCTGGATCTCGTTCGAGCCGCCGAAGATCGACAGCTTCCGGTTGTTGAAATACTGCTGCGCGGCGCTCGCGGCTTCGTCCGGGCCGACCGGCTCGCCGTCGTAGTCGGCATCGAGCGCCTCGTCGACGAACGGCTGTGCATACGGCCCCATCGCGCGCCGCATCAGCGCGGTGATCTCCTGGCGGATCTGCGTGCCGCGAATCTTCAGCATCGAGCTTTCCGCGCCCGGCACCCCGCCGCCCGCGACCGCCGCCAGCACGCGCAGGTTGGTCGTGCGCATGTTCTCGAGTTCGATCTCGACACGCGCGACGCGCGCCGCGAAGAACGGATCGTCGGCGAGCGGCCGGCCGTTCTTCGTGACCTTCGCGGCAACCGCGCGCAGCCGGTCGAGCGCGGCCGTCGAAAAACCGATTCCCGCGATGTTGGTGCGCTCGTACGTGAGCAGGTATTTCGCGTAGGTCCAGCCGCGGTTCTCTTCGCCGACGAGGTTCTCCGCCGGCACGCGCACGTCGGTGAAGAACACCTCGTTCACTTCGTGCTCGCCGTCGAGCGTGATGATCGGGCGGACCTCGACGCCCGGCGTGTTCATGTCGATCAGCAGGAAGCTGATGCCTTCCTGCTTGCGCACGTCGGTCGCGGTGCGCACGAGGCAGAAGATCATGTTCGCGTAGTGGCCGAGCGTGGTCCACGTCTTCTGGCCGTTCACGATGTAGTGCTCGCCCTGCGCGTCGCGCCCGCGCACCGCGCTCGTCTTCACCGCCGCGAGATCGGAGCCGGCGCCCGGCTCCGAATAGCCCTGGCACCACCAGTCGGTGCCGTCGAGAATGCGCGGCAGCCAGCGGCGCTTCTGCGCTTCGTCGCCGTACTTGATCAGCACGGGGCCGAGCATGTTCACGCCGAACGGCACGATGCGCGGCGCACCCGCGAGCGCGCACTCGTTGTCGAACAGGAACTTCTGCGCGACGCTCCAGCCGGGGCCGCCGTACTCACGCGGCCAGTGGCTCGCGAGCCAGCCGCGCGCGTTGAGTATCGCGTGCCATTCGCGCATGTCGTCGCGCGTGAGATGCAGGCCGCCCTTCACCTTGCGCGCGATGCGCCCGGGCAGTTCGGCTTGCAGGAAGCGCTGCACTTCCGTGCGGAAGGCTTCCTCTTCGGGAGTGAAATTGAGGTCCATCGTCAGTCCGTGGCGAATGCGGTTGGCGTTCAGTCGAGGCGGTTCAGGCTCGCGAAATCCGCGCCGCGCGCGACGAGATCGACGAGCAGCGGCGACGGCTTCCAGAACAGCGGATCTTCTTTCGCGAACGCGCGGATATCGGCGAGCACGTTCGCGAGGCCGACCGTGTCCGCGTAATGCATCGGGCCGCCGCGATAACGCGGGAAGCCGTAGCCGTACAGGAACACCGCGTCGACGTCGAGCGGGCGCAGCGCGATCTTCTCGTGCACGACGTTCGCGCCTTCGTTGATCATCGCCGCGAGGTAGCGGCGCATGATCTCGTCGTGGGTGAACGTGCGCGGCGCGATGCCCTTCTTCGCGCGCTCTTGCGCGACGATCGCCTCGACTTCCGGGTCCGGCGTGCCGACGCGCGCGCCGTCCGGATACAGGTAGTAGCCGCGCGCCGTCTTCTGGCCGAACCAGCCGCGCTCGCACAGCCGGTCGGAAATCTCCACGTAGCGCGCGCGCGGGTCGCGCGTCGCCGCGCGGCGCTTGCGAGTCGCCCAGCCGATGTCGCCGCCGGCGAGGTCGACGACCTGGAACGGCCCCATCGGGAAGCCGAATTCGCGCACCGCGCGGTCGATCTGGTACGGTGACGCGCCGTCTTCCATCAGGTAGTCGGCCGCCGTGCGATAGACGGCGAGGATCCGGTTGCCGATGAAGCCGTCGCACACGCCGGCGCGCACCGGCGTCTTCTTCAACTGCTTCGCGAGCGCGAACGCGGTCGCGACCACTTCGGCGCTCACGCGCGCCGGCACGACGATCTCGAGCAGCTTCATCACGTTGGCCGGCGAGAAGAAATGCAGGCCGATCACGTCGGCCGGCCGGTCGATGCTCGCGGCGATCTCGTCGATGTCGAGATACGACGTGTTGGTCGCGAGCACCGCACCCGGCTTGCACGCGCGCGCGAGTTCGGCGAACACGGCCTTTTTCACGGCCATGTCCTCGAACACGGCCTCGATCACGACGTCGGCCTGCGCGAGCGCGTCGTACGACGTGCTGCCCTTGAAACGCGCGAGCCGCGCGGCGTGCGCGGCCGGCGTCATCCGCCCTTTCGCGACGAGGCCGTCGTACACCTTCTCGACGTGCGCGCGGCCGCGCGCGAGCGACGCTTCGTCGCGTTCGATCATCGTCACCGGCAGCCCGGCATCGAGCGCCGCGACCGCGATGCCCGCGCCCATCGTGCCGCCGCCGACCACGCCGATCCGCTCGACCGGCCGCGCGCTCGCGCGACGTGCCTCGGGCACCTTCGCCGCTTCACGCTCCGCGAAGAAAGCGTGCACGAGGCCCGCGCGCTGCGGGCTGTCGATGCACTGCAGGAACAGGCTGCGTTCGAGCTTCATCCCCGCGTCGAACGACTGCGTGAGCGCGGCCTCGACCGCGTCGACGATCTTCGCGGGCGAGAACAGGCCACGCGACTTCTTAGGCAATTCCGCGCGCGCCGCGTCGATCGCGGCCTGCGCGGCTGCGCGGTCGGCCAGGCCCTGCGCGTCGCGCGTGCGGCGTATCGGCGCGCCGAGCGACACGAGTTCCTGCGCGTAAGCGAGGCCTTCGGCGAGCGTGTCGTCGCTGTGCGCGACGCGGTCGACGAGGCCGAGCGAGAGCGCTTCGTCCGCGCTCGCGTGGCGGCCCGTCAGCATCAGGTCGAGCGCGGCCTTCGCGCCGATCAGGCGCGGCGCGCGCTGCGTGCCGCCCGCGCCGGGCAGCAGGCCGAGCGTGACTTCGGGCAGCCCGAGCTTCGCGCCGGGCACCGCGAGCCGGTAATGCGCGGCGAGCGCGACTTCGAGGCCGCCGCCGAGCGTCGCGCCATGCAGCGCGACCACGACCGGCTTCGTGCCCGATTCGATCCGCTCGCACACGTCGGGCAGCGACGGCGGCACGGGCGGCTTGCCGAATTCGCGGATATCGGCGCCCGCGATGAAGTTGCGGCCGGCGCCGACGATCAGCACCGCGCGGATCGCGTCGTCGGCCTGCGCGGCGTCGAGCGCGTCGGCAAGGCCGCGCCGCACGTCGGCGGACAGCGCGTTGACGGGCGCGTGGTCGATCGTGACGACGAGCACCTTGTCGCGCCGCTCGCGCGTGACGGTGCCGGCCGGGCCGGTGGGGGAAGCGGGTGAGTTCATCGTGTCTCCTTGACGCGGCGGCAGGCGCGGCGACGCCGGTTCGTGGCTCGCGGCCACGCGAGCGGCGCCGGGGCGCCTGCCCCGGTCCCGCACGAAGCGGGACAAGATCCGGCCGTACGCCGGGCATGACCTGATTCTCGATTGATCGAGATTCATTGACAATTCCCTCCCGCTTTTACAAGCTGTCAAGTCTGACTTGACACTGAATGCTTCCGACCGTTAAACGGGACGGATCAGGAGACGCGACGCATGGACCTGAACACGCTGACGCTGCTCGTTGAGATCCTCGACGCCGGCAATCTCAGCAAGGCCGCGCAGCGGCTCAAGATGAGCCGCGCGAACGTCAGCTACCGGCTGAACCAGCTCGAGCGCTCGATCGGCCAGCAGCTCGTGCGGCGCACGACGCGGCGCATCGAGCCGACCGAAATCGGGCTGAAGCTGTACGAGCACGGGCGGCGCATCCGCAACGAACTGCTCGCCGCGCAGGAGTCGGTGACGACGCTCGGCCAGGATCTGCAGGGCCGCGTGCGGCTGTCGGTGCCGAGCGGCTACGGGCAGATGGTGATGTCCGACTGGCTGCTCGCGTTCAAGCGGCTGCATCCGGGCATCGTGCTCGACGTCGTGTTCGAGAACCGCGTGGAAGACCTGATGCGCGACGAGATCGACATCGCCGTGCGCGTGATGCCCGAGCCGCCGCAGAACCTCGTCGCGCGCGACATGGGCGCGGTGCGCTACGTCGCGTGCGCATCGGCCGCGTTCGCGGCCGAGCACGGGATGCCGGCGAGCCTCGGCGCGTTGTCGGCCTCCCCCGTCGTCACCGCGACGGTGATGGGCCGGCAGCTCAGGATTGCCGCGTATCTCGGCGACGAGCGCCACGAGGTGCTGCTCGAGCCCACGCTGATTTCGGAGAACTTCCTGTTCCTGCGGCAGGCGATCCTCGGCGGGATCGGCGTCGGCATCGTGCCCGACTACGTGGTGCAGGACGACATCCGGCGCGGCACGGTCGTCACGTCGCTCGACGCGTACCGGCTCAGCATCTTCGGCACGCACATGTACATGCTCTACATGCCGAACCGGCACCACACGCGCGCGACGTCGACGTTCATAGAGTTCATCCTCGAACAGGCCGGAAAGACCGGCCGGGGCGGGCCCGGCGCGATGCGTCAGGGTTTCCTGTCGGGTGACAACCCGCCGGCCGCGCGGCGACAATAGCGCGCCGGGGCGGGCAGCCGCGTTGCGCCGGCATCGTCGCCTCCTTCGAATTCACTGCTGCCGAGGGTTCAATGTTCGACCGGATTCGTCCGCATTCGCGCTCCTGGACGCTGCTCGCCGCCGTCGCGCTCGTCGCGTTCAACGCCGGCTGCACGTCCCCGTCCACGCCGCCGTCGGGCGCGGTGGTGCCCGTCGCCGCCGCATCGGGTGCCGCCGTGCCGCTGCCCGGCGTCCATGCGCCCGAGCTGTCGTCCGGCTGGACCGACAAGCCGGGCTGGACCTCGCAGCACTTCATGATCGCGGCCGCGAATCCGCTCGCGACGCAGGCCGGCTACGACATGCTGAAGGCCGGCGGCACCGCGATCGATGCGGCCATCGCGACGCAGATGGTGCTCGCGCTCGTCGAGCCGCAATCGTCGGGAATCGGCGGCGGTGCGTTCCTGCTGTACTTCGACGGCAAGGCGACGCAGGCGTACGACGGCCGCGAGACCGCGCCGGCCGCCGCGACCGACCGCCTGTTCTACGGGCCGACCGGCCAGCCGATGAGCTTCTACGAAGGCGTCGTCGGCGGGCGCTCGGTCGGCACGCCGGGCGTGCTGCGCATGCTCGACGCCGCGCACCGTGCACACGGCAAGCTGCCGTGGCGCCGGCTGTTCCAGCCGGCGATCCGGCTCGCCGAGCACGGCTTCACGATCAGCCCGCGGCTCGCGACGCTGATCGCGAACGACAAGTACCTGAAGAACGACCCGGCTGCGCGTGCGTATTTCTACAACCCGGACGGCACGCCGAAGGCGGCCGGCACGGTGCTGAAGAACCCCGCGCTCGCGACCGTGCTGCGGCAAGTCGCCGACCGCGGCGCGAACGCGTTCTACAGCGGCGCGATCGCGCGCGACATCGTCACGAAGGTGCGCAGGCACCCGACCAACCCGGGCCTGCTGTCGCTCCAGGATCTCGCGCGCTACAAGGCGAAGGTGCGTGCGCCGCTGTGCGCGGATTACCGGCGCTCGGTGGTGTGCGGGATGCCGCCGCCGTCGTCGGGCGGCCTCGCGATCGCGCAGATGCTCGGCATCCTCGAAGCGATGCCCGACTGGCAGCAGATCGGCGCGCAGAAGCCGGTGCGCAACGACGTCGGCTACGAGCCGACGCCGTTCGCCGCGCACCTGTTCAGCGAAGCCGGGCGGCTCGCCTATGCGGACCGCGCGCGTTATGTCGCCGATCCCGATTTCGTGCCGCTGCCGGGCGGCAGCTGGGCGAGCCTCACCGACAAGACCTATCTCGCGCAGCGCGCGCACCTGATCGGCGACAGCAGCATGGGCGTCGCGCAGGCCGGCACGCCGCAGGGCGCGACGCTCGCGATGGCCGACGACCGCAGCCCCGAGTTGCCGTCGACCTCCGACATCGCGATCGTCGACCGCTACGGCCAGGCGCTGTCGATGACGACGAGCATCGAGGATGCGTTCGGTTCGCGGCTGATGGTGCGCGGCTTCATGCTGAACAACCAGCTCACCGATTTCTCGTTCGTGTCGAACGACAACGGCCGGCCGGTCGCGAACCGCGTGCAGCCCGGCAAGCGGCCGCGCTCGGCGATGTCGCCGGAACTCGTGTTCGACAAGAAGACGAAACAGGTGACGATGATCGTCGGCTCGGCCGGCGGCCCCGCGATCATCAATCACGTCGCGAAGACGCTGGTCGGCGTGCTCGACTGGGGAATGACGATGCAGCAGGCGATCGCGCTGCCGAACTTCGGGTCGATGAACGGGCCGACGCAACTCGAACGCGGTCGCGTGTCCGATGCGCTCGCCGACGGGCTGAAGGGCCGCGGGCACGACGTGCGGGTGGTCGAGATGAACTCGGGGCTGCAGGGAATCCAGCGGCTGAACGTGCAGGGTCAGACGGTGTGGTTCGGCGGGGCGGATCCGCGGCGGGAAGGCGTGGCGATGGGGGAATGAGTGCGATGAGCGACAACTTCACCTATCTGGTCGATCCGGTGGTTTCGCTCGCTGAAGCGCCCGCCGAGGCACAGCGCATGATCGCGTGGCTGCAGGCGCGCGGAATCGTCGGCGCGGCGACGCGCGTCGGCGACCTGTATCGCGACTGGGGCACGACCTGGGGGCTCAAGGAGAGCGATCTGACGGCCATCGACCGAACCGGTTACCCACCCGGCCCGCTTTATGCGAACGCCTGCGACGCGCGCGCAAATTTGCCGCCGTCCATCCCGAACTGGCTGGAGGTCGACGTGGAACGCCGCATCTTCGATGCAGGCGGGAACGGCCTCGAGATTTTCTGCCCGGCGTGCAACGCGGAGCAGACCGCGCTCGGCGCCGCATGGGGTGACGCATTTTCCGACTGGTTCGAGGGTGACGATGCGGCTCCGCTCGTATGCGGCGCGTGCGGCCATCGGCAACCCGTCACGCAATGGCGCTACGATCCGCCGTGGGCCTTCGGCCATCTCGGCTTCAACTTCCAGAACTGGCTGCTGAGCGATGCGTTCATCGCCGAATTCACCGCCGCGTACGGCCGGCCGCTGACGGTCGTGCACCAGCACATCTGAGCGCCCTGCGCGCTGCGTCAACCGCGCCCCTTCCACGGCACCACCCGCTGCTCGACCCACCGCATCGCGAGATCGAACAGCCACGCGATCGCGCCGATGAGCAGGATGCCCATCACGACGATGTCGGTGCGCAGGAAGCTCGATGCGTTCAGCACCATCTGCCCGAGCCCGGCCGTCGCGGCGACCATCTCGGCCGCGACGAGCGTCGTCCAGCCGAACCCGATCGCGATCCGCAGCCCGGTGAGGATTTCCGGCAGCGCGGCCGGCAGCACCACGTGGCGCACGATCTGCGCGAAGCTGCCGCCGAGCGAATACGCGGCGTTGATCTGCTCGACGGTTGCCGCACGCACGCCGGCACGCGCGGCCATCGCGATCGGCGCGAAGCACGCGAGGAAGATCACGACGAGCTTCGCGGTTTCGTCGATGCCGAACCAGATCACGACGAGCGGCAGGTACGCGAGCGGCGGCAGCGGCCGGTAGAACTCCAGCAACGGATCGAGCACGCCGCGCGCGATGCGGCTCACGCCCATCAGGATGCCGGCCGGCACGCCGATCGCGGTCGCGAGCGCGAACGCACCGAACACGCGCGCGGCGCTCCACAGCAGATGGTCGGACAACGGCAGGCCGCCCTGGATACGGCCGTGCCACGCATCGACGAACGCGGTCCACACGGCTTCCGGCGCGGGCAGGAACAGCGGCGGCAGCCACTGGCGATGGGTGGCGACCCACCACAGCAGTGCCAGTACCGCGACCGTCGCCGCGCTCAGCCCGGCTGTCTTCCCCTGCCCCGGCAACCGGTAGCGATGCGATGCGCGAGCCGGACGCGCCGCGTGACGCCGTTGCGTCGCGCGTTGATCCTGCCCGGGCTCCGCGGCCGTGCGATCGGCCGCCCAAGAATCCTGCGTGCTCATGCTGTCCTGCCTGTGCAAGGTACTGATCCGACCGCGTCCGACCGACGCGCCCTGTCGCGCGAGTTCGTGCATCACGCCGCCGCCTCGGCGGCCTCGTCGCGATGCAGGTACGCGATCAGCCGTTCGCGCCATGCGATGAAATCCGGTGACGACTTCACCGCGCGCGCATCGCGCGATTCGACGTAGCGGCGCGCGAACGGCAGTTCGAAGGTTTCCGCGATCCGGCCGGGGCCGGGCGTCATCACGACGAGACGCGTCGCGAGGAACAGCGCCTCCTCGACATCATGCGTAATGAAGAACACCGTCTTGCCGGTGCGTGCCCATACGTCGAGCACGAGCGCCTGCATCGTGCCGCGCGTCATCGCGTCGAGCGCGCCCATCGGCTCGTCCATCAGCAGCACGCGCGGGTCGCTCGCGAGCGCGCGCGCGATGCCGACGCGCTGCTGCATCCCGCCCGACAGCTCGTACACGCGCGCATGCGCATGCCTGTCGAGCCCGACGAGCGCGAGCATCTCCCGCGCCCGCGCTGCGCGTTCGGCCTTCGACACGCGTGCGAAGCGCAACCCGAGCGCGACGTTGTCGAGCACGTCGAGCCACGGCAGCAGCGCGTATTTCTGGAACACGACACCACGATCGGCGCCGGGGCCCGTGACCGGCACGCCGTCGACGCGCACGTCGCCGGTCGTCGGCGCGACGAAACCGGCCATACAGTTCAGCAGCGTCGTCTTGCCGCAGCCGGACGCGCCGAGCGCGACGACGAATTCACCGGCCTCGATGCGCAGGTCGACGCGCGCGAGCGCCTGCGTCGTCGGCCGGCCGCGTTCGCCCGGATAGTCGACCGATACCTGACGGACTTCCAGCGTGCTCATGTTCAGGACTCCGCGACGAGTGGGTTGAGCGGCCGCGCTCAGCGCGCGGCCTTCTGCACGAACTGCGGATCGACGCCGGCCGAATAGTCGGCGAGCACCGTCTGGATCGTGCCTTGCGATTTGAGGAACGTGGCGGTGGCCGCGAGCGATTTCGCGGCGCCCGACTGCGCACCGCCGCCGAGCCACGTCGGCGACGCCTGCTCGGCCGGCGTCGGGAACGCGTAGAGCGCGAGGCTGGCCGGTACGTCCTGCGCGTTCGCGCCCGACACCTTCGCGACCGCCGCGACCTGCGGCGAGCCGACCTTCCACGCGGCAGCGTGCGCGCGATAGTCGGCATCGGCGGCCGCGAGCACCTTCACGAAGCGCGTGACGAACTCGGGGTTCTCGCGCGCGAACTTGCGGCTCACGACGAAGCCGTCGAAGGTCGCCTTGCCGCTTTCCTTCGCCACCTGGCCCGACGTCGTGAGCACGGTACCCGACTGCTTGACCTTCGCGAGCACCGGATCCCAGATGTAGGTCGCGTCGATGTCGCCGCGCGCCCACGCAGCCGCGACTTCGGGCGGACGCAGGTTGACGATCTTCACGTCGTTCGGATTGACGCCCGCGGCCTGCAGCGCGACGAGCGTATGGAAATGCGACGTCGACACGAACGGCACGCCGATCTTCTTGCCCTTCAGCGCGGCGATGTTGGTGACGCCCGAGCCGTTGCGCGCGACGAGCGCCTCGGCGTCGTTGATGTTGTCGAGCACCCAGAACAGCGAGATGTCGAGCCCCTGCGACAGCCCGGCCGCGATCGGGCTCGAGCCGGCTTCGCCGAGCTGCACGGAGCCCGATGCGAGCGCGCGGATCACGTCGGCGCCGCTGTCGAGCTTGCGGAACGTGACCTTGTAGCCGGTCGCCTTTTCGACTTCACCGCTCGCCTGCGCATAGCGCCACGGCACGACCATGTCCTGGTACGCGATCACGACTTCGCGCGATTCGGCGTGCGCCGCGCCCAGCGCGGCAAAGGCGGTCAGCGCGACGACGGCGCGGCGGATGAAGCTGAAACGGGACATGCGGCTCTCCTTCGAATGCGGGCATTGCTGCGGGAGAGCCGACTATAGGAGCTTTGCGCACGGCGGGAGCGAACTTATCCTGCGAAGCTATCGATGCCGTTTCAGCTTTGCTTTCCATGCTCGACCGGATTGCGTGTCCGGTCGGGTGACGATTGCCGTGCGAATGCGCGGGCGGCGGCCGCACCAACGAAAAAGCCCGCATCGCTGCGGGCTTTTTTCTGGCTCGTCAGAGGACGACGAAGCAAGCGGGCTCAGACCACCCCTGCGCCATGCGCCTGCAGGTCGGCGTGATAGCTCGACCGCACCATCGCGCCGACGGCCGCGTGCGTGAAGCCCATCTTGTACGCCTCTTCCTCGTACATCTTGAACGTATCGGGATGCACGTACGCGCGCACCGGCAGGTGGTGCTCGGACGGCTGCAGGTACTGGCCGATCGTCAGCATGTCGACGTCGTGCGCGCGCAGGTCGCGCATCACCTGCAGGATTTCCTCTTCGGTCTCGCCGAGGCCGACCATCAGGCCCGACTTCGTCGCGACGTCCGGATGCAGCGCCTTGAAGTCCTTCAGGAGCTTCAGCGAGTGCGCGTAGTCCGAACCCGGGCGCGCTTCCTTGTACAGGCGCGGCACCGTTTCGAGGTTGTGGTTCATCACGTCCGGCGGCGCGGCGTTCAGGATCGAGATCGCGCGGTCGAGACGGCCGCGGAAGTCCGGCGTCAGGATCTCGATGCGCGTGTCCGGCGACTGCGCGCGCGTTTCGCGGATGCACTCGACGAAGTGGGCGGCGCCGCCGTCGCGCAGGTCGTCGCGGTCGACGCTCGTGATCACCACGTACTTGAGCTTCAGCGCCGCGATCGTGCGCGCGAGGTTCTTCGGTTCATCCGCGTCGAGCGGGTCGGGACGGCCGTGGCCGACGTCGCAGAACGGGCAGCGGCGCGTGCACTTGTCGCCCATGATCATGAACGTCGCGGTGCCCTTGCCGAAGCATTCGCCGATGTTCGGGCAGCTCGCTTCCTCGCACACCGTATGCAGGTTGTGCTCGCGCAGGATCGTCTTGATCTCGTTGAAGCGCGAGCTGCCGGTGGCCGCCTTCACGCGGATCCACTCGGGCTTCTTCAGCTTTTCGATCGGAATGACCTTGATCGGGATGCGCGCCGTCTTCGCCTGCGCCTTCTGCTTGGCGGTCGGATCGTAGGCAGGGGTCGCGGCCGGATCGGCCGGTGCGGGGGAAGCGGTAACGTCAGTCATTCGAATGTTGTTCCAGTGCCTGCGGCTTGTCGGCGGCCGCGGATGCGCCGTCGAGGTTGGCGATCAGACGGCGCACCAGCGTATGGGCGACGTCGTTCCAGTCGGCGGCAACCTCGAGGCTCGCCATGTCGACAGTTTCCAGTCCGGCATAGCCGCACGGGTTGATCGCAAGAAACGGGCGCAGATCCATCTTCACGTTCAGGCTCAGCCCGTGATAGCTGCAGCCGTTGCGGATCTTCAGGCCGAGGGCCGCGATTTTCGCGCCCTCGTGCACGCCGGATGCCACGTAGATCCCGGGCGCGCCCGCCTTGCGGACCGAAGCGAGATTATACGCCGCGAGGGTTTCGATCACGGCCTCCTCGATCTTCGTCACGAGCGTGCGCACCATCAGCTTGCGCCGGCGCAGGTCCAGCAGCAGGTAGGCGACGATCTGGCCGGGGCCGTGGTAGGTGATCTGCCCGCCGCGGTCGACCTTCACGAGCGGCACGCCGCTGTCGGCCACCAGCAGGTGGGCCGGGTCGCCGGCCTGGCCGAGCGTGTAGACGGGCGGATGCTCGACCAGCCAGATCTCGTCGCCGGTGTCGGCCGTGCGCGTGTCGGTGAACGCGCGCATCGCGTCGAAGCTCGTCTCGTAGGTCTCGACGCCCCGCCACCGCACGGTGACCGGCGGGGCCGGCTGATCCGGGGACCCGGCGGGCGATACGGAAACGGCAACAGGCGTGGACACGATGGAAACCGGCGAAACGGACATGGGCGGTAGTTTACCGAAAACCCGTCGGTCTCGCCGGCCTCGGAGGGGGACGGATCGCCGGTATCCGTCGGAGGAAATGATGGTCAGACGGTGCGCCATCCGTCGTGGAGCAGTGCGCTCACGCGTTCGCGCAGCCGTGCCAGCCCGCCGAGCGCGACTTCGCGGGGCGGCCGCGACACCGAGAACGCCACGCGCGCGCCCTCCCGGCCTTCCGCGCTGAGCCACAGCCGCTCGCCGCGGCGCAGCTTCAGCGTCTCGCCGTCGACCAGGAAGTAATCGTCGACGTCGTTGCTGCGCGTCGCCCACACCGGCCCGCACTGCACCACCAGCCGCGTGCTGCGCTGTACCTTCAACGGCACGGTTTCGCCCACCGGGATTTCGAACGTGATGCTTGAAGAAATTTCTTGCATGATCGACTCCGCCAATAAGTGCTTCGATGGCTACAATCGTAGTCACTTCAAGGCGTCCGACAAAACGACCAATTTTCACGTCGATGTGAGGAAAATTAGCAAATGGACCTCCGCCAGCTGCCTGCGCTGAACGCGATTCGCGCGTTCGAAGCCGCCGCCCGTCACGAGAATTTCTCGCGCGCCGCCGACGAGCTGTACGTCACGCACGGCGCGGTCAGCCACCAGGTACGCGCGCTCGAGGAGGAGCTCGGCGTGCAGCTGTTCACGCGCAACGGCAAGCGGCTGTGCCTGACCGACGCCGGCATGCGCTACGCGCAGCAGATCCGCACCGCGCTGATGGTCATCGCCGACGCGACGCGCGACGTGCGCGCGAGCGACCGCGACCGGCGGCTCGTGGTGTCGATGCTGTCGTCGTTCGCCGCGCGCTTCATCACGCCGCGCATCGGCTCGTTCATCGAACGGCATCCGGAAATCGACGTCGAGCTGCAGTCGACCAACTCGCTCACCGATTTCGCGCGCGACGACGTCGATCTCGCGATCCGCTTCGGCCACGGCAGTTATCCGGGGCTGCATGTCGAGCCGCTGTTCGACGAAGTGTTCTTTCCGGCTTGCGCGCCGACGCTGAACGGCGGCAAGCTGCCGCAAACGCCCGCCGATCTCGTGCACTACAACCTGCTGCGCTCGGACGACGAGCTGTGGCGGCCGTGGTTCGACGCGGCCGGACTCAAGACGCTGACCGAGCCGAAACGGGGGATTCTGTACCAGGATTCGTCGAACCTGCTGCTGGCCGCGATCGACGGCCAGGGCATCGCGCTCGTGCGCCGCTCGCTCGCGGTGCACGACCTGCTCGACGGGCGCATCGTGCGCCTGTTCGATATCGACGGGCCGAGCCCGTGGCACTATTTTTTCGTGTGTCCGCCGCCGCTGCTGAACGCGCCGCGCGTGCAGGCGTTCAGGACCTGGCTGCTCGAGGAAGTCGCCGAATACCAGCGGCTGTGCGACGAGCTGGACGCGCGGCGCGCGGCGGGGAAGACCCCCGCCGAGTGCGCGCAGGAAGGAGGATGGAAGGCGCTTAAAGTACGACCTTGACCATCGGATGGCCGGTCAGTGCGCGGTAGATGTTGTCGAGCTGTTCCTGGCTGGTCGCCCGCACGGTGATCGTGAGGCCCGTGTAATTGCCGCCGCTCGACGCGCGCTCCTCGATCTTCTCGACGTCGATCTCGTTGTCGTGAACGGCCACGACCTTGAAGATCGTGTCCTTGAACTCGGGGTGCGCCTTGCCCATGATCTTGATCGGGAAATCGCACGGAAACTCCAGCAGCGACTCCTTCCGGGTATCGATCGCGCCGGTCACCTCGATGGTTTTGGTCGGTTCGCTCATCATTTTCTCCGGGTTAGGTCAAACTGTTCAAACTCGCGCGCCTTCGCACGCTGGTACGCGTCATACAACGCCGCGAATACGGGGCCCGGCTTGCCGCCATGGACGGGCAGATCGTCGAGCGACGTGACGGGCAGCACTTCCTTCGTGGCCGACGTGATCATGATCTCGTCGGCCGCGCGCAATTCCACTTCGCTGATCTCGCGCGCGACGAACGGGATCTTGCATTCGTCGGCCAGCTCCTCGATCAGCGCGTAGCGGATCCCTTCGAGGATCTTGTTGCTGCGCGGCGGCGCGAGCAGCTCGCCGTTCTTCACGATCCACACGTTCGACGACGAACCTTCCGTCAGGTTGCCGTCGCGCAGCTGCAGCGTCTCGAACGCATCGCGTTCTGCCGCATGCTGCGCCATCAGCACGTTGCCGAGCAGCGAGATCGACTTGATGTCGCAATGCAGCCAGCGGCGGTCCTCGGCCGTCACGCAGCGCACGCCCTGCGCGCGTTCGTCGGCGGACGGCAGGCGCAGCGGGCTCGTCATCACGAACACCGTCGGCACCGCGTTCGCCGGGAACGCGTGGCCGCGCTTCGCTACGCCGCGCGTCACCTGCAGGTAGACGAGCGCGTTGCCGTCGCCGAGCCCTTCGGCATTCGCCGCGACGACGCGCTCGATCAGCGCGCGCCAGCCCGCGTCGTCGTGCGGGCTCGCGATGCCGATCTTCTTCAGGCTGCGCTCGAGCCGCGCCAGATGCTGCTCGATCCGGAACGGCACGTGCGCGCCGTCGTGCGCATAAACGGGCACCACTTCATACACGCCGTCGCCGAAGATGAACCCGCGGTCGAGCACCGGTACACGGGCTTCCGACAGCAGCACCATTTCCTCCTGCGACGACACGCTGAGGTAGACGATCGGTTCGAATTCGGCTTGGCTCATGGTTATGACAGACGGGGATGAAGTCGTGAAAACAAAGGCCCGTCGTGCTTACTTCTTCTTGCTGAACATCAGCAGGATCGAGTCCCAGATACGCCCGAAGATACCCGCTTCCGGCACGGCCTGCAGTGCGACGACCGGGAATTCGGACAGCGTCTTGCCGTCGGCGACGATCTTCACGGTGCCGACCTGCTGGCCTGCCGCGAGCGGCGCGATCAGCGGCGCGTTGACGTCGACTTCCGTCTTGACCTTGTCGCCGAGGCCGCGCGGCACGGTCGCCCACTGGTCGCCCTTCACGCCCACCTGCACGGTGTTTTCCTTGCCCTTGTAGATGCGCGGCGTCGACATCGCCTGGCCGCCCTTGAACAGGCGCACCGAATCGAACGCGCTGTAGCCGTAGTTCAGCATCTTCATGCTGTCCTGCGTGCGCTCGCTTTCCTTCTGCTCGCCCATCATCACCGACACCAGGCGGCGCTGGCCGTCCACGCCCGGGATCGCGCGCTTCGCCGACGCGATCAGGCAGTAGCCGGCCGCCTGCGTATGGCCCGTCTTCAGGCCGTCGACCGTCGGGTCGAGCCACAGCAGGCGGTTGCGGTTGCCCTGGCGGATGTTGTTGTACTTGAATTCCTTCTCCGAGAAGATGCTGTAGTACTGCGGAAAATCGCGGATCAGGTGCGCGGACAGCTTCGCGAGGTCGCCGGCCGTCGTGTAGTGGTTCGGGTCGGGCATGCCGTTCACGTCGGCGAAGTGCGTGCCCTTCATGCCGAGGCGCGCCGCCTCGTCGTTCATCATCGTGACGAACTGCCCTTCGCTGCCGCCGACCAGTTCGGCCAGCGCGATCGCGGCGTCGTTGCCCGACTGGATGATCATCCCGTACACGAGGTCGTGCACCGACACCGGCTTGTTCGCCTCGATGAACATGCGCGACTCGTCACGGCCGACGCGGCGCACGGCTTCGCTCGGCGTGACGATCTGCTCCATCGAGATCTTCTTCTTGTCGAGCGCCTCGAACACAAGGTACGCCGTCATCAGCTTCGTCAGCGATGCGGGCTCGACGCGTTCATCGGCATTACCCGACGCGAGCACCGTGTTGCTGGTCGCATCGACGAGCACCCACGAGCGCGCATTCACGCCCGGCGGCGGCACCGCGCCCGGCATGTAGGTCGCGGGCGCGCCGGTGAACTGCTCGGCGGCCGGCGCCGCATGCGCGGCCTTGGCCTTGGCGGCCGGCTTGGCCTCGGCGACGACGATCGTCGACGCGAGCGCGACAGGCAGCATCACGCCGAGCGCGACGTTGCGCGCGGCGGTGCCGAAGGCGATGGAGGAAGCGAGGGACTTGAGGCCTTGGGAAGACAGACGCATGATCGATTCAGGCTGATGGCAGAAAGTGCGGTGCGAAACGCGCAGGGTTGAACGGCAAGGCGGCGGGCGTTTCGGGCACTCGCCCGAAATCGTCGGGCGACGCGAAACGCGCCGGTTGGACTCGTGCGGACGCGTTCGGTTCGCGGCCGTCGCGAGCGGGCGGACAGGCGGCGAAACGAGCGCCGCATGGGCCCAGCCGGGCCGCGGGCGACGCGGAATCCGGCCATTATACGTGGCCGCGCAGCGCGTTTTCGCGAACCTGGCGCAGGATCGCCGTCCATCTTCATCGGGCGCGGGGTGCCGGCAAGCTGCGCGTCATCGCACGCGAAGGTGTGCGAAAGGTGTGCGCAGGCAAAGGAGAAGTCGGGTCGCGCCGCACGCCGTGGCGCGATGTCGCGAGAAGGGAAACGCGCATCCGGCGCCGGCCGGAGCACGTGCATGCAACACCGCGCGGGCCGCCGGCGTCGCGCCGGCCTCCCGCGTGCCGGCTAGCGCCAGGCGTCGACGATGATGCGTTTGAGCACGTGCAGCTTGCGATGCAGGAAATGCTCGGCGCCGGGGATCACGACGACCGGCAGTTCCTGCGGCCGCGCCCAGTCGTACACCGACGCGATCGGCACCGTGTCGTCGGTTTCGCCGTGGATCACGAGCGTGTTCTCGGGCACGTCGGCCACCTGCCAGCGGCTCGCTGCCGTGCCGACGAACACCATCCGTTCGATCGTCCCGCCCGCGTCGCGCAGCCGCTTCGCGACATGCGACAGCACGAAGGTGCCGAACGAGAAGCCCGCGAGCACGAGCGGCAGGTCCGCATACGCGGGCTGCGCGCGCATGTGCGCGAGTACCGCGAGCAGGTCGTCGGCCTCGCCGGTGCCGTTGTCGTGCACGCCCTCGGTCGCGCCGACGCCGCGGAAGTTCGACCGGAACACCACGTAGTTCAACTGCACGAGCGTGCGCGCGAGCGTTTGTGCGACCTTGTTGTCCATCGTGCCGCCGAACAGCGGATGCGGGTGCGCGACGAGCGCGATGCCGCGCGGCGCGGCGCCGCCTTCGCGCACGGCATCGGGGAGGTCGACCGCGATTTCGATCTGCCCGACCGGGCCCGCGATCAGCGATTTCTGCGTATGAACGTTCATTCGGCCGGCCCGCTCAGATCTTCAGGCGGTCGACGACCTTGCCGTCGCGCAGGTGCGATTCGACGATCTCGTCGATGTCGGCCTGATCGACGTACGTGTACCACGTGCCTTCCGGATACACGACCATCACCGGCCCTTCCTCGCAGCGGTCGAGGCAGCCGGCCTTGTTGATGCGAACCTTGCCGGGCCCCGCGAGGCCGAGCTCCTTCACGCGCTTTTTCGCGTATTCCTGCATGGTCTGAGCGTCGCATTGCGCGCAGCTCGGGCGTTCGGCGCCCGGTTCGCGCTGGTTCAGGCAGAAGAAGACGTGGTGCTGGTAGTAGGAATCCATGGTGATGGCGAGCTGCCCGGCGCAAGGCCGTGCGGAAAGAGGAGCGGTTGCCGCTGCGCGGGGCAACGGGCGTGTAGGGTTCGGTGCCCGGCGGCGCTTGGGTGCCAGCGGATTCGTGCTCGTGGCGACGCGCGAACCGCAGCGATGCCTGGTGGTATCGCGAGGATTTGCAACGCGGCCACGGGTGCGAAGGCGCCGCACACACGTGCCGATCGGTGCCGAACACTACACTCGTGCGGACGATTATAACGAGGGGCGCACGCCGCTGCCCGCGGTACCGCCGCGGCCGTCGCGGCGCAACCGCCGCAGCCTTCGCGTCAGCGGCGCAGCACGGCCGGCAGCCATGCGTGCTCGACGCGCTGGCCGAGCCAGATCAGCGCCGCGTAGGGCCAGATCCACGCGAGCCAGCGTGCGAGGCTGTTGAAGTGCACGTAACGGCCCTGCCGCCAGCCCGACAGCGTGAAGTCGAAGAACGGGTTGACGGGCAGCAGGTTCACGAGCGCCACGCCGGCCAGCAGCGCGAGCGCCGCCAGCGTCGCGCGCCACGTCGCCGGCACGTGCAGCGCGACGAGCGCGGCCGCGAAGCCGAGCTCGATCCCGAGCCGCGCGCCGGGCGTCGCCCACACGACGACAAGGCCGGTGGCCGACTGCATGAAGGTCGCAGCCGCCTTCAGCACGAGCGTCGCGGCGACGAGCGCGATCAGCAGCCGGATGCGCGGTGCGCGCGGCCGCATCGCGAGCGACGCGATCGCCAGCGCGGCGAACAGCATCAGCCCGCCGAGCGCGGCCTCCCACGCGGAGTCGGACAGCCAGCCGTCGACGCGCTCGGGCCATTCGCCCACGCGCCACGCGGCCGGCAGCCACGCGAGCAGCGTGTCCTGCATCGACGCGTCGGCACGCTCCCACAGCGCGGCCGGCCAGTCGCCGATACCGAACAGGAACGGCGACGGGAACAGGATCGCGAACGGCCACAGCCCGGCGAGCAGCAGCGGCGTCGCACCGTCGTCCTCGAACCACGCGAAGCGCAGCCGGCGCAGCGCGCCGCGATCGAGCAGCGCACCGGTGGCCGGCGCGACGAGCGCCGCCCCCAGCAGCGTGCCGAGCGCGTTGGCCGCGAGATCGAGATTCGACGCGACGCGCGTCGGCAGGTAGGTTTGCAGCGCTTCCATCGCGCCCGACAGCAGCACGCCGAGCCCGGCCGCGATCAGCGTCGCGGCCACGCCGCGCCAGCGCGGGTGCAGCGCGAGCACGCCGAGCGCGCCGAACGGCAGGTAGCCGAGCACGTTCGTGACGACGTCGAATGCGGTCACGTAGCGCTGCATCGGCGCGAACAGGTAGTCGAACGGCCCGATGCCGAGCGATACCCAGCCTGCGAACGGATACAGCGACGCGTAGACGATGAGTGCCGCGTAGGCGGCAAAGGCCTGCCGCGCGAGCGGCGATGCGCGAGGCGTGCCGGTCGCGCTCATCGCGGCTGCGCGGCACGCGTCACGGCGTGCCCGCGTACGCCTGGATGCCGACCCATGCGGCGATCTGCGACACGAGCTCGTTGCTCGCCGCCGCGAGCGCGCGGGCGCCGCCCGCCGCGTCAGGCGTGCTCGACGGCGCGCGCGCGACGAACGTGCGCTGGCCGAGCACCTTGCCGTCCAGCGTCAGCGTCGCGCGCGCGGTGACGGCGCCGTAGCTCTGCGACTGGCCGTCGAACACCTGCTCGAATTCGTTCAGGTCGACCTTGAGGGTCGGCGCGCGCACGCCGTCGGCCCCTTCGAGCACCGTGCCGCGCGACGACAGCGCGCCGCGCAGCCGCTGCGTGAGCAGTTGTGCGGGCGGTGCCGTCCAGCGGCTGTCGCGATAGACGGCCACGTGCTGCGCGTCCACGTATGCGAGGCGGTACGCGAATTTGTCGGAGTCGAGCGCGTCGGGCACGACGACGTCGAGCACCTTCAGCGCGGGGGCCGTGCCCGCGGTCACGACCTGCGTGGCCGGCCCGAGGTCGTAGCGGACATTCGACAGCGCCGCGCTGTTGCCGGCGCAGCCGGCCGCGAGCGACAGCGTCAGCACGGCAAGCGCGGCCGCGGCCGGACGCAGCGCGCGGTCAAGGATTCGTGGCATGGCGTGTTCCTGCATGATGTTTCCGGTTTCGATGGGGGTCACTGCCGGGCCGTCGCGCCGGGCCAGACGAAGCCCGCTTCGCCGGGCCCCGGCGCCGCGCCGGGCGAACCGAACAACAGACTGCGCGGGTTGCGGCCAAGTTCACCAGCCACGTCCTTCAATTGCCGAGACGCATCGCCGACGCTGCCGGCCAGCGCGTTGAAGCGCGGCAACGTGTCGTACTGCACGCGCGCGTTGAGATCGTTCAGCGCGACGCCGACCTGCTCGGCGGCCGTGCCGGCCTTGTTCAGGTTCGACACGAGCGGCCCGTTCGGCTGCAGCAGCGTGTTCGCCGACGCCATCGCGCGGTTCACCTCGTGCATCGTTTCCGGCAGCGCAGTGACCGCCGGGCCGAGCTGCTTCGTCAGCGTGGCGGCCCCGTCGGCCGCGTGCTGCAGGCTTTCGGCGGTCGCGCGCAACTGCTCGCGCATCTCGGGCGACATCAGCGCATTCGCGCTCTTCGCGGCCAGCTCGAGCTGCCGCAGCAGCACGTCGCCGCGCTCCTGGATCTGGTCGAACAGGCTCGGCCGCATCGGGATCTGCGCGATCGCCTTCGGCGACGACGGCAGCGGCGCCAGGTCGCGGCCCGTGTCCTCGAGCTGCACGAATGCGATCCCCGTCACGCCCTGGAAGCCGAGGCTGCCGTAGGTCGACTGCGTGATCGGCGCGTCGTGGTCGACGAGGATCCGGATCCGGATCTGCCCCGGGTGCGCGCGGTCGAAGCCGATCGACTGCACCTTGCCGACGTCGAGGCCGCGAAAGCGCACGGCCGCGTCCGGGAACAGCCCCGTCACGTTGGTGCGCGCGAGCAGGTCGTACGGCACGCGCACGGTGCGGTCGACGTTGAACCAGAACACGGTGCCCGCGATCGCGAGCGTCAGCGCGATCGTGAACAGGCCGGCCCAGAACGCATGTGATTTGTTTTCCATTCGAGGATTCCTTCGTGCCTACAGCTCGACGCTCGACAGCGCCGGTTCGAGGGCCGCCTTCGGCAGCTTCGCGCGCCGCTCGGGCGGCAGCGCCTGCAATGCGCGGCGCCCGCGCAGCCCCAGGAAATATTCGTGGATGAACGGATGGTCGACGTTCGCGGCCTCCTCCACCGGCGCGGCGACCAGCACCTTGCGGTCGGCCAGCACCGCGACGCGCGTCGACAGCGCGACCATCGTGTCGAGATCGTGCGTCACCATCACGACGGTCAGCCCGAGCGTGCGGTGGAGCGTCGCGATCAGCTCGACGAATTCGTCCGACGCCTGCGGATCGAGGCCGGCCGTCGGCTCGTCGAGGAACAGCAGCTCGGGCTCGAGCGCGATCGCGCGCGCGATGCCGACCCGCTTGACCATCCCGCCCGACAGCGCGGCCGGCATCTTCGACGCGTGCTTGCACGGCAGCCCGACCATCTCGAGCTTGAGCATCACGATGTCGTGCAGCAGGTCCGGCGGCACGCGGCCGAGCTCGCGCAGCGGCTGCGCGACGTTGTCGAACACCGTCATCGACGAGAACAGCGCGCCCTGCTGGAACAGCATCCCGGAACGCGTGCGCATCATCCGCGCGCTCGCGTCGTCGATCGTCGCCGTATCCTCGCCGAACACCTTGATCGTGCCGGACGTCGGCCGCTCGAGGCCGAGGATCTGCCGCACGAGCGTGGTCTTGCCGGAGCCCGAGCCGCCGACGATCGACACGATCTCGCCGCGCCGCACGTCGAAGTCGAGCTTCTGGTGGATGATGTTGCGCCCGTAGCGCTTGGTCAGGTTGCGCACCTCGATCACGAGATCGCCGGGATCGGCCGCCGCGGCCGGCCGCTCGCCGACCGACCCGGCACCGATGGCCGCGGCGTGCGCGGTCGTTTCGTTCGATGCGTTCATCCGAGCCCCACGTTCTGGAACAGGATCGCGAACACCGCGTCGGCGAGGATCACGACCGTGATCGACGTCACGACCGACGTGGTCGTGCCTTCGCCGAGACTCTGCGAGTTCGCCTTGATCCGGAAGCCGAAATGGCAGGCGACCAGCGCGATCAGCATGCCGAACACGACGCCCTTGCCGACCCCGATGTACAGGTTCGCGATCGGCACGACGCCCGGCAGCGAGCGCACGAAATAGTTGACGTCGATGCCGAGCACGAGCTTCGCGGCGAGCGCGCCGCCCGTCAGCGCGATGATGTTGGTCCACATGACGAGCAGCGGCATCGCGACGCCGAGCGCAAGCACGCGCGGCAGGATCAGCCGCAGCCCGTGCGGGATGCCCATCACGCGCATCGCGTCGAGCTCCTCGGTCACGCGCATCACGCCGATCTGCGCGGTGATCGCCGAGCCGGAGCGGCCCGCGACGAGAATGGCCGACAGCACCGGGCCGAGCTCGCGGATCACCGACAGCCCGAGGATGTTCACGATGTAGCGGTTCGCGCCGAACATCTGCAGCTGCTGCGCGGACAGGTAGCTGAGCACGATGCCGATCAGGAACGCGACGAGCGCGGTGATCGGCAGCGCCTGGGCGCCCGCGCTGTAGATGTTCGCGGAGGTCTCCTTCCACGGCATCGTCTGCGGACGGCGCAACACCGACAGCGCATCGAGGATCACGAGGCCGAACAGCGCGATGCCGCCCTGCAGGTGCTCGCCGAACCGGAAGATCGCCTGGCCGAGCCGCGTGACGGGATCGACGCGCACGACGCGCTCGGGCGCCTCGCGCTCGCTGTCGAGCCGCTCGATGCGCTCGAAGATCGTGCGCTGCGTGGCGCTCAGTGCGACGCCGTCCGGCAGCTTGCGGCCCCACACGCGCCACAGCGCCTGGCCGCCGACGTGGTCGAGCCGCTCGATGCCGGACAGATCCCATTCGCTCACGCGCCCGGACGCGATGCTCGCGATACGGCGCGCCACCGCGCCGCGATTGCGTGCAAGCGCGAGCGCGGTCCACTGGCCGGTCAGGCGCACCGTCTGGCCCTGGCCGCCGGCGTCGACCGACAGGCCGGGAGGAGTCTCGAAGTCCAAGGGCAGGTTGTTTGCAAAAAGGTGACAGCGGCCATTGTAGCGAACCGCCCGTCGCCGCGACGTGAGGATTTCCGTGCGGGCGGCGAGCTCGGGGCGCGCAGCCGGGGAGCCCGCCCCGGCGTGCGGGAGGAAGCCGCCGCCCGTTGCCCGATGCCGACGTCACCACCTTTCATTCTTCCGTCACGTTTCCTTTCGATACTCTCTCGCGCCGCACATCAGGCCGTCGGCGCCCCGCGCCGCCAATCGTTGCGCACCTCGCGTTTCATAAAACAGAACACCGAACAGGACAACCGATGCGTCTCCCCCTGCTTTCCCGCCGTCGCGTGCCGGCCATCGCCGCGCTCGCCAGCCTCGCCTTCATCCTCGCCGCCTGCGGCGGCGACGACGTGACCTCGCCGCCGGCGACGCCGCCGGCAGCCCAGGCGCCCGTCGGCACGACGGCCACGCTCGCCCTGCTCGAGACGACCGACCTGCACACCAACGTGCTGTCGTACGACTATTTCAAGCTCGCCGCCGACAATTCCCTCGGCTTCGAACGCGTGTCGACGCTGATCGCGCAGGCGCGCAAGCAGTACCCGAACACGCTGCTGCTCGACAACGGCGACACGATCCAGGGCACCGCGCTGTCCGACTACCAGGCGCTCGTGAAGCCGGTCGGCTGCGACCAGACGCTCGCCATCTACAAGGTGATGAACGCCGCGAAATTCGACGGCGGCGGGATCGGCAACCACGAATTCAACTACGGGCTGCCGTACCTGTCGCAGGTGACCGGCAACACGTTCGAGGTCGACGGCCTGCCGGCGCCGGCCCAGCAGAAGAAATGCGCGGGCCCGAACTTCCCGCAGGTGCTCGCGAACGTGATCAGCGCGAAGACCAACGCGCCGCTGTTCACGCCGTACACGATCCTGACCCGCACCGTGACCGCGACCACGCCGGACGGCAAGACGGTCAGCGCGCCCGTGAAGATCGGCATCATCGGCTTCACGCCGCCCGCGATCATGAACTGGGACAAGCGCTGGCTCGACGGCAAGGTCTACACGACCGGCCTGAAGGAAGCGGCCGAGAAGTACATTCCGGAGATGCGCGCGAAGGGCGCCGACCTCGTCGTCGCGATCTCGCACGGCGGCCTCGACAATTCCGCGTATTCGCCGACGATGGAGAACGGCAGCTGGTGGCTGTCGAAGGTGACCGGCATCGACGCGATGCTGATCGGCCACTCGCACCAGGTGTTCCCGGACGCGAACAGCACCGTGTCGCAGTTCAACCTGCCGGGCGTCGACAAGGTCAAGGGCACCGTCAACGGCGTGCCGACCGTGATGGCCAACTACTGGGGCAAGCACCTCGGCGTGATCAAGCTCGGCCTGAAGTTCGACGGCAAGACGTGGAGCGTCGACAAGTCGCAGACGACCGTCGAGGCGCGGCCGATCCAGAACGCCGACAAGAGCTACGTGGCGGCCGATCCGTCGGTTTCCGCCGCGATCGCCGCCGAGCACCAGGCGACGATCGACTATGTGAAGACGCCGATCGGCTCGACCGACTACCGGATGAACTCGTACTTCGCCGATGTCGGCGATCCGGGCGCGATCCAGATCGTCAACGAGGCGCAGGCCGACTACGTGAAGACCTACGTGCAGGCGAACCTGCCGCAATACGCGTCGCTGCCGGTGCTGTCGGTCAGCGCGCCGTTCAAGAGCGGCTTCGGCGGCGGCACCGACTACACCGACGTCGCACCGGGCGCGCTCGCGATCAACAACGCGGCCGACCTGTACCTGTATCCGAACACCGTGTATGCGGTAAAGGTCAGCGGCGCCGACGTGAAGAACTGGCTCGAAACCGCCGCGAAGCGCTTCAACCGGATCGACCCGACCAAGGCGACCGTGCAACCGCTCGTCAGCACCTTCCCCGGCTACAACTTCGACATGTTCACGTCGGCCGATCTCGCGTATGAAATCGACGTCACGCAGCCGGTCGGCAGCCGGATCAGGAACCTGACGTACAAGGGCGCGCCGATCGACCCGAACGCACAGTTCATCGTCGCGACCAACAACTACCGCGCGAGCGGCGGCGGCAACTTCCCGGGCCTCGACGGCAGCAAGACGATCTTCGCGTCGCCGGATGCGAACCGCGACGTGCTGATCGCGTTCATCAAGAAGCGCGGCGCGATCACGCGCACGGCGGACGGCGCGCAGCGCAGCTGGCGCTTCACGAAGCTCGCGAGCTCGGTCGCGCACGTGCAGTTCGCGTCCGCGCCGAATCGCCTCGGCGACGCGGCGGCGGCCGGCCTGACCGGCATCACGCAGGTCGCGGCCGACGACGGCTCGGGCAAGAACCTCGCCACCTACGAAATCGACCTCACGCAATGAGACCCGCGATGCAACCGATCCGGACGATGCGGCCGGCCGAAACCGGCCTCTCCGCCGCCGCGCGGCGCCTGCTGCGCGCGAAACTTCCGCCGGCCGCGCTGCTCGCGGCGGCGGCCGTGACCGTCGCGGCCGTCGTCGCGGCAGCCGGCCTGCGCGGCGCCGGCCCCGCGCCGAGCGCCGCGCAGCTCGACGAGTGGCAGGCGATGGTCACGCAGGCCACCGAGCCGCATGCGCTCGCGCAGTTGCGCACGCTGGCGCGCGGCGGCTCGGGCGACGCGCAGGCGGCGCTCGGCATCGCGCTCGTCGACGCGCGCGAACCGGGCTTGCGCGACGAGGGGCGCGGCTGGCTGGAAACGGCCGCGGCGGCAGACAGCAAGGCCGACGCGCCGGCCGCCCGGCGCGCGCAGCTCGCGCTCGGCAAGGCGTTGCTGCTCGGCAGCAGCGACATGCCGAAGGACTATGCACGCGCCCGCACGCTGCTCGGCGAAGCGGCCGCGCAGGGCGACCCGGCCGCCGCGTATTACCTCGGGCTGATCTATCGCAGCGGCTACGGCGTCGCCGCCGATCCCGTGCAGGCCGCGCACTGGTTCGACGTCGCGTCGCGCGCGGACATCCCGGCCGCGGACTTCATGCTCGCGAACGCGTACCGCGAAGGCAGCGGCGTGCCGCGCGACGAGGCGCGCGCGCTGGCGCTGTATCGCCGCGCCGCCGAGCACGAGCTGCCGGAAGCCGTGCAGACGCTCGCGATGGCCTATCGCAACGGCGAACTCGGGCTCAAGCCCGACGCGGACGAGTTCCATGCGCAGTGGATCGAGACCGCGCACGCGCTGAAGCACCCGGTCGTCGCGCCGTAACGCGAACCCGCATCGCACCGGCTGCCTGACACGCAAGCCCCGACGTGCCGCGCATCGATCATCCGGCAACGGAATCGATCGCGGCGCGCGGGTGCGCGCCTGTTGCATTGCCACCACCCGGCCGCTCCCCGTCGATCGGCCGGCGTGCGGCGATGCATTAACATGCAGCCTCACAATAAAACCTGAGAGAACTGCATTCATGTCCCTTCGCCTGTCCGGGCGTCGCGCCGCTGCCGTCGGCGCCGCCGCCATTGCCATTGCCCTCTCCGCCGCGCCGCTCGCTGCATTCGCCGCGCCGCCCGCGCAACCCGACATCTTCAACGCCGCGATCTGCAATCCGCCGTTCACGTCGGACCTGATGGACTCGATCTACAACACCGTCAAGGCCACCGATCCGAAGCCGGACGAATCGATGCTGGGCGCCGCGGTCTTCCGTCTGCCGGAGCCGATCCACCGGGACGGCTTCACGACGCAGCACGTCGTGTTCACCAGCACCGGGATCGGCGTGCTCGTGGACGGCGAAGTCGCCGGCCAGCTCGCGCAACGCTACAAGCTCGCGCCGGAAAAGGGGCACCTGCTGGGCGCGTCGTCGGCAGGCTATTCGCGCCGCCTGACGGTGCGCGGCCCGGGCGGCGCGCTGATCCTCGTGTCGGCCCGCCAGGGCCCGGCGCTGAAGGGTAAAACGCTGCTTGCGTGCGAAATGACGTCCGAAGAAGACATCAAGGCGCTGGAGCAGATGGAAAAGCATTGAGTCGTGCGGCGGCGCGCCGGCGCCGCGCGCATGCGGGCGGCCGCGCGCCGCCCTGGCGGTAGATGCTGGTCGGTCATTGCTGATTGGTCTCTGCCGGTTGGTCGCGGCCGGTTGGTCATTGCCGATCGGTCGCCGCTGGTCAGTCACTGCCGGTCGGTCTCTGCCGGTTGGTCTCTGCCGGTTGGTCTCTGCCGGTTGGTCTCTGCCGGTTGGTCATTGCCGGTTGGTCATTGCCGATCGGTCGCCGCCGGTCAGTCGCGGCCGGTTGGTCGCCGCCGGTCGATCACTGCCGGTCTATCACTGCCGGTGGCGCGCGCCGCTCGACGCGCGCCACCGCCCCCTGTCGCTACAATAGGCGCCATGAACGCCCCCACCTCCTCCGACACGCCCGATTCCGGCGACGCGCACATCGCGCGCAACCGGCTCGAGGCGCACCTGGACGCCGCGCCGCGTGCGTGGCCGCTCGACATCGTCGCCGCTACCGGCTCGACCAACGCCGACGTCGCCACCCGGCTCAAGGCGCTGCCGCGCCACGCGAACGCGCTGCCCGCGCCGCTCGTGCGCGTGGCGTTCGAGCAGACGGCCGGCCGCGGCCGGCAAGGCCGCCCGTGGTTCGCGCAGCCCGGCAACGCGCTGCTGTGCTCGGTCGGCTGCATCGTGCCGCGCCCCGTCGACGCGCTCGGCGGCCTCAGCATCGCGATCGGCGTCGCGCTCGCGGAAGGGCTGGCCACGCTGCCGCTCGACGCCCGCTCGCGCGTCGCGCTCAAATGGCCGAACGACCTGCTGCTGACGGCCACCGACGACGGCACGCCGCGCATCGTCGGCAAGCTCGCCGGGATCCTGATCGAAACCGCCTGGGCCAGCGCCGACGCGACCGCCGTCGTGATCGGCTTCGGCATCAACGTCCGCGGCGCGGAAGCCGTCGCCGCGCAGGTCGACGCGCTGCGCGCGCGCGAAGCGACGCTCGCGAGCGGGCTGCCGCCCGCTGCGCTGTCGATCGCGTGCGCATCGGCCAACCTCACCGATACGCTCGCCGCGTCGCTGAACGCGCTCACGCCCGCGCTCGCGCAGTTCGGCGCCGAAGGGCTCGCGCCGTTCGTGCCGCGCTGGCATGCGTTGCACGCGTATGCAGGGCGCGAAGTCGTCCTGCTCGAACAGGGCGTCGAACGCGCGCGCGGCATCGCGACGGGCATCGACGCGACCGGCCAGCTGCTGCTCGACACGCCGGACGGCATCCAGGCGATCGCGGCCGGCGACGTGTCGCTGCGCGAAGCGCAATGAACGAGCCGCACCTGCTGATCGACGCCGGCAACAGCCGGATCAAGTGGGCGCTCGCCGATGCGCAGCGCACGCTCGTCGAGACGGGCGCATTCGGCCACACGCGCGACGGCGGCGCCGATCCCGACTGGTCGAACCTGCCGCATCCGCGCGGCGCGTGGATCTCGAACGTCGCGGGCGCCGACGTGGCCGCCCGGCTCGACGCGCTGCTCGACGCGCGCTGGCCGGGCCTGCCGCGCACGACGATACGCTCGCGTCACACGCAATGCGGCGTGACGAACGGCTATACGACACCCGAACAGCTCGGCAGCGACCGCTGGGCCGGCCTGATCGGCGCGCACGCGGCGTTTCCGGGCGAGCACCTGCTGATCGCGACGTTCGGCACCGCGACGACACTCGAGGCGCTGCGCGCGGACGGCCGCTTCACCGGCGGGCTGATCGCGCCGGGCTGGGCGCTGATGATGCGCGCGCTCGGCACGCACACCGCGCAGTTGCCGACGCTGACCACCGATATCGCGAGCGGATTGCTCGCGGGTGCGCAGGCCGATCCGTTCCAGGTCGATACGCCGCGCTCGTTGTCGGCCGGCTGCCTGTACGCGCAGGCCGGGCTGATCGAACGCGCGTGGCGCGACCTTGCCGACGCGTGGCACGCACCCGTGCGGCTCGTGCTGGCCGGCGGCGCGGCGGACGACGTCGCACGCGCGCTGACAGTGCCGCATACGCGGCACGATGCACTGATCCTGTCCGGGCTCGCGCTGATTGCGGCCGAAACCGCCCAGGATTGATGGAACCGGCGCCGGCATCGCGCCGGTGCATGGCGGACGCGGGTCCGGACGGACATGCGGCACGCTGACGAAGCTGTACGCGCGGGGCAGCTGCAACCGCCCGTGCATTCGACCGGCGGAAGCCATGAAAAAGCCGGCCATGCGGCCGGCTCGACTGAATGACGTGAACGACGTCGATGACGACAAGGAGGTTCGACGATGCTGCGCTGGCTGATCGCTGTTCTCTTTCTCGCCAACATGCTCGCGTTCGTGGTGGCGCGCGGCGTGTTCGGGCCGCTGCCGTCGGCCGGCCCGCGTGAACCCGGCGTGCTGTCGCGGCAGGTCCGGCCCGATGCGCTGCGCGTGACGCCGCTCGCGCAAGCGACCGACCAACCCGTCGTCGGTGGCCCGATCGCGCCGCCGGCCGTCACGACCGCCCCGCTCGCGGCGTCCGCGCCCTGACGGCGCCCGGCCGCGCTCAGGACTGCTGCGCGCGCACCTTCTTCAGCAACGCGGTGGTCGAGCGGTCGTGCTCGAACGGAATCGCCAGCGCACGGCCGCCCCAGCCGCGCACGAGCGCCGATTCCGGCAGTGCATCCATGTCGTAGTCGCCGCCCTTCACGAGGATGTCCGGACGGACGGCCTCGATCAGCGACACCGGCGTCTTTTCCCCGAACGTCACGACCCAGTCGACGCTTTCCAGCGCCGCGAGCAGTGCCGCGCGGTCCTCCTCGCGATTGATCGGCCGGTCGTCGCCCTTGCCGAGCATGCGCACCGACGCATCGCTGTTCACGCCGACGATCAGGCACGCGCCGAGCGCTTTCGCGTCGGCGAGATACGTGACGTGGCCGCGGTGCAGGATGTCGAATACGCCGTTGGTGAACACGACGGGCGACGGCAGCGACGCGCGCAGCGCGACGAGGGCATCACGGGTGATCAGCTTGCGTTCGAAGGTGGCGGACATGGTGAAGGTCGGACGGAATGAGCAACGGCGCGCGCGACGGCGGCGCCAGATAAAAAGCCCGCCGGGCTGGCCAGGCGGGCTTCGTGCGTCGGGTACGGCACTGCGGCGCTACCGGCCGGCGCGATTCACGCCGGCGGCGGCGCCTGCCGGCCTTAGGCCGGCTGCGCGGCCGACGACGGGCCGCTTTCGGCCTGCAGGCGGCTGGTGACTTCCTTGCGATAGCGGTTCAGCTCCTGCGCGGTCGCGAACGTGCGCTCGAACAGGATCGACAGGTTGTGCAGGATCCGCTCGACGACCTTCTTTTCCCACTCGCCGTCGAACCGGATCTGCTCGTCGAGCCAGCGCTCGAGCCATTCCGGATCGGGCAGGCGCGACTGCACGGTATCGCGCGGGAACAGCGCCTGGTTCACGTGCAGGTTGGTCGGGTGCAGCGGCTTCTCGGTGCGGCGCGCCGACGCCATCAGCACGCCGATCTTCGCGAACGCCGCGCGCGCGACGTCGCCGCAGTTGTTCAGCGCCTTCTTCATGTAGCGCAGGTAGGCACCGCCATGGCGCGCTTCATCGCGCGAAATCGTTTCGTAGATCTGCTTGATGACCGGCTCGGTGTGCCAGTCGGCCGCGCAGCGGTACCAGTGGTTCAGGCGGATCTCGCCGCAGAAGTGCAGCATCAGCGTCTCGAGCGGCGGCGCCGGGTCGAATTCGAAGCGCACCGCGTGCAGTTCCTCTTCGGTCGGCACCATCTCCGGCCGGAAGCGGCGCAGGTATTCCATCAGCACGAGCGAATGCTTCTGCTCCTCGAAGAACCACACGCTCATGAACGCGGAAAAGTCGCTGTCGTGCTGGTTGTCGCGCAGGAACATTTCCGTCGCGGGCAGCGCCGACCATTCGGTGATCGCGTTCATCTTGATCGTCTTCGCCTGCTCGTCGGTGAGCAGCGAAGCGTCGAACTTGTCCCACGGAATGTCCTTCTCCATGTCCCAGCGGACAGCTTCGAGCGACCTGTAAAGTTCCGGATAAAGCATGGTGTTCATGATGGTCCCACCCCTGTTCTGCGCAATGCGACTTCTCTAAACGTGACTGTTGCCGCAAAGGCGCGCCAAGCGCGCTTTTTGCGGCCAAGACTGTAATTTTACGCGTGAAACCGACCGGCCGGACGCCGATTGCTCGTCCGGCAGCCGGGCGGCCGCGCCGCCGCCGTTGCGGCATGCCGCAGCCACAATCCGTACGAACGGAACCGGCTACGCGCTTGCCTGAGTGGGGGCCGGCGCTGGCCGGCTCGCTGACGAGCCCGTCCCCTGCCCCAGGCGGGTTCCCCGTAGGGCCCCGTGCGGATGCCGGATCGGCGGGCTGTTCGATATGGTGTATACGGCGGCGGCCATGATAGCACGCGTGCATGACGGTTCCGAGACGCCCGCCCGGTCGCGCGCCGCCAATCGCGGTGCGGCGATCGGTCGCGGCCGGGCGTCGCGAAAATGCAACCCCGCCCCTCTCCCGGCGCATCAGACCCGTATTTCGCCGGTCGCGAAACCGTCTTCCGGCGGCATGCCGGCGGCCGGTGCGCTGGCGCCGTCCGCCAGCGCGATCCAGCCGGCCAGCGTGTCGCGCTGCGCGCGCCCGTCGCGGTAGCCGAGCTCGATCAGTTCGCGCGTGAACGCCTCCTCGAACAGCAGGTAGCTCGCAAACGACGCGCCGGCCGGCTGGCTGCCGCCGATCGCGCCGAGCAGCCCGCGCATCGTCGCCGGCATCTGCTTCAGGTGTTTCGCGGCGATCAGCTCGATACGCTCGGACGGCGCGATCGCGAGCACGTCGACGTGCCGCCAGCCGCTGTCCACCTCGACCTGGTGCGGCAGGTGCTCGATCATCCGGTTGATGTGCTCGATGCGCTCGATGTCCGAGCCGATCGAGTCGAGGAACACGCTCGCGAGCACCTGCTGGCCGATCTGCGCGAGCGTCGGGTAGCCGCGTACCAGCCCCGTGCCGTTCACGGCCGGAATCTCGGGCCGCGGGTCGGCCGCACCGACCACGACGATCCGGTGCGCGCCGAAGTGGATCGCCGGCGACAGCGGCGCGATCTGCCGGATCGATCCGTCGCCGAAGTACTCGACCTGCCCGTCGAGCACGAGCGGCACGGCCGGGAACACGAACGGAATCGCCGACGACGCGAGCAGGTGCGACGCCGACAGGTCGACGAGCCGCGCTGTGCGCTGCGCGCGCCGCCACGCCTGGATCGGCTCGGCCGCCTGGTAGAACGTGAGGTGCCGGCCGCTCGAATAGCTGAGCGCCGTGATCGACAGCGCGTGCAGCAGGCGCGCCTCGAGCATCTGCTCGATCCGGTGGAAGCTCAGCTCGCGCTGCAGCAGGTGCGCGAGCGGCGCGTTGTCGAGCAGCCCGCGCGGCGAGCGGCGGGCCGCCCAGCCGAACGTCATCGTCGCGAGCCAGCGCGCACCGGCGGCCGCGATGCCGAGCCAGTCGGTGCGATACACGTAGTCGGCACGCAACGGCTCCCAGAATTCGAGCAGGCGCCGCACGCCGTGGGAAAAGTCGTCCGCGTGGCTCGCGATCGACGTCGCGTTGATCGCGCCGGCCGACGAGCCGCACACGACCGCGAACGGCAGCGTGTGCCGCTGCGGATCGGCCTCGCGCGCGATCTCGGCCAGTGCCTTGAGCACGCCGACCTGATAGGCGGCACGTGCGCCGCCTCCCATCAGAACGAGCGCGAGCCGCATGATCGACCTGCTATCTGCGCCGCGTCACGTCGAACGCTTCGGCGGACGGGTTTCGGGCGACGACGCGGCCGCCGCGCGCGCCGCGGCCGAACCGGTCGCGCCGGTCGCGCCGGTCGCGCCGGTCGCGCCGGTCGCGCCGGTCGATTTGGCACGCTTCGCGGCGGGCTTGCGCGGCGCGGCGGCGGCCGGTGCCGGCTTCGCGGCCTGCTCCGGCGCAGCGGCCGCGTCCGGCGGCGCATCGCCCGGCGCGGCGGGCTGCATGCCCGGCTGCGCCATCGCGAGGCTCGCGAGCTGGTTGAACTGCGACTGCAGCAGGTTCCACCAGCCGGCGGGATCGAAGGCCTGCGCGGCGTCGCCCGCGGCTGCATCCGCGGCGGAAGCATCGGCATCCGCCGCCGGCGGCGCATCGCCCGGCGCAGCCGACGCGGGTTTCGCCGCCTGCGCCGCCGCGACGGCCGCTTCCTCGGCCGCCGACATCGAGCTCTGCGCGAACGCGCCGAACGCACGCAGCGTCGCGAGCGTCGCGCGCTGGACCTCGAGCGCCTGGATCGCCGACTGCAGCATCCCGAGATTGAGCTTCAGCCACTGCTCGACCGCGCGCAGGTCGGTGATGCGCTTGTCGAGTTCCTCGACGCTCGTGAGCGGCGCCATCATGTCGGACATGCTCGACAGCGACGGCGGCAGCCCATGCGCGCCGCCCGGAAACGGCGTCATCGCGCCGAACGGCGACATCCGCATCATGTCCCACATCCGGTCCATCATGTCGGCGGGCTTGAAGCCGGCAAAGCCGGCGAAAGGATTGGAGCCGGAGGCATCGGTCGTCATACGGGCATCCTGGTTGACTGGGTGAGGGCGAGGCGGCCGCCATGGGTCGCGCGAGCCGCGCCTGGATCGATCATAGCGCCGGCGCGTGTCAGAACGGGGCGTCGCCGGGGAACTCGGGCGGGCGCCGTTCGCGCAACGACCGGAGGCCTTCCTGCACGTCAGGCCCGGCAAACCCCATGAATTCGAGCGCAAGCGACGTATCGAAGGTCGGCCCGGCCGTGCGCAGCCAGTTGTTCAATGCGTACTTGGTCCAGCGGATCGCCGACTGCGAACCGTGCGCGAGCCGTTCGGCCACTTCGTACGCCTTCGGCAGCAGGTCGGCCGGCTCGACCGCGAGCGACACCAGCCCGATCCGCTCGGCCTCCTCGCCGCTCACCGGTTCGCACAGCAGCAGGTAGTACTTCGCCTTCGCCATCCCGCACAGCAGCGGCCACACGATCGCCGCGTGGTCGCCGGCCGCGACGCCGAGGCGCGTGTGGCCGTCGATGATGCGTGCGTCCTTCGCGGCGATCGAGATGTCGGCGAGCAGCCCGGCGACGAGCCCCGCGCCGACGGCCGGGCCATGCATCGCCGATACGATCGGCTTGCTGCAGTTGATCACGTTGTAGACGAGGTCGCGCGCCTCGCGCCACACGCGGGAGCGCACGTCGAAGTCGTTCGCCATGTCCTCGACGAGCGCGAGATCGCCGCCCGCCGAGAAGCCCTTGCCCTCGCCGCGGATCACCGCGACGCGCGTGTCGGGATCGCGGTCGACGTCGCGCCAGATGTCGGCGAGCTCGCGATGCATGCGCGCGTTCGCGGTCGCGAGGCCGCTGCGGTTCGCGCCCTCGCCGCTCATCACGATGTCGAGCACGCCATGGTCGCGGCGCGTCACCTTCAGTGCTTCGTAACCGCCGTATGCGGCGAGATCGGCCATGTGCCGCTCCTTCGAGTCGAGGCTCTTGAATCGAGTGTAGCCAAGCCCGCGCGGGCAAACATCAGGCGAAACCCGGCGCGCAGGCCGAAGCCGGGTGTCGCGCAAGCACCGCGCGGCTTACGCCGCGCCGTCGGGCGGGGCGACCGACTGCTCGATCGCACCGAAGATCGACTTGCCGGCCGCGTCGAACATCTCGATGCGCACTGTGTCGCCATAGCGCATGAATTCGGTCTGCGGCGCGCCGTGCTCGATCGTCTCGAGGCAGCGCTTCTCGGCGATGCAGCAGTAGCCGCGCTTCGCGTCCTTGTTCGACACCGTGCCCGAGCCGACGATCGACCCGGCGCGCAGGTTGCGCGTCTTCGCCGCGTGCGCGACCAGCTGGCCGAAGTGAAACACCATGTCGGTGCCCGCATCGGGCTGGCCGACCTTCCTGCCGTTCCAGTGGACGATCATCGGCCGGTGCACGCGGCCTTCGCGCCATTCGTCACCGAGCTCGTCGGGCGTCACGGCGACCGGCGCGAATGCGGTGGCCGGCTTGCTCTGGAAGAAGCCGAAGCCCTTCGCGAGCTCGGCCGGAATCAGGTTGCGCAGCGACACGTCGTTCACCAGCGTGACGAGCCGGACGGCCTTCAGCGCTTCGTCGGGCGACGCGCTCATCCGCACGTCGCCGGTGATCACCGCGACTTCCGCCTCGAAATCGATGCCCCATTCCTCGGACGGGCACACGACGTCGTCGCGCGCGCCCAGGAAATCGTCGCTGCCGCCCTGGTACATCAGCGGGTCGGTCCAGAATTCGGGCGGCATCTCGGCGCCGCGCGCGCGGCGCACGAGCTCGACGTGGTTCACGTAAGCGGAGCCGTCGGCCCACTGGAACGCGCGCGGCAGCGGCGCCATGCAGTTGGCCGGATCGAATGCGAACGCATTGCGCGCGCGGCCGTGATTCAGCGCGTCGTACAGGTCGCGCAGCTGCGGCGCGTAGAACGCCCAGTCGTCGAGGACACGCTGCAACGTCGGCGCGATCGCGTCGGCGATCGCCGCGGTGTGCAGGTCGCGCGACACGACGATCAGCTGGCCGTCGCGCGTGCCGTCCTTCAGCGAAGCAAGTTTCATAAGGGGGACTCTGCCGTTGTAGTGACGATGGAGGGAATCTATTTTACGATGGTGAATCCCGGCGACGCGCCACGATCGTGCACGCCGTTTTCGCCCCGATTTTTCGCCCCGAATTTTCACCCCCATTCCTGCCGCATTTTCGCGCACCTGCCGCCCATGCCCGCCAGCCCGCTTCCCGACGACGATCTCGCCGACTCCGACACCGACGACGCCGCTTCCGGCGAGCACGGCGAAAACAGCGAGAAAGTCCGTTCCGGCATCCAGTCGATCGAGGTCGGCTTCCGCCTGCTCGACGTGCTGACGAGCGAGCCGCGCGCGATGATGCTGCGCGACCTCGCGCGGCGCGCGGGCATGAGTCCCGCGAAAGCGCACCGCTACCTGGTCAGCTTCTCGCGTCTCGGCGTGGTGTCGCAGGACCCCGTCTCGGGCCGCTACGAGCTCGGCGGCTTCGCGCTGCAGATGGGGCTCGCGCGGCTCGCGCGTGTCGACGGCGTGAAGCTCGCGCGGATCGCGCTGACCGAATTCCGCGACCGCCTCGACCAGACGGTCGGCATCGCGGTGTGGGGCAACCAGGGGCCGACGATCGTGCACTGGATGGAATCGAGCCACCCGGCGAAGGCGTCGCTGAAGCTCGGCGACGTGATGCCGCTGCTCGGCTCCGCGACGGGCCTGCTGTTCGCCGCGTACCTGCCGCGCAGCAAGACCGCCGCGATGCTCGAGCGCGAACTCGCCGATACGCGCCGCTCGCCGCACCACGGCGGCCCGCGCACGCTCGACGAGGTCGACGCGGTGCTCGCCGACGTGCGCAAGCACGAGGCCGCGCGCGTCGAGGGGATGCTGCTGCCGACGATCCACGCGTTCTGCATGCCCGTGTTCGATGCGGTCGGCGAACTCGCACTCGCCATCGTCGCGCTGGGCCAGGAAGGCTCGTTCGACATTGCATGGGGCGGCGAGATCGACACGGCGCTGCGCGCATGCGCGCAGAAACTGTCTTACGAACTCGGCTATAGTCCCGACGCGCGCGACGCCTGACGCATTCCGCCCCCGTCACGGCACGCGCGCGAACGCGCGGCGCATTCGACAGTCCGATTCCTGTGGCGCGCGCCGCGCGCCCGACATCACGCGAGCGCCCCGATCCTGTTCCGATGCCCATGCAGCCTGCCGACATCCGCCCGAGTCACGCCTTGCCCCGCCGATGGCTGCGCGTGGGCGTTGCACTCGTCGTCGTGCTGGTGCTGCACACGCTCGCCGCGTTCTGGCTGATGCGCAACCGCGACGCGTTCACGCCGCCCGCGCCCGCCGAAGTCCCCGTGCAGATCGAGCTGCTGAAACCGCAGCCGATCGAGCGCCAGCCCGCGCCACCTGCGCCGAAGCCGGTCGAGCATCCGGCCGCGCCCGCACCGGCGGCCCCCAGGGCCGCCGCGCCGAAACCCGCGCCGGAGCCGGTCTTCACGTCGACGCAAACGGCCGAACACGGCGAGCCGCCGGCCGCCGCGTCCGCAGCGAGTGGCGTACCGGGCGCGTCGGGCGCGCACGCCGCGTCGGCCGCGGGTGCGGCCAGCGCCGCCGGCGCCACGACACCGGGCCCCGCGACGAACGGCGTGAAGTTCATCGCGCCGCCGTCCGGCGACCTGCAGTACGACACGTTCTACAACGGCATGCAGAACATGATCGGCACGATCCACTGGCGTACCGACGGGCGCACCTACGACCTGTCGGTGTCGATGCCCGTGCCGTTCGTCGGCCCGTTCTCCTATCGCAGCGAAGGCCGCATCGACGCGTTCGGCGTCGCGCCCGACCGTTACGTCGAGAAGCGCGGCAAGCGTCCGGAAGACATCGCGATCTTCAATCGCGAGATCCGGCAGGTCGTGTTCACGCGCACGCCGAACAACGCACCGTTGCCCGACGGCATACAGGACCGCTTCAGCATGCTGATGCAGCTGTCGGGGCTCGTGCGCGGCAATCCGTCTGCGTACAGGCCGGGCGTCACGCAGCAGTTCTTCGTGATCGACAACAACAGCGGCGAGACCTGGCCGATCACCGTGATCGGCGACGAGCAGGTGCAGACGCAGGCCGGCACCATCGGCGCGCGGCACTTCATGCGCCTGCCGCGGCGCGACGGCGACACGCGCCGCATCGACATGTGGCTCGCACCGTCGCTCGGCTGGCTGCCCGCGCGGCTCGTGCAGACCGAACCGAACGGCGCGCAGATCGAACTGTTGTGGCACGGCCCGCTCGCGGCGCCGGGTGCGCCGTCCGACGAGACACCGGCAGGCGGCGCCACGCCTGCGCCCGCCGCTGCACCGGCGCCCGAACCGTCGGCCGCACCGGCCGCCGAACCGGCACAACCCGCGCCGCCCGCCGCCGTGCAACCGCCGGCTGCACAACCGGCTGCACCGCCCGCGTCTTCGCCTGTCACATCGCCTGTCACACAGTGAACTCGCACGCGAATGCGCGTGATTCGGCAATTTCGACCGATTACAGATTTCCGTGAAATCGCCGATGACACTCTTTAACAACTATTTCAGTCCACCGGTCGACAATGGGAAACGTTTCATAGACATCGGCTTCTAACCGATACACCCCACGCAAACGGGTACGGGGTGTGCAGCGCAAGCCCCTTGAAACCGGCAAGGCTCGCCCCACCTAGGGGACAACAAGGCCAGATGCCACTGCGAAGAGGAGTGCCGCCATGCAAATGATCTACAACAGCCCCAACTACTGCGTCGTCGAATTCGCGCCGCAGGCCGGCCACCACCTGATGAATGCCGGCGGATACGAAATCGTCGACAAGAACGCGCAGCGCGAGATCTTCATCGACGGCGAACTTGCCGAACGATTCCGCGCACACGTGAAGCAGCTGATCGAAGATGAACCGTCGCTCGATGAAGTCGACGAATTCCTCGGACAATTCGACAGCCTGATGATGATGCCCGTCGTACTGCACTGACGTCCCGCGGCCCGGCGCCTCGCGCGGCCGGGCCATTCGCCGCGCATCGACGCGGCGCCGCGAGCACTCCGATCATGCCCCTGCCCGGTTCGCCGGGCGGGGGTTTTCATTTGGCGGCCCGGCCGGCGCCGCGCAAGGCCGGGCGGCGCCCATGCGCACCGGCTACAATGACGGTTTTCCCGTCTTCGCCGGTCTTTCGCCCATGTCTGCGACTCCTCTCGCCGCTTCCGTCCCGCTCGACGCGCACTACACGCGCGGCGCCGCTCTGCCTGCGCTGCTGAAATCGCGCATCCTGATCCTCGACGGCGCGATGGGCACGATGATCCAGCGCTACAAACTCGACGAAGCCGCGTATCGCGGCGAGCGCTTCAAGGATTTCCCGCGCGACATCAAGGGCAACAACGAGTTGCTGTCGATCACGCAGCCGCAGATCATCCGCGAGATCCACGACCAGTACTTCGCGGCCGGCGCCGACATCGTCGAGACCAACACGTTCGGCGCGACGACCGTCGCGCAGGCCGATTACGGGATGGAAGATCTCGTCGTCGAGATGAACGTCGAATCGGCGAAGCTCGCACGCGAATCGGCCGCGAAATACGCGACGCCGGACAAGCCGCGCTTCGTCGCCGGCGCGATCGGGCCGACGCCGAAAACGGCCAGCATCTCGCCGGACGTCAACGACCCGGGCGCCCGCAACGTCACGTTCGACGAGCTGCGCGCGTCGTACTACCAGCAGGCGAAAGCGCTGCTCGACGGCGGCGTCGACCTGTTCCTCGTCGAGACGATCTTCGACACGCTGAACGCGAAGGCCGCGCTGTTCGCGCTCGACGAACTGTTCGAGGACACCGGCGAGCGCCTGCCGATCATGATCTCGGGCACCGTCACCGATGCGTCGGGCCGGATCCTGTCGGGCCAGACCGTCGAGGCGTTCTGGAACTCGCTGCGTCACGCGAAGCCGCTCACGTTCGGCCTGAACTGCGCGCTCGGCGCGGCGCTGATGCGCCCGTACATCGCCGAGCTCGCGAAGCTGTGCGACACCTACGTGTCGTGCTACCCGAACGCGGGCCTGCCGAACCCGATGGCCGAGACCGGCTTCGACGAGACGCCGGACGTCACGTCGGGGCTCCTGAAGGAATTCGCGCAAGCCGGGCTCGTGAACCTCGCGGGCGGCTGCTGCGGCACGACGCCCGAACACATCGCCGAGATCGCGAAGGCGCTCGCCGACGTGAAGCCGCGCCGCTGGCCGAACCAGTACAGCGACAACGCCTGACCCGACCGCCCCACGCCCTTCATCACCAGAATTCGCACCGCCATGACCGATCACATGATGCGCCTCGCCGGCCTCGAGCCGTTCAACGTCACGTCCGGAACGCTCTTCATCAACGTCGGTGAGCGCACCAACGTCACCGGCTCGAAGGCGTTCGCACGGATGATCCTCAACGGCCAGTTCGACGAGGCACTCGCCGTCGCGCGCCAGCAGGTCGAGAACGGCGCGCAGGTGATCGACATCAACATGGACGAGGCGATGCTCGATTCGAAAGCGGCGATGGTGCGCTTCCTGAACCTGATCGCATCGGAACCGGACATCGCGCGCGTGCCGATCATGATCGACTCGTCGAAGTGGGAAGTGATCGAGGCGGGCCTGAAGTGCGTGCAGGGCAAGGCGATCGTGAACTCGATCTCGCTGAAAGAAGGCGAGGAGGCGTTCGTCCATCATGCGAAGCTGATCCGCCGCTACGGCGCCGCGGCCGTCGTGATGGCGTTCGACGAGCAGGGCCAGGCCGACACGTTCGCGCGCAAGACCGAGATCTGCAAGCGCTCGTACGACGTGCTCGTGAACCAGTGCGGCTTCCCGCCGGAAGACATCATCTTCGACCCGAACATCTTCGCGGTCGCGACCGGCATCGAGGAGCACAACAACTACGCGGTCGACTTCATCGAGGCGACCCGCTGGATCAAGCAGAACCTGCCGTACGCGAAGGTGAGCGGCGGCGTGTCGAACGTGTCGTTCTCGTTCCGCGGCAACGACCCGGTGCGCGAGGCGATCCACACCGTGTTCCTGTACCACGCGATCCAGGCGGGGATGGACATGGGCATCGTGAACGCGGGCCAGCTCGGCGTGTACGCCGAGCTCGACGCGGAACTGCGCGAGCGCGTCGAGGACGTGATCCTGAACCGCCGCGACGATTCGACCGACCGCCTGCTCGAAATCGCCGACAAGTTCAAGGCGGGCGGCGCGAAGAAGGAGGAGAACCTCGAGTGGCGCAACCAGCCGGTCGAGAAGCGGCTCTCGCATGCGCTCGTGCACGGCATCACGAACTTCATCGTCGAGGATACCGAAGAAGTCCGCGCGAAGATCGCCGCGGCCGGCGGCCGCCCGATCAACGTGATCGAAGGCCCGCTGATGGACGGGATGAACATCGTCGGCGACCTGTTCGGCCAGGGCAAGATGTTCCTGCCGCAGGTCGTGAAATCGGCGCGCGTGATGAAGCAGGCGGTCGCGCACCTGATCCCGTTCATCGAGGAAGAAAAGCGCCTGCTCGCGGAAGCGGGCGGCGACGTGCGCGCGAAGGGCAAGATCGTCATCGCGACCGTGAAGGGCGACGTGCACGACATCGGCAAGAACATCGTGTCGGTCGTGCTCCAGTGCAACAACTTCGAAGTCGTCAACATGGGCGTGATGGTCCCGTGCAACGAGATCCTCGCGAAGGCGAAGGTCGAGGGCGCGGACATCATCGGGCTGTCGGGCCTCATCACGCCGAGCCTCGAGGAAATGGCATACGTCGCGTCGGAAATGCAGCGCGACGACTACTTCCGCGTGAAGAAGATCCCGCTGCTGATCGGCGGCGCGACGACCTCGCGCGTGCACACGGCGGTCAAGATCGCGCCGCACTACGAAGGCCCGGTGGTCTACGTGCCCGACGCGTCGCGCTCGGTGTCGGTCGCATCGAGCCTGCTGTCCGACGAAGGCGCGGCGAAGTACCTCGACGAGCTGAAGTCCGACTACGAACGCATCCGCGACCAGCACGCGAACCGCAAGGCGCAGCCGATGGTCACGCTCGCCGAGGCGCGCGCGAACAAGACCCGGGTCGACTGGGCGGGCTACCAGCCGGTGAAGCCGAAGTTCATCGGCCGCCGCGTGTTCAAGAACTACGACCTGAACGAGCTCGCGAACTATATCGACTGGGGCCCGTTCTTCCAGACCTGGGATCTCGCGGGCCCGTACCCGGCGATCCTGAACGACGAGATCGTCGGCGAATCGGCGCGCCGCGTATTCTCCGACGCGAAATCGATGCTCGCGCGCCTGATCCAGGGCCGCTGGCTGACCGCGAGCGGCGTGATCTCGCTGCTGCCGGCGAATACCGTCAACGACGACGACATCGAGATCTACAGCGACGAGTCGCGCAGCGAGGTGCTGCTCACGTGGCGCAACCTGCGCCAGCAGAGCGTGCGCCCGGTGGTCGACGGCGTGATGCGGCCGAACCGCTCGCTCGCCGACTTCATCGCGCCGAAGGAATCGGGCGTCGCCGACTACATCGGGATGTTCGCTGTGACGGCCGGCCTGGGTGTCGACGTGAAGGAAAAGCAGTTCGAAGCCGACCACGACGACTACAGCGCGATCATGCTGAAAGCGCTCGCCGACCGCTTCGCGGAAGCGTTCGCGGAAGCGATGCACGCGCGCGTGCGGCGCGAGCTGTGGGGTTATGCGAGCGGCGAGACGCTCGACAACGATGCGCTGATCGCGGAAAAGTACGCGGGCATCCGCCCGGCGCCCGGCTACCCGGCCTGCCCCGACCACCTCGTGAAGCGCGACATGTTCGACGTGCTGCACGCGGACGAGATCGGCATGAGCGTGACCGACTCGCTGGCGATGCTGCCGGCCGCAAGCGTGTCGGGCTTCTATCTCGCGCATCCGGACAGCACGTATTTCTCGGTCGGGAAAATCGGACAGGATCAGCTCGAGGACTACGCGCAGCGCATGGCACTGTCGCTCGACGACGCGCGCCGCGCGCTTGCGCCGCAGCTCTGACCGGCCCTTCGGCGGGCGCACCGTCGCCCGCTATCGTCAGACAAAAGAAAAAGCCCGCTCGGAAGCGGGCTTTTTTCTGCCTTTCGATCCTTTCGGACCGCCGGGCAAGGACGCTCAGAAGCCCCAGTGCACGTCGGCTTCGCCGGCTTTCGCTTCGCGCAGCATCGTGAGGAACGGCGCGACGCGCTGGGCCAGGCTCGGCGGCACTTCGTGGTGCGCGTGGTCGGCTTCGTCCTCGTGGAAATGGCCGGCATGCTCGGCGCGCTCCTGCTTCGCCTGCGCAACGGCGCCTTCCAGCTTGGCGATCGCGTGGTCCAGCTCGTCGTGCGTAATCACGCCGCGCTCGCCCAGCTGCTTGCCGACGAGACCCAGCACATACACGGCGAAATCCTTCAGCACGTCGAGATCCTGTGCCGCCTTGCTCTTGAACGTAATCATGACAATTCCCTTTTCATCTTGTTGTGCCTGCGCGGCGCGGTTGGGGAACGCCGGCAGACCGGCGTCCGGCCTCGCGGACGCGGGCCGCCTGAGCGGCATATTAGCACCTGTTAAAATTCTGCGATCCCTGAAACGCGCGCTTAAAAAGCGCGCCGGCGGGCCGGCGTTTCCGGCCGCCACCAACGAAGCCTTCTACCAGCATGCTGCCAGCACACAAACAGACCCTCGAAGCCCTGCTCGCGGATAGCGTCAAGCAGGTCGCACACGCGCTGAAAGGCGCCGACGCGGCATTCGTCGCCCCGACCATCACGCTGGAGCGCCCGAAGGTCGCCGCGCACGGCGACGTCGCGTGCAACGTCGCGATGCAGCTCGCCAAGCCGCTCGGCACGAACCCGCGCCAGCTCGCCGAACAGATCGTCGCCGCCCTGACCGCCCAGCCGGGCGCGCAAGGCCTCGTCGACGCCGCCGAGATCGCCGGCCCCGGCTTCATCAACCTGCGCCTGTCGGCCGCCGCGAAGCAGGCGGTGATCGCCGCCGTGTTCGACCAGGGCCGCGCGTTCGGCACGTCGGATCGCGAGAAAGGCAAGCAGGTGCTGCTCGAATTCGTGTCGGCGAACCCGACCGGCCCGCTGCACGTCGGCCACGGCCGCCAGGCCGCGCTCGGCGACGTACTCGCGAACGTGATCGCGAGCCAGGGCTACGCGGTGCACCGCGAGTTCTACTACAACGACGCAGGCGTGCAGATCGGCAACCTCGCGATCTCGACGCAGGCGCGCGCACGCGGGCTGAAGCCGGGCGACGCGGGCTGGCCGGAAGCCGCGTACAACGGCGAGTACATCGCCGACATCGCACGCGACTTCCTGGCAGGCGAAACGGTCGCCGCGTCGGACGGCGAGCCGGTCAAGGGCACGGGCGACGTCGAGGATCTCGACGCGATCCGCAAGTTCGCGGTCACGTACCTGCGTCGCGAGCAGGACATGGACCTGCAGGCGTTCGGCGTGAAGTTCGACCAGTACTACCTCGAGTCGTCGCTGTACAGCGAAGGCCGCGTCGAGAAGACGGTCGACGCGCTGATCAAGGCCGGCATGACCTACGAACAGGACGGCGCGCTGTGGCTGCGCACGACCGACGAAGGCGACGACAAGGATCGCGTGATGCGCAAGTCGGACGGCACGTACACGTACTTCGTGCCGGACGTCGCGTACCACGTGACGAAGTGGGAGCGCGGCTTCACGAAGGTGATCAACATCCAGGGTTCGGACCACCACGGCACGATCGCGCGCGTACGCGCCGGCCTGCAGGGCCTGCACATCGGGATCCCGAAGGGCTACCCCGACTACGTGCTGCACAAGATGGTCACCGTGATGCGCGACGGCCAGGAAGTGAAGATCTCGAAGCGCGCGGGCAGCTACGTGACGGTGCGCGACCTGATCGACGAAGCGACCATCACGCGCGGCCGCGACGCGGTGCGGTTCTTCCTGATCTCGCGCAAGGCCGATACCGAGTTCGTGTTCGACATCGACCTCGCGCTGAAACAGAACGACGAGAACCCGGTCTATTACGTCCAGTACGCGCATGCGCGGATCTGCTCGGTGCTCAACGAACTGAAGGCGCGCTACAACGTCGACGTCGCGCAGCTGCCGGGCGCCGACCTGTCGCAGCTGACGAGCGCGCAGGCGGCGTCGCTGATGCAGAAGCTGGCCGAGTACCCGGACATGCTCACGCACGCGGCGAACGAGCTGGCGCCGCACGCGGTCGCGTTCTACCTGCGCGACCTCGCTGGTGAATTCCACTCGTTCTACAATGCGGAGCGCGTGCTGGTGGACGACGAAGCGCCGCGCAATGCGCGCGCCGCGCTGCTCGCCGCGACCCGGCAGGTGCTCGAGAACGGTCTGGCGGTGCTCGGCGTGTCCGCGCCCGCCAAGATGTAACGACGCAAGCGGCCCGAACCGGGCAGCGAATGGCCGTGGCAGCGCCCGCCGTCGGATACCCGCCGTCGGACGCCCGCCGCAGCCTTTTCACGATTCTTTTTGCAGGTGACTCAAGCAATGGCACAACCACGCCGCACTTCGAAACAATCGAAACAAGCCGGAGGGACATTTCTTGGAATCGTGCTGGGCCTGATCGTCGGCCTCGCGATCGCGGTGGTGGTGGCGCTCTACATCACGCGTTCCCCGTCGCCGTTCGTGTCGAAGGTCGCGCCGCCGCCGGCCGACAACGGCGCGAGCCAGCCGCAGCAGTTCGATCCGAACCGCGCGCTGCAGGGCAAAACGCCCGGCCAGCCGGTGCCGCAGGCCGCCCAGTCGGCACCGCCGAACACCGCGCCGGGCCAGGCTGCGAACCAGACCCAGGGCGGCCTGCTGCCCGAACCGCAGATCGTCGAAGTGCCGCCGTCGGCCAACGGCTCGAGCGGCTCGAACAATACCGGCAGCTCGAACGGCACGACCGCGTCGAACAACACGTCGTCGGGCAACGGCGTCGCCGTCGCGCCGAAGCCGGCCGACACCACGCCGCCGCCGAAGAAGACGCAGCAGGCGCAGCAACAGCAGCAAGGCGGCGAGGACGACCTCGCACGCTTCGCCGCGCAGAAGCAGGCGCAGCAAGCCGCCGCACAAAAGCAGCAACAGCAGCAACTGGCCGCGAACACGCCGAAGCCGACCTCGTCGGCCACGGCCGCCGCGGCAGCGAAGCCGCCGACCGCGAACGACGCGAATACCGGCTACTTCCTGCAGGTGGGCGCGTACAAGACGGAAGGCGACGCCGAGCAGCAGCGCGCGCGCCTCGGCTTCCAGGGCTTCGAGTCGAAGGTGTCGAAGCGCGATGTCAGCGGCGTGACGTACTTCCGCGTGCGCGTCGGCCCGTTCTCGAAGTTCGAGGATATGAACTCGGCCCGCCAGCGCCTGTCCGATGCAGGTGTCGACACGGCGGTGATCCGTTTCACGAAGCAGTAAGCAACCGGCCGAGCCCACTCAGAACCCGTTACGTTCCGTAACCCGAGCAACTGATTCGACGTTCACAACATGAAAAAACTGCTTAGCACGCTCCTTCTTTCCCTGGGCCTGGCCGCCGGCCTCGCGCAGGCTTCGCCCGCCGCGCCGGTCGCCGGCAAGGACTTCGAGGTGATGAAGTCGCCGCAGCCGGTGTCCGCGCCCGCCGGCAAGGTCGAGGTGATCGAGTTCTTCTGGTACGGCTGCCCGCACTGCTACGAATTCGAGCCGACGATCGAGGCCTGGGTGAAGAAGCAGGGCAGCAACATCGACTTCAAGCGCGTCCCGGTCGCATTCCGTGACGATTTCGTCCCGCACTCGAAGCTGTTCTACGCGGTGTCCGCGCTCGGCATCTCCGAGAAGGTCACGCCGGCGATCTTCAACGCGATCCACAAGCAGAAGAACTACCTGCTGACGCCGCAGGCGCAGGCCGACTTCCTGGCCACGCAGGGCGTCGACAAGAAGCAGTTCATGGACGCATACAACTCGTTCAGCGTGCAGGGCGAAGTGAACCAGTCGGCCAAGCTGCTGAAGGACTACGCGATCGACGGCGTGCCGACGGTCGTCGTCCAGGGCAAGTACAAGACGGGCCCCGCTTACGCGAACAGCATCCCGGGTACCGCCCAGGTGCTCGACTTCCTCGTGAAGCAGGTTCAGGACAAGAAGCTCTGATCCCCGCCCGCGCGCCGGCATGACTACTCCGCTGAAGGTCTTCATCACCGGCGCATCGAGCGGCCTCGGCCTCGCGATGGCCGAGGAATACGCCCGCCAAGGCGCCACGCTCGCACTCGTCGCGCGCCGCACCGATGCCCTCGACGCGTTCGCGCGGCGCTTCCCGAAGCTGTCCATCTCCGTCTACTCCGCCGACGTGCGCGACGCCGACGCGCTCGCGACGGCCGCCGCGTCGTTCATCGCGACGCACGGCTGCCCCGACGTCGTGATCGCGAACGCAGGCATCAGCCAGGGCGCCGTCACGGGCCAGGGCGATCTCGCGACGTTCCGCGATGTGATGGACATCAACTACTACGGGATGGTCGCGACGTTCGAGCCGTTCGTCGGCCCGATGACGGCCGCGCGCCACGGCACGCTGGTCGGTGTCGCGAGCGTCGCCGGCGTGCGCGGGCTGCCGGGCTCCGGCGCGTACAGCGCGTCGAAATCGGCCGCAATCAAGTACCTCGAAGCGCTGCGCGTCGAGCTGCGGCCGGCCGGCGTCGGCGTCGTGACTATCGCGCCCGGCTACATCCGCACGCCGATGACCGCGCACAATCCGTACCGGATGCCGTTCCTGATGGACGCCGACCGCTTCGCCGCGCGGGCGGCCCGGGCGATCGCCCGGCAGCACGCGTTCCGCGTGATTCCGTGGCAGATGGGTGTCGTCGCGAAGGTGCTGCACGTGCTGCCGCGCTGGCTCTACGACCGCCTGTTCGAGAAGGCGCCGCGCAAGCCGAAGGCCGGCGCGCACTGATCGCCCAAACGGCCCGCGTGACGCATCGCGGGCCGCTTCTCCGCTTCTCCGCCTCTCCGCCTCTCCGCCTCTCCGCCTCTCCGCCTCTCCGCCTCTCCGCCTCTCCGCACCGACGCCTGACGGCTTCGACACTTCGATTCGCGAGGGCCGGCCCGCAACGCTTCCGCGCCGTCCTCGCCGTGTCGCTGCCCGGCCTCCCCGGCGCCAGCGCTCCGCCGCTCGCCGCCCCAACACCCGTTCCGTCGCGAACGCAGCCGTTTTTCGGTCAATTCACCGCGTTCAGGCGCCTTTTTCCACGCGTCGCGCGCTTTGACGGTATGCTATTCGCCAGCCGCGCCGGCCCTGCCCGCTTCCGGGCCGCGCCCGCATCCCGTCACCCAGCAAAAAACACAAGCCACGTGGGAGATCCTATGCAGGTCAAGCTGTTCGCCGCGGCCGCGCTCGCCGCCGCCCTCGCCGCCCCCGGCCTCGCCGCCGCCAAGCCGCTCACCGTCTGCACGGAATCGAGCCCGGACGGCTTCGACGTCGTGCAGTACAACTCGCTCGTCACGACCAACGCGTCGGCCGACGTGATCTTCAACACGCTCGTGTCGTACGACGAAGCCGCGAAGAAGGTCGTGCCCGCGCTCGCCGACAAATGGGAAGCGAGCGCCGACGGCCTCACGTACACGTTCCACCTGCGCCCGAACGTCGCGTTCCAGACCACCGACTATTTCAAGCCCGGCCGCGCGCTGAACGCGGACGACGTCGTGTTCACGTTCTCGCGGATGCTCGACGATTCGAACCCGTGGCACAAGGTGGCCGGCGCGAGCGGCTTCCCGCACGCGCAGTCGATGGGCCTCGTGAAGCTCGTGAAATCGGTCACGAAGGTCGACGACAGCACCGTGAAGTTCGTGCTGAACGAACCGAACGCGACGTTCGTGCCGATCCTGACGATGGGCTTCGCGTCGATCTACTCGGCCGAATACGCGGACCAGTTGCTGAAGGCCGGCAAGCAGGCCGACCTGAACGCGAAGCCGGTCGGCACCGGCCCGTTCGTGCTGAAGAGCTATACGAAGGACGCGCTGATCCGTTACGACGCGAACCCGACGTACTGGGGCACGAAGCCGAAGGTCGACCGGCTGATCTACGCGATCACGCCCGACCCGTCGGTGCGCCTGCAGAAAGTGAAGGCCGGCGAATGCCAGATCGCGCTGTCGCCGAAGCCGCAGGACGTGCTCGCCGCGAAGGGCGAAAGTGCGCTGAAGGTCGTGCAGACGCCCGCGTTCATGACCGCGTTCGTCGCGCTGAACACGCAGAAGAAGCCGCTCGACAACGACAAGGTGCGTGAAGCGCTGAACCTCGCGTTCGACCGCGCGACCTACCTGAAGGTCGTCTTCGACAACACCGCGACGGCCGCGAACAACCCGTATCCGCCGAATACGTGGAGCTACGCGAAGGACGTCGCGCCGTATGCGTACGATCCCGCGAAGGCGAAGCAGCTGCTCGCGCAGGCCGGCTTCCCGAACGGCTTCTCGACGACGATCTGGACGCGCCCGACCGGCAGCGTGCTGAACCCGAACCCGAAGGTCGGCGCGGAGCTGCTGCAGGCCGATCTCGCGAAGATCGGCGTGAAGGCCGAGGTCAAGGTGATCGAATGGGGCGAACTGATCAAGCAGGCGAAGCTCGGCCAGCATGACATGCTGTTCATGGGCTGGGCCGGCGACAACGGCGATCCGGACAACTACCTGTCGCCGCTGTTCAGCTGCAACGCGGTGAAATCGGGCATCAACTTCGCGCGTTTCTGCGACGCGCAGCTCGACAAGCTGATCGCCGACGGCAAGTCGACCGCCGACCAGGCGAGGCGCGCGAAGCTGTACGAAGCCGCGCAGAAGATCATCCACGACCAGGCACTGTGGATTCCGCTCGGCTACCCGACCGCGGCCGCGCTCACGCGTACGAGCGTAAGCGGCTACCACGTGAGCCCGTTCGGACGGCAGAACTTCACGACGGTCGCCGTGCAGTAACGCGACCCTCGCGCGTGGCACGCAAGCGACGGTGCGTCGGGCCGTCGCTTGCGGCCCGCGCGCCGCGCTTGCTACACTGCGCGCTCATTCCTCATACCGGACGCCAGCCAAAGTGAACAACTAAGCCTTCCCGAAATGTTTTCGCCGCCGTGCCACGCACGCCGCGCGCGAAGGTCTTCACGCATTTTTGGAGGTGCTTATGGCTGCTGCCACGCCCACCGGCGCGCTCGTCGCGCTTCATCACGTTTCCTTCCGCTTCGACGACGGCGTCACGCTGTTCGATTCGCTCGACCTTTCCATCGACCGCACGCCGACCGGCATCGTCGGCCGCAACGGCATCGGCAAGAGCCAGCTCGCGCAACTGATCGCGGGCCGCTGCGCGCCGAGCACGGGGACGATCGAGCGGCACACGCCCGTCGTCTACGTCGCGCAGCAGCATGACGACGGCAACGCGGCGGCAAACCCGCGCACCGTCTCGCAGGTCGCCGCGCTCGATGCGCCGCTCGGCGCGCTCGCGCGTCTCGCGGACGGCCGCGCGGAACCGCACGACTTCGACCTGATCGGCGATCGCTGGGATCTCGCGGAACGGCTGCGCGCGGCGCTCGACGCGGCCGGCCTGCACGACGTGCGCGCCGACACGCCCGCGCACGCACTCAGCGGCGGACAGCGCGCGCGCGTCGCGCTGATCGGCGCATTGCTGTCGGGCGCCGGCCTGCTCGTGCTCGACGAACCGACCAACCACCTCGACGCGCCGGGCCGCGCTTGGCTGCGCGCGGCGCTCGACGGCTGGCGCGGCGGCCTCGTCATCGTGAGCCACGACCGTGCGCTGCTCGCCGACGTACAGCGCATCGTCGAGCTGACGCCACAAGGCGTGCGTTCGTACGGCGGCAACTACGCGTTCTACCGCGCGCAGCGCGACGCGGATCAGGATGCCGCGCAAGCGGCGCTCGACAACGCGCGTGCCGAACGCGGGCGCGCAAGGCGCAGGCTCGAACAGGAACACGACACGATCCAGCGCCACGCGGCCGCGTCGCTGCGCGATGCGAAGACGGCCAACCTGTCGTCGGGAGCGAAACAAAGCCGCAAGGGCGCGGCGCGCAACATCATGGGGCAGGTGCGGCGCCACCAGCACGACTTCAAGGCGACGCTCGACGAACGCGTGCAGCAGGCGGCCGCGCGCGTCGAAGCCGATGCGCCCGTGCTGGTGTCGCTGCCGGGCACCGAGGTCAGCGCACGCCGCCAGCTGTTCACGCTCGAACGCGCGCGACTGCCGTGGGGCATCGCCGGCACCGCCGATGCGATCACGTGGTCGGCGAGCGGCCCCGTGCGCATCGCGCTGACGGGCCCGAACGGCTGCGGCAAATCGACATTGCTGAGAACGCTCGCGGGTGAACTCACGCCGCGTTCAGGAGCCTGCACGACGCACGTGAGCGCCGCGTATCTCGACCAGCGGCTCGCGCTGCTCGATCCGGAGCGCTCGATCGTCGAACAACTTGGGCTGCTCGATACGCCGCTCGCCGAGGGCGAACTGCGCAGCCGGCTCGCGCTGCTGCAGCTCGATGCGGCGCGCGCGACGCAGCCGGCGCGTCAGCTGAGCGGCGGCGAACGGCTGAAGGCCGCGCTCGCATGCGCGTTGTGGCGCGGCACGCCCGCGCAACTGCTGCTGCTCGACGAGCCGACCAACCACCTCGATCTCGAATCGGTGCGTGCGATCGAAGCCGCACTGGCCGGCTTCCCCGGTGCGATCGTGGTCGCCTCGCACGACACCGCGTTTCTCGCGGCGCTCGATCCAACGCACACGATGCAGTGGCATCGCGACGGGTGGCGCTACGAACCCGTCGCATGAGGAGAACGAAGCGGTGTCAGCCGGCGGTGCGGAACCGCAGCACGCCGTCGTCGCCCTGCTCGCGCACGAGCTCGCCCGCGAGCCACAGCAGGTTCAGGTGCGCGAGCGCCTCGCCGAGCGCGAACGTCATCTGGTGGATGTCGAGTTCGCGGCGGCGGAACATGATCGGCACGATGTCGGCCGCGCTCATCGGCTTTTCCGCGCATGCGACGCGCACTTCGGCCAGGCGCGCGTCATGGTGTTCGCGCAGTTGCGCGATGCGCGTGCGCACGCCGCGGAACGGCTTGCCGTGCGACGGCAGCACCAGCGTATCGGGCGCCATCGTCTCGTAACGGCCGAGCGACTGCAGGTACAGCGCGAGCGGATTCGCCTCCGGTTCGAGGTCGAACACGGACACGTTCGTCGAGATGCGCGGCAGCACCATGTCGCCGGAGATCAGCACGCCGTCCGCTTCGCTATGCAGCGCGCAATGTTCAGGCGAATGGCCGAAGCCGGTCACGACGCGCCACGTGCGCGCGCCGATCGTCACCGCATCGCCTTCACGCAGGCGCCGGTAGCGCGGCGGCACGGCCGGCACGAGATCCGAGTAGTAGTGGCGACGGTTGCGCAGCTTGTCGAGCGCGGCCGGATCGGTGAGCCCGTGGCGCGCGAAATGATCGGCGGCCGCCGCGCCGCCCGCGTTCGAGCCGTTGCCGGCCGCCATCAGGCAGCCGAACATGTACTCGCCGAGCGTCATCCACAGCCGCACGTTCCAGCGGCCCTTGTCGCCGCCTTCGCACAGCCAGTTCGCGAGGCCGAAGTGATCGGGGTGGCAGTGCGTGACGAGCACCCGCAGCACGGGCAGGCCGTCGAGATGCGTGTCGAAGATCTGCTCCCAGTGCGTGCGGATCGCCTCCGACGAGATCCCGCAATCGACGATCGTCCAGCCGGCCTGCCCGTCGATCTCGTCGCGCAGCAGCCAGAGGTTGATGTGATCGAGCGAGAACGGCAGCGGCATGCGCAGCCAGCGCACGCCGGGCGCGACCTCGAACGTGTCGCCCGCGGCGGGCAGCGTGTCGGCGAAGGGGTAGTCGAGTTGGTGTTCCAGTGCGTTCATCGGTGGGGCGTCTCGTCGTTATCGGTGCGAATGCGCGCCGGCGGCAGGCCGCGGCGGGCGTCGCGTCGATTCTATCGCCGTCGCGCTCGACGCGTGCCCGGCCGCCGCCGCCCCGTCAAAAAAAGTTCGTGCCAGAATCGGTTCCGTACCCGTATCTTTACGCGAAGATGCACCGAACGGCACGCAACGGCGAACAACGCGCCGATTGAAGGCCGTGGGCGCGTCTCCCCGAAAGTCATTTAAACGCCGACTTGGGCGCTAAAATGGCGAGTGCTTACAGCCCCTCCCGAACGAGCCTGCACGCAATGAATCACTTCCCCAAACTGCTGTCTTCGCAGATCGGTTTCGACGTCGCGCAGACGATGCTCGAGAACTTCGACCGCCACTACCGGATCTTCCGCGACGCGGCCGTCGAAGCGAAGACGCTGTTCGAGCACGGCGACTGGCACGGGCTGCAGCGGCTCGCGCGGGAGCGGATCACATCGTACGACGATCGCGTGAAGGAATGCGTCGAGGTGCTGGAAGACGAATACGACGCGGAAAACATCGACGACGAAGTGTGGCAGCAGATCAAGCTGCACTACATCGGCCTGCTCACGTCGCACCGCCAGCCCGAGTGCGCGGAGACGTTTTTCAATTCGGTGTGCTGCAAGATCCTGCACCGCTCGTACTTCAGCAACGATTTCATCTTCGTGCGCCCGGCGATCTCGACCGAGTATCTCGAGAACGACGAGCCGGCCGCGAAGCCGACCTACCGCGCGTACTATCCGGGCACCGACGGGCTCGAGGCCACCCTCGAGCGCATCGTCACGAACTTCCAGCTCGAGCCGGCGTTCGACGATCTCCCGCGCGACATCGGCTGCGTGATGCAGGCGATCCACGACGAATTCGGCCACTTCGACGAAGCGCCGAATTTCCAGATCCACGTGCTGTCGTCGCTGTTCTTCCGCAACAAGAGCGCGTACATCGTCGGCCGCATCATCAACGCCGACCGCGTGCTGCCGTTCGCGGTGCCGATCCGCCACGTGCGTCCGGGCGTGCTCTCGCTCGACACCGTGCTGCTGCGCCGCGACCAGCTGATGATCATCTTCGGCTTCTCGCACTCGTATTTCCTCGTCGACATGGGCGTGCCGTCCGCGTACGTCGACTTCCTGTGCACGATCATGCCCGGCAAGCCGAAGGCCGAGATCTACACGTCGGTCGGCCTGCAGAAGCAGGGCAAGAACCTGTTCTATCGCGACCTGCTGCACCATCTGTCGCATTCGAGCGACCGCTTCATCATCGCGCCCGGGATCAAGGGCCTCGTGATGCTCGTGTTCACGCTGCCGTCGTTCCCGTACGTGTTCAAGATCATCAAGGATCACTTCCCGCCGCCGAAGGAAACGACGCGCGCGCAGATCATGGAGAAGTACCAGCTCGTGAAGCGCCACGACCGCCTCGGGCGGATGGCCGATACGCTCGAGTATTCGAGCGTCGCGCTGCCGCTCGCGCGGCTCGACCACGCGCTCGTGCGCGAGCTGGAAAAGGAAGTGCCGTCGCTGCTCGAATACGAGGACGACAATCTCGTGATCAAGCACCTGTACATCGAGCGCCGGATGACGCCGCTGAACCTGTACCTGCAGAACGGCACCGATACCGACGTCGAGCACGGCGTGAAGGAGTACGGCAACGCGGTGAAGGAGCTGATGAAGGCGAACATCTTCCCCGGCGACATGCTGTACAAGAACTTCGGCGTCACGCGCCATGGCCGCGTCGTGTTCTACGACTACGACGAGATCGAGTACCTGACCGACTGCAACGTGCGCCGCGTGCCGCCGCCGCGCAACGAGGAAGACGAGCTGTCCGGCGAACCGTGGTATACCGTCGGCCCGCACGACATCTTCCCGGAGACCTACGGGCCGTTCCTGCTCGGCGACCCGCGCGTGCGCGACGTCTTCATGAAGCATCACGCGGACTTTTTCGATCCCGCGCTGTGGCAGGCCAGCAAGGACAAGCTGCTGCAGGGTGAATTGCCCGATTTTTATCCCTACGACGCATCGCTGCGCTTCAGCGTGCGCTACCCCGACCGCTTCGGCGCGACGGACCAGAACGACGGCGAAGGCGACGCGCAGCGCGCCGCCTGACGCCGGTTACACCGAACCCGATACCGTACCGACCCGATTTCCGTCAACGGAAGCCACACCGATGAACACCCAAGACAATCCGCTTTCCCACCTGTTCGACAACAACGATGCGTGGGTCAAACGCAAGCTCGAGGACGATCCGCAGTTCTTCGCGCGTCTCGCCGACCAGCAGGCGCCGGAATACCTGTGGATCGGCTGCTCGGATTCGCGCGTGCCCGCGAACCAGATCATCGGCCTGCCGCCGGGCGAAGTGTTCGTCCATCGCAACATCGCGAACGTGGTCGTGCACAGCGACCTGAACTGCCTGTCGGTGATCCAGTTCGCGGTCGACATCCTGCGCGTGAAGCACATCATGGTCGTCGGCCACTACGGCTGCTCGGGCGTGAATGCCGCGCTGCTCAACCGCCGCGTCGGCCTCGCCGACAACTGGCTGCATCACGTGCAGGACGTGCGCGAGCGCCACGCGGCGCTGCTCGAGGACTGGCCGGTCGGCGAAGCGCGCTATCGCCGCCTGATCGAGCTGAACGCGATCGAGCAGGTCGTCAACGTATGCCGCACGACGATCGTCAACGACGCGTGGGCCCGCGGCCAGTCGCTCACCGTGCACGGGCTCGTGTACGGCGTGCACGACGGCCGGATGCGCAACCTCGGGATGGCCGTGTCGAACTTCGACGCGCTCGACGAGACCTACAAGCGCTGCGTGGCCGCGCTCACCGCCGGCGGCAACCATGCGCCGGACAACGACATGATCGCGGCGGACGCCGCGCGGCGGCTCGAAGGCGTCGCGCAGGCGGTGGCCGACACGCTGAAGCCGTGCGACGACGCGAAGTAACGCGCAAGCCGCCGGGCGGCCGACGCCGCGCGGCCGCGATGCGCATCGAACGGATCTGACACCGGTACCGCCAGGGCGGCGCCAAGCAAAGGAGCGACGGGCATGAAAACCGCATTGATCGTCGGTGCATCGCGCGGCCTCGGCCGCGAATTCGTCCGGCAATACCGGCGCGACGGCTGGAACGTGATCGCCACCGCGCGCGACGACGCCTCGCTCGACGCGCTGCGCGCGCTCGGCGCACAAGCGCATGCACTCGACATCACGCAGCCCGAGCAGATCGCGGCGCTCGGCTGGAAGCTCGACGGCGAGCGGCTCGATGCGGCCGTGATGGTGTCGGGCGTCTACGGGCCGCGCACCGAGGGCGTCGAGACGATCACCGCCGAGGATTTCGACGCGGTGATGCATACGAACGTGCGCGGGCCGATGCAGCTGCTGCCGATCCTGCTGCCGCTCGTCGAGGACGCACGCGGCGTGCTCGCCGTCGTGTCGAGCCGGATGGGCAGCATCGCCGAGGCGACCGGCACGACCGGCTGGCTGTACCGCGCGAGCAAGGCCGCGCTGAACGACGTGCTGCGCATCGCGTCGCTGCAGACGCGCCACGCCGCGTGCATCTCGCTCCATCCCGGCTGGGTGCGCACCGACATGGGCGGCGCGCAGGCCGCGATCGATCCGGAAACCAGCGTGACCGGCATGCGCCGCGTGATCGCCGAATCCGGCGCGGACGTGTCGCAGGCAAACGGCCGTTTCTTCCAGTACGACGGCATCGAGCTGAGCTGGTAGTCAGCCGGTGGTCAACCGACAACCGGACGTCGTTAATTCCCGTTTCGCATGATTTTGAACCGACCTGACGCGTGCCCGTGCGGCGGCGCGTCCCCCGCTCCCGCCGGCAAAGCGCCGGCGCCCCGCTACGCGGCCTGCTGCGGCCGCTTCATCGACGGCGGCGAAGCCGCGCCGAGCGCACTCGAGTTAATGCGTTCGCGGTACAGCGCGTACGTGCTCGGCGCGACCGGCTACCTGCGCGCGACGTGGGCCGCGCGCACCTGCCCGCCCGATCTCGACACCGACCCCGAGGCACCCGACGCGCCGCGCTGGCTCGGCCTCACGGTCAAACGCCACGCGCCGCTCGACGAACGGCACGCGGAGGTCGAGTTCGTGGCCCGCTACAAGATCGGCGGACGCGCTTACCGGCTCCACGAGACGAGCCGTTTCGAGCGCGACGAGCACGGTTTCTGGCGTTACGTCGACGGCGAAGTAAGTGAACGTTGACAAATAGTTGCTGTGTCAGACGCCGGGTAATTCCCGCATTGCACAACCTGAATTTGTCGGGCTAGGATGGCCCTCAGATCAGTCATGTTGCATGGCAGGGCTTACGAATGGCGTTCAGCAAGGTATTGGTGGGATGGATGGCGGCCTGCGCGCTGTCGGCCGCTCAGGCCGGTACGCTGTCGAACGCCAATACGGGGACGGGCGCCGGCGCCAGCGGGTCGCTCGCCCATGCCGAACGCTTCGACTACGGCGATTCGAACCTGCCGCAGGTCGCCGCCGACCTGAACGAACAGATCCTCCGCATTCCGGCCGACGCATCGGGCACCGTCACGCTCGAGGCGACGCTCTTCAAGCCGAACGGCCCCGGCCCGTTCCCGCTCGTCGTCTTCAACCACGGCAAGAACACCGGCGATCTCCATCTGCAGCCGCGCAGCCGGCCGCTCGCGTTCGCGCGCGAATTCGTGCGCCGCGGTTATGCGGTGATCGCGCCGAACCGCCAGGGCTTCGCGGGCTCGGACGGCACGTACCAGCAGGAAGGCTGCAACGTCGGCAAGAACGGCCTCGCGCAGGCGGCCGACGTCGACGCGACGGTGCGCTACATGTCGCGCCAGCCGTATGTCGATGCGTCGCGCATCGTCGTCGCCGGCACGTCGCACGGCGGCCTCGTATCGGTCGCGTACGGCACCGAAGCCGCACCGGGCGTGCGCGGCATCATCAACTTCTCCGGCGGGCTGCGCCAGGACCTCTGCGACGGCTGGCAGCGCAACCTCGTTGACGCGTTCGACCAGTACGGCGCGCACACGGCCGTGCGGTCGCTGTGGCTGTACGGCGACAACGATTCGGTGTGGACGCCCGGGCTCGTCGCGCAGATGCACGACGCTTACGTGTCGCACGGCACGCAGGCCCAGTTCATCGATTTCGGCCGCTACAAGGACGACGCGCACCGGCTGATCGTCGATCGCGACGGCGTGCCCGTCTGGTGGCCAGCCGTCAACGCGTTCCTCGCGCAGCTGAACCTGCCGACCTCGGTGCGCTACGCGGTCGCGAACCCGCACGAGCCGAAAGCCACCGGCTACGCGTCGATCGACGCGGTCAACGCGGTGCCGTATGTCGACGAAGCCGGACGTGAAGGCTATCGCCGCTTCCTGAACCAGCATCCGAGCCGCGCGTTCGCGGTGTCGTCGGAAGGCGCGTGGTCGTGGGCCGAAGGCGGCGACGACCCGATGGCGCTCGCGCTCGACAACTGCGCGAAGCAGGGCGCGGGCGCGTGCCGGCTGTATGCGGTCAACGACCGGGTCGTGTGGAACACGAACACGCAGACGGCCGACAACGGCGACACCAATACCACGCGCGATATCGATACGCGCGCGCTGGCTTCGCGCTGACGGGCGGCGGCCTTCGCCGCCCCGTTTCGTTTCTCCTTCCCCCGTTTTTCATCACTTCGCGCACGCGCTGCATGCAGCGTTTGCATCGGATCCCGCGTACGCCGTTCGCATCGTGTGCCGACCCGAGCGCGCCGCCTCATCGCGCGATGCTCGCGCGCCCCTCGTCACCGCTTTCAGTCATTCACGTTCCGGCCGCGTTGGGGCCACAACACCCCGCCCGATTCGCCCC
>NZ_QMFZ01000150.1:0-459 GCF_003294055.1 Burkholderia reimsis
ATTGCATACAGGCGAACGTGTCGCTCTCAAGGTTCTCAAGCCGGGAGTACGGCAAACAGTTGAAACGGACACCAAGCTCCTGCGCCTGCTGGGTCGCACGCTGCAGATCTTTCTCTCGCGCTATCAGCCCGCGCGTCTGATTGACGAATTCAGCCGGTACACGCTGCGCGAAGTGGATTTACGTTTTGAAGCAGATAATGCCGAAGCTTTTGCGGCCAATTTCAAAGATCAACCGGACGTTCATTTTCCAAAGATCTATCGCGAATTCAGCAACCGCGATGTCTTGTGCATGGAATACTTTCAGGGCATCAAGCCCGATGCCCGCGCGCCAGCCATTTTGACCCGCTGGGAAAAGGAGAAGGTTATCCGGCTGGGGATTAGCGCCACGATCCAGATGATTTTTCGTGACGGTTTTTTCCATGCCGACCTCCACCCAGGTAACCTGGTCATCTTCAAGGA
>NZ_QMFZ01000151.1:0-455 GCF_003294055.1 Burkholderia reimsis
ACAACGGATTGTACCACTTAGGAGAAGAAGGATATCCAGAGTGGATAATACCTACTGATCCAAGTAGAGCGAACGAAGCACACAAATTATTAGCTTTAGCTGCTAACGATATTGATAACCGCTCTAAAAATAAGCGACCAAACAATTTACCAAATCCAAGTATAAATAATAGTGATACAAACTATATTCATACCTTGGAGAATAAGCTGGATGCGGTTATTAATTGTTTGGTTAGTTTGGTTGAGTCTAATCAAGTTATTGCAGATAAGAATTATGAACCAGTTATTAATAAGTATGTGTTTGAAGATGAGGTAAATAATTCTATCGATAAACGAGAGCGTCACGAATCTACAAGAGTTAGATTTAGAAGAGGAGGCACGATAATCTAATGCAAGACACAATTCAAATAGACAATAAAACCATTGAATGGTTAGTTGTACAAAGAGGGTTTGAGA
>NZ_QMFZ01000152.1:0-446 GCF_003294055.1 Burkholderia reimsis
GGTTATGATACTGCGACAGCTCAAACAACACTAACACACTTGATATACAATGGTGAAGAAGTTTCACAAGTTGAAGCGGGTGAAACAGTATACTTCATGTTAACGGAAACACCATTTTATGCAGTCAGTGGTGGACAAGTTGCGGATACAGGTATTGTTTATAATGACAATTTTGAAATTGCTGTTAGTGAAGTAACCAAAGCACCAAATGGTCAAAACTTGCATAAAGGAGTAGTACAATTTGGCCAAGTAAATGTTGGCGCTACAGTGTCTGCTGAAGTGAACCAAAATGATCGACGTGACATTCAAAAGAACCATAGTGCAACACATTTATTACATGCAGCGTTGAAATCAGTACTGGGTGATCATGTTAACCAAGCTGGTTCACTAGTAGAAGCAGATCGTTTACGTTTTGATTTCTCTCATTTTGGTCCAATGACTAATGA
>NZ_QMFZ01000153.1:0-441 GCF_003294055.1 Burkholderia reimsis
GCATAAGAAAAACCACCATTAATTAAAAATGTTATTAATAGTGCTATAGAGTAGCTTAGTCTTTTATTATTCTTTAAAAAGCTTTTTAGACAACTTTCTATTTTATTATAGTCTTTCATATTTCCCCCTCTTATTTTATTCCTACATTATTTAATTCTTCTAATTTTTGTAATTTTTCTTGGTATGCTTTTAGTTGTGCTTTCTTTTCTTGATATTCTTGTACATCTGCTTGTAGGGCATTCATTTCATCTGAAACTCTTGTCATTTCATATTCCATTATTTCCCCTCTTGTCATTCCCTTATGTGATTTTTTGTTTTGAACAGTAGTTTCTTCCTCTGTAATTTCCTCTCCATTATCAGTTACAACAGTTTTTTCTAGTTCTACTGTTTCTTCTTTTTTCTTATCAGCTTCTTTTAAAAGTCTTGATATTTGTGCTTCTT
>NZ_QMFZ01000154.1:0-436 GCF_003294055.1 Burkholderia reimsis
CTCCGCACGGGATTCATGCACGACAACGATTTGGTCCAGCCACGCGTCCAAATGGACTTCGCGAGGTTGAAGCGCAATGGGCACTGTCAGGTTGCTGGAGGTGTGGCAGTAGAATGAAGCGATGAAGAAGACGAAATCGCTTTATCACGGCCATCGCTTCCCCGCTATCGTCATCAGCTGCGCCGTTCGCTGGTACTTCCGGTTCAGCCTGAGCCTGCGCGACATCGAAGAGTTGTTGCTCGAGCGTGGCGTCGTGGTCACATACGAAACCATCCGTTGCTGGTGCGACAAGTCCGGCGCTGGATTCGCTAAGTGCGCCAAGGCGGCGCGGCGCAAGCCAGCCAACACCTGGCATTTAGACGAGATGTTCGTGACGCTACGCGGCGAGCCGTATCTGTTGTGGCGAGCGGTTGACGAGCATGGTGCTGAACTGGAA
>NZ_QMFZ01000155.1:0-430 GCF_003294055.1 Burkholderia reimsis
GAGTATATTGTAGCTGATGCAGGTTATGGTAGTGAGCAAAACTATATGGCTATTATAGATGATTTTAATAAAACGCCACTTATTACGTATGGCATGTTTATTAAAGATAAAACTAGAAAGTTTAAAAGTGACATTTTTAACACTCAAAATTGGAAATATGACGAACTTAATGATGAATTTATATGTCCTAATAACAAAAGAATAGGTTTTAAAAGATATGCATACCGTAATGATAGATATGGTTTTAAACGTGACTTCAAGCTATATGAATGCGATGACTGTTCAGCATGTTCTTTGAGGCAACAATGCATGAAGCCAAATTCGAAATCCAATAAGAAAATCATGAAGAATTATAATTGGGAATACTTTAAAGCCCAAATTAATCAAAAGCTTTCTGAACCAGAAACGAAAAAAATCTATAGTCAAAGAA
>NZ_QMFZ01000156.1:0-426 GCF_003294055.1 Burkholderia reimsis
GTGCTGCCGATTAGCGTGGCCAGCGCGCCCACCTGCACGTCGGAAAAGGTTTGGCTGAGGCCGGCAATGCGCTGATCGATAATCTGCACCACGATCTGCTCGCCCATTCCGTATTGCTCCAGGTGCTGGGGGGTGATATTGGTGATGCAGTTGCCGAAATGATCGACGTGGATAATGCGCCCAACCATGCCGCCGGTGCGCCCATCGGCGGGCTGCTCCAGGTCGGCTTCCAGCAGCTGCGACAGACGCGGGCCAGGCGCCTCCAGCGCCGCGCCGCGCGCCAGGTGCGCCACCACCGGCGCAAAGATATCGCGCCCATGAAAGGTGCTGCTAACACGCGGCAGCCAGAAGCGCCGCTCGGCCAGCTCGACGACCCTGCACGCCTCTGGCCCCCAACGCTCCAATGCGGCCCGCCATACATACGTG
>NZ_QMFZ01000157.1:0-422 GCF_003294055.1 Burkholderia reimsis
CCTTTAATGGTCAAACCCGCACAGTCACAAGCTCCGACATGGGCTTTTACATCCCGAACAATATTGATGTGGTGATTGACGTTCACAACGTCGGCACCAAGTCCCGCGTCTATATCTGGAGACGTGACAACCTGGTCTATGCACCGACCAGTGCGGATGTGGATTCAAATTCGGATGTTTCTTCAGCTCTTCCCACTGCGGTGGGCCCCGGGACTTTTGCCGGTTTGATTCTGAACTATGCGACCGTCACAGCGGCGCAAGTGTCGACTCCGAAAGTACTCGATTAAAAAGTTTCACGGACTGTTTAAGCAATAAAAAAGCCCCTTTTCAGGGGCTTTTGTTTTTTCTGATTTTGGTTCCGAACTAAAGCTGGCTTGCGGCCTTTTCAAGAGCATCCTGAGAGGCTGGCTCCTGTACCAACT
>NZ_QMFZ01000158.1:0-412 GCF_003294055.1 Burkholderia reimsis
CCTCCAGGCGCAGGCTGCTGCCCAGGCTGAGCAGGCAGGCCAGCGCCTGCCAGAGGTGCTCTTCCAGGGCCAGACGGTTCTCCAGCGCCGCCGCTCCGCCGAGCATGCCCAGGTGCAACTGACGCAGGCGCTGCTGCAGACGCTCGTCGCGGACCAGGCTGCTGGTCAGGCGCGGCGCCCCCCGGCGGCCGTCGCTGAAGTCGCGGCTGGCGCGCTCCAGCCAGTCGGCATCGAGCGCCAGGACGCGGATACGGTAGCCCTCCTCGCCGGCGCTGCTGCCGTCGTGGATGCTTTCCGGCGCCATCAGCAACGCGTCGCCGGCCCCGGCCAGGCGCCGTTCGCCGCCGGCGGCATAGCGATGCCGGCCCTGCAGCAGCAAGCCGATGTGGTACTCCAGGTGGAAGTGCCGGGG
>NZ_QMFZ01000159.1:0-409 GCF_003294055.1 Burkholderia reimsis
GGCTTCATCACTTCTCCTAATGATATATCTTCATGAACAAATCTATCTAATACTCCTTGCTTTACTAATTTGATTTGCCTAGTTTCTTCCTCATTCGCTAAACTTAGATTAACATCATCTATCAAAATCAATTGACCTTCTTGTGCATCGTTGATATTTTTATCGCTTAACTTAACTTCTTCAATTAAATCTTTTAAAACCACTTAATTAGTCATTTTAATTTCTACAGTTTTTCGTAACTGCGAACCTTTAGAGTAGTCATATCCAATATCTGCGGTACCTTCAAATACCATCGCCAACATATTTTTTATTTTGGCGGCTAGCTTTAAACTATGATTGCTACTTTTTTGCGTTTCTTCGCCAGTAGTAACTTTGTTATCTAATAACATGGCTATTTCAAATACTTTAT
>NZ_QMFZ01000015.1:0-176020 GCF_003294055.1 Burkholderia reimsis
GGCGTGGTCATGTCGGGTCCTTGGAGGCGGGGCAAAGCGGGCGCGACGTTGCGTGTCCGAATGCTAGCGTGTTTGCGCGCCGGCTGCGCGGCACGGCATGCGCAGCGCCCGATCGGGCGTGAGCGGTGACGTCGAGGCAACGGGAGCCATGCGGGCGGCACGCCGGGCATAATCGGTGCTTTCGATCATTGAGAACGGCGAATCCGGATGAATACGCTTCAACACGCGGTGATCGGTCTGGCGGCGAGCGCGATGTTTTTCACGGTTGCGTCCGACGCGCGCGCGGACGATGCGCAGCGCACCGCTATCTGCAAGACCGCCGAGGAAACGGGCTACACGGCCGACATCCGCAATTGCCTGCGGCTGAAATACGACGAGGCCGACCGACGGTTGAATGCCGTCTACAAGACGAAGATGGCGAGCCTGGATGCACAGGGCAAGGCGCGGTTGCGCGACGACGAGCGCCGCTGGCTCAAGACGCGGGATGCCGCCTGTGCCGAATCGCGGCAGCCCGATGCAGGCGGTACGCTCGGGCTCGTGGAGGTTGACAGTTGCTTCGTCGGCGAAACCGAACGCCGCGTCAAGGTCATCGAGGCCTTTCGTTGAGGTGTCGCGCAGGCCCCCGCGTTATGCCACCCGCAGCGTCGTGCCGCACAGCGTGAGGCCGAGGCGCGACGCCACGCGCTGTGACGCGCGGTTGTCGCTGTCGGTGCTGTAGAACAGCGTGCGGGTTCGAAGCGACGGCAGCCGCGACCACGCGGCGGTCACGGCTGCCGCGAGGCCGCGCCCCCGGAATGCAGGGGCCGTCGCGAGACCGAGTTCGGCACCGACTTCGGACAGCCGCGCGGCGAATGCGACCGATGCGACTTCTCCGTCGACGACGGCCGCGCACCACGGCGCCCACAGATCGGCGGCGCCTTGAAACCCCATCGAGAACAGGCCTTCGGGCATCCCGCGCGTCGACAGTGCGTGCAGCAGATGCCGGCCCGCGTCGCTGTCGCCGTCGATCAGCCCGACGTGTGCGTCGGTGTCGAAACCGAGTGCGTGCGGCAGCGCGTAGACGAGGCCGATGTTCCAGTGCGGAACGGGGGCGAGCAGCGCCAGATAGCGTTCGAGATGCGCGGGCTGGGTTAAGTCCGCCGATGGCGTTTCGCTGTCGGCCAGCCGCGCCAGTTCTTCTGCGACAGGAAAGGGCACGTCGGCGCGTACGCCCGCGAGGTTGCGTTCCGCGCATCTGCCGAGCCAGAAGCGGGGCCCGGGCGAGCAGTCGGGATCGTTCTCGCGTTCGATCCGGCGATCCGGATGCAGCTGGAACAGCGTCCGGTAGTCGATATCCAGCCAGTCGTGTGTGTCAGGCATAGGTCGGGCAGGTGGCTCCCGTCAGGTGGCGGCGAGTTGCGCGAAGCAGGCCGGGGCGGGCCCGCGCGTCCGTTCATGCGTATGCGGCACTGTGGGGCGATTGTAAGCCGGTCGGCAATCGCGCGCGGATGCAACGACGCGGCATCGGTGCGGGCCGTGCCGGCGCGGCATGACGGCATGACGACATCGCGGCATGCCCGGCCGAGGGTCGCCGATCCGGCACGCGTTTCAGTTTCGAAACGTTCGCGCTGCTTGCCGGTGCGCGATTCGCCGCGATGGCCCCGCTGTGGCCCGCGCGGCCTTGCGGCGTGAAGCATGGTGCGCTCCTTGCATATCTGTACGGGCCGTGAGCGCGGTCGCGGACGCAGTCGGTCCGGCGATCGCTTCAGTGGGTCGGACGTATCGGAGACGGGGACAAGAGAATGAAAACAGACCGAATCGCAACATGTCGTGTTGCAAACATGAATCGCCGACCTGCCTGGGTACTCGCTTCGCCGTTGATCGAGGCGACCTGAGCGCGCGGCTTTCCGTTCCATCCGAGCAATCGGGTTTGTTCTGAACGACGACGTGCAGGTGTGACGCACGAGGCCGACTGGTGCCGGTCGGCCGTCGGGGACGAACTTCGACCAGCCGTGGATGGCCCGGCCCGGAACCCGGATCGTCATGCTGGCGCGCGCAACGCGAGTCGTCGCGCGGCGCGGGCGTTCGCGCGCCGTGTATCGCGTCGGCGCGACGGGCCCGAACCGGATCGCACCGGAAAGCCGGCCGCGCATCGATGTGTCCGGCACCGCGGAATACATGCAGTCCAGGGGAAGCGTTCGCCGGCCGCGGCATGGCGGGCGCCGCGAAATTGTGCTGTCAGTTGATCCACTACCCCGATGGATCAATTGTTGAAGCGCCCATCGCCGAGTGGCTGATGGGCGTCTTTTTTTGTGCGCCGGTTTGCGACACGGGCCATCGGCCCGATCGCGCGGCGTTCTGTATCATGTGCTGGCGTGCCTGGCTGCCCGTGCGGGCGCACGGCTTGCCGGCGCACCCGATCACGCGTTGCCAACATGAACGACACAGCCCTGCACGACCCCTCGACCGCCGGCATCGATCCGGCCGCACTCGATGCGCTGCAGACGTTCGTCGAACGTCATCCGCGCCTGCTGGTACTGACCGGCGCGGGCATCAGCACCGACTCCGGCATTCCCGGCTATCGCGACCGCAACGGCCAGTGGATGCGCTCGCCGCCGATTCAGCTCCATGAATTCCTCGGCTCCGATGCCGCGCGGCGGCGTTACTGGGCGCGCAGCATGATCGGCTGGCCCATCGTCGGCCGCGCGCAGCCGAACGGATCGCACGTCGCGCTCGCGCGGCTCGGCGGCGCGGGGCGGATCGAGCGTCTCGTCACGCAGAACGTCGACGGCCTGCACCAGCGCGCGGGCAGCGGCGACGTGATCGAGCTGCACGGCGGCATCGACGGCGTCACGTGTCTCGACTGCGGCGCGCATCATGCGCGCGCGACGATCCAGGTCATGCTCGAGGCCGACAATCCCGAGCTGCTGGGCGCGCAGGCCGAGCCTGCCGCAGACGGCGACGCGCATCTCGAATGGGCGGCGCTCGACACGTTCCGCATCCCGGCGTGCCCCGCGTGCGGCGGGCTGCTGAAGCCGGCGGTCGTGTTCTTCGGCGAAAACGTGCCGCGCGAGCGCGTGGCGCTCGCGTCGCAGGCACTCGATGCGGCCGATGCGCTGCTCGTCGTCGGCTCGTCGCTGATGGTGTATTCCGGCTACCGTTTCTGCGTGTGGGCGCAGGCGCAGCACAAGCCGGTCGCCGCGCTCAATCTCGGCCATACGCGCGCCGATCCGATCCTGACGCTGAAGGTCGAGGCGCGCTGCGCACCCGCGCTCGACGCGCTCACCGCGCGGCTGGGCCTCGCGGGCCACGCACCGGAGCACGCATCGTGACCGATCCGACCGCTTCGCCCGATCCGTCCGCGCGGCTGTCGGCGCCGGCAGCCGAACGCAATCGCGGGCCGATCCTCGACGTCTTGCGCCGCGTGTTGCCGGCGAGCGGCCGCGTGCTCGAAATCGCGAGCGGCACGGGCCAGCACGTCGTCCACTTCGCACAGGCGCTGCCGGGCCTGCACTGGCAGCCGAGCGATCCCGATGCACAGGCGCGCCGCTCGATCGCCGCGTGGGTTGCCCATGCGGGCCTCGCGAACGTTGCCGGGCCGCTGGCGTTCGACGTGCGCGACGCGTCGTGGCCGGTCGACGCGCTCGACGCGATCGTCTGCATCAACATGATCCACATCTCGCCCTGGGCCTGCACCGACGCGCTGTTCGCGGGCGCGTCGCGCCTGCTGCGGCCGGGCGGCGTGCTGTTCCTGTACGGGCCGTATCGCCGCGAGGGCCGGCACACGGCGCCGTCGAACGAGGCATTCGACCTGCAACTGCGCAGCCGCGACCCGTCGTGGGGCGTGCGCGATCTCGAAACCGTCGTCGCGCTCGGCCTCGATCGCGGGCTCGACTGCATCGAGGTGGTCGAGATGCCGGCGAACAACCTGAGTGTCGTGTTCCGGCGGCTGCCGCACGCGGAGCAGTGACACGCAAGCGCGCATCGCCGCCGGGTTTCCACTATCCTTTCGCCTGTGCGCGCGACCCGGTTCGGGTCGCGCCCCGTTTTTTCCGGAGAATTGACTAATGGGCAAACAAGCAATCGGTGTGATCGGGCTCGCGGTGATGGGCCGCAATCTCGCACTCAATATCGAGAGCCGCGGTTACGCGGTGTCTGTGTACAACCGCAGCCGCGAGAAAACCGACGAACTGATCGCCGAATTCCCCGGCCGCAACCTGGTGCCGACCTATACGCTCGAGGAATTCGTCGCGTCGCTCGAAACGCCGCGCCGGATCCTGATGATGGTGAAGGCCGGCGAAGCGACCGATGCGACGATCGCATCGCTCAAGCCGCTGCTCGAGAAGGGCGATGTGCTGATCGACGGCGGCAACACGCATTTCACCGACACGATCCGCCGCAACCAGGAACTCGCGCAATCGGGCCTGCACTTCATCGGCACCGGCGTGTCGGGCGGCGAAGAGGGTGCGCTGCGCGGTCCGTCGATCATGCCTGGCGGCCAGCGTGACGCGTACGACCTCGTCGAGCCGATCCTCAAGCAGATCGCCGCGAAGGCGCCGTCGGACGGCGAGCCGTGCGTCGCGTACATGGGCCCGGACGGTGCGGGCCACTACGTGAAGATGGTCCACAACGGCATCGAATACGGCGACATGCAGCTGATCGCCGAAAGCTACTCGGTGCTGAAGGACGTCGCGGGCCTGACCAACGACGAACTCGGCGCGGTGTACACCGAATGGAACCAGGGCGAACTCGACAGCTACCTGATCGAGATCACGTCGAAGATCTTCGGCAAGAAGGACGAAGAGACCGGCAAGCACCTCGTCGACGTGATCCTCGATCGCGCCGCGCAGAAGGGCACCGGCAAGTGGACGAGCCAGAACGCGCTGGATCTCGGCGTGCCGCTGCCGCTCATCACCGAGTCGGTGTTCGCGCGCGTGCTGTCGTCGCTGAAGACGGAGCGTGTCGCGGCCAGCAAGATCCTGTCGGGCCCGGCCGCCGCGCCGTTCGACGGCGATCGCGCCGCGTTCGTCGAAGCGGTGCGCCGCGCGCTTTACCTGAGCAAGGTGATCTCGTACGCGCAGGGCTTCGCGCAACTGCGCACGGCATCCGAAGAATACGGCTGGAACCTCGATCTCGGGACGATCGCGAAGATCTTCCGCGCCGGCTGCATCATCCGCGCGCGCTTCCTGCAGAAGATCACGGACGCTTACGCGAAGGATCCGGCGCTCGCGAACCTGCTGCTCGATCCGTACTTCAAGGACATCGCCGCGAATTACCAGGCGTCGCTGCGCGACGTCGTGGTGGCCGCGGTGAAGGCAGGCGTGCCGGTACCGGCGTTCGCGTCGGCCGTCGCGTACTTCGACAGCTATCGTTCGGAGCGGCTGCCGGCGAACCTCGTGCAGGCGCAGCGAGACTTCTTCGGCGCGCACACGTTCGAGCGCACCGACAAGCCGGGCAGCTTCCACGCGAACTGGTCCTGACCGGCCGGCGGGGGCGGCATTGTTGCGAAAATCTATTCTTTGAATAGGGTTTTTCTATCCCGGATGCCGGCATTGTTGGCTCCGGGGAAACAGTGTTTTCGTTCTTTCATGGTTTTCCCTAGGTGTTCCCGGGACTAAACTCTGTGCCATCGCTGCAGACATGGTGTGTGCGGCGGAGCAAAAAAATCCCGGAGGTAATCATGAAATCGCTGATCGCAACGTTCGCCGCAGCTGCCGTTCTCGCCGTTCCCGCCGTCTCGTTCGCCCAACAGAATGCGCCCGTCACCCGTGCACAGGTAAAGGCCGATCTGGTCGCCGTCCAGCAGGCCGGCTACAAGCTGGGCAGCGACCGTACGAACTACCCGGAAAGCATTCAGGCCGCTGAAGCCCGCCTGAACCCGCAACAGAACGTTGCGGCTGCCGACACGACCGGCTATGGCGCACAACCGGCTGCCGCGCAAGAATCCGGCGCACCGGCCAAGGCCAAGACCGGCTGGCAAGTCAAGCGCATCGCTGACGACGCGCCGATCTACAAGGGTCGTTAATACGGGTTCGGTCGGTGCGGCCGCGTTGGCGGCCCGATCGGTCCCCTGAAGTACGAACAGCCCGTCGTTCCGGATAGCGGAACGACGGGCTGTTTTCATTGGTGGCGCGCGTATCGCGCCGACCGTCGGTTCAGTGCAGCGGGCGCCTGCCGCGCCCGATATCCCGGAACAGCGCTTCCGCCGGTTCCAGCACCTGCAGCCACGTTTCGTCGTAGCCGCTCAGCGTGTCGAGCGCGTCGCGCAGCCGCTCGATCGCGAGGACCGGCAGCTCGACGCTGTGGCGCGTGGCGCCGGTCATGTGCGCGACGCTCGCCAGCTGGACGAGCGCATCGGCCGCCTCGGCGACGTCGGTCGCGAACAGCAGGTGCCGGTTGAGCAATTCGACCAGGCCGCTGGAGCCGGAGAAATCGTCGGCGTTGAGCTGCACGGAAAGAAACGTCGCGTTGTTCATTGTCATGCTCCTCGTTGTCGTTGGATCGCGCAGTGCATCACCGAGTATAGGTGGCGATCGAAGGGGAGAATGTGACGGGATCAATACGGCAGGCGCGGGTGGCGAGGCGTGCGGAAGATCCGCGGCAGGCCCGCCCGGCGGGGCTCGCAGGCGGCCGGCTCGCTGCTGCGGCACCGCAAGATTGTTGCCGGATCAGGCATCGGTCGCGGCCTTGACCGCCACAAATGGTATCTTTGCCGATCGGAACGGCGCGAAAAAGGGGCCGGTGAGCCCATCGCGCCGATGTTCCGCTGTGGAAACTGACGGCCGCTAGAGCGGTCGGATACTGATTGGTCCGGCCCTTCGGCCGGACATCGTGCGTCGCGCGCCGGGGGGCGGTGGGCGGCGCAACGACGCAAATCCGGGAGGACCCTTGAGAGAAACTATTCCCATCCACGATGCGCCGACGCGCTGGCTGCCGCAGGCGGCACTCGTTGCCGCGGCCATCGCGCTGACGGGTTGCACGATGACGCCGTGGACCGACAGCTGGCAGCCGGCGCGCCAGTCGGCACCCACGTCGGCCGCGACGCCGGGCGTGATCGCCGGCTATTACCGCGTGAATCCGGGCGATACGCTCGCGGGCGTCGCGAACGCGTACGGGCAGCGCGTGCAGGACGTGGCCAGCTGGAACCACATGGCGCCGACCGATGCCGTGTATCCCGGGCAGGTGCTGCGCGTCGCGCCGCCGCCTGCGGCGACGTCGCTCGGGCAGCCGCCCTCGGCGGCCGCGCAGCCGGGCTCGCTCGCCTGGCCGGCCACCGGTGTCGTGGCGACGCCGTTCACGGCCGGCAGGACGCGCGGCATCGTGATCGCCGCGTCCGGCCCCGACCATTCGGTGCGGGCCGCGGCGGCCGGACGCGTGGTTTATGCGGGGTCCGGCGTCAAGGCCTACGGCCCGCTCGTGATCCTGAAGCATGAGAACGGGCTCATCACGGCCTACGGGCACAACGGCAAACTGCTGGTCAACGAAGGCGACGCGGTGCGCCAGGGCCAGCCGGTCGCCGAAATGGGCACCGACGCGAGCGGCCGTTCGACGTTCGAGTTCGAAGTGCGCCAGAACGGCAAGGTCGTCGATCCGATCAACTTCCTGCCGCGCAACGGCGGCTGACGGCCCGCCTCGCCCCGTGTGCGCCGGGCGGCGCACACGTTCAGGCGTTTCCCGCCTTCATCCTTTCCCGAGCGTCACCGCGCCCGACTGTCTCGCGTGATTGCCGAGCCAGCGAATGCCCAGTGCGAGCGCCGCCGCGCCGATTGCAATCAGCGAACACTGGATCGCGACCGGCAGGTAGCCATGCGGCCGCGGATCGACGAACGGGTAGGGATACCAGTTCTCCAGCGCGCCGCGCACGAGCGTATAGCCGAGATAGACGACCGGAAAGGCGAGCCACGCGAACGCGCTGCGCCGCGGGATCGGCAGGCGCGGCTCCACGTACAGCCAGTCGCACAGCACGACGAGCGGCACGATCCGGTGCAGTACCCAGTTGTTGAACGCCGGCGTGACGTGGCGCAGCGCATCGAGCCGCGCGAGCAGGAGCTCGTAGACGATCGCGGTGATCAGGACGTACAGCACCGCGGCGCCGCGCATCGATTCGTAGCGAGCCGAGCCGGGGCGGGCGATGCGCCAGAGCCCGGCGGCGAGCATCGCGGCCGCGTAGAGGCTGCTCAGTTGCGTGAAGTAGCTGAGAAAGTTGCCGAGCTCGAATGCAGGCATGCCCCAGTAGCCGGCGATGCTGTGCAACGTCGTCGACACCGCGAGCAACGCGGCGGTCAGCCGATAGGCCGCAACGAAGAACGCCTTGCTCATGATGCGCGCGCAACGTCGACACCAAAGCTTCATCGTGCCACAGCCGTTTACGGACGCGATGCGGATTTTCCATATGACGGCCCGCGCGGCGCGTGCGTTGACGATTCGTCCGATATTTGACCTCGCCGCACAAAACCGGACGCGCGTGCGGCTACAATCGTGGCAGCTTTGCCGGGCTGCCGAGCCGATTGCGGCATGCGCCCATCCCCGCATACAACACGAGACGAAGCATGAGAAACATCCTCGCGAAACAGACGCGCTACAGCTCGCCCGCGATCTTCTTCCACTGGGCCGTGTTCGCGCTGGTGGCGCTGGCCTACCTGGCCATCGAGATCCGCGGGCCGAAAGGCAGCGACAGCCGGGTGTTCTGGATGAACGTGCACCTTACCGCGGGCACGCTCGTGCTCGTGCTGTCGGTGCTGCGCGTGCTGTGGCGAGTCGTCAGCCGCGTGCCCGAGGCCATTCCGCAAACGGCGCTGCTGCGCTGGCTCTCGAAGCTCGCGCATCTCGCGCTCTACGTATTCATCATCGCGCAGCCGCTGCTCGGCATCATGATGATCAACCTGGGCGGAAAGCCGGTGTCGCTCGACTGGCTCGGCGTGTCGTTCACGCTGTTCGGCCCCGACAAGGCGCTGCGGCCGACGATCAAGGAAGCGCACGAGCTGATCGGCAACGCGTTCTATTTCGTGATCGGATTGCACGCGCTGGCCGCGCTCTACCATCATTTCATCCGGCGCGACGACGTACTGCGGCGCATGGCGCCCTGAACGGCACGTTCGTTCCGGAAGCATGCAGCAGGCGGGGGCGCATGGTTGTGTTGACAACCATGCGCCCCCGGTCCGTTTACCGCCATCTGCGCTGGTCAGCGCGTTAAACATTCTGTAACATCTCGGCTGTTTTTACATTCCGCTTACTCTGCGCCGCGCATGCTGCACCGACATCGTCACCTGACCGCCTGGCTTGGCGTGCTCGCGATCTGGTTCGCGATCGCGGCGCCGCTGGTGTCGCAGTGGCGCGTCGCGCAGGCGGCCACGCCCGACGCAATTGTCTGTAGTGCAGAGCATGGCGCGCATCGTTCACCCGATGCAGGCCGCATGCACGATCACGCGCTGCATCTCGATGCGTGCGGCTACTGCGGTTTCTTCGCGCACAGTCCCGCGATCGGCGGGCCTGCCGCCGCGGCACTCGCTTCCGTTCCCGTCGTTTCCGTCTCCGCCGTCGCGCCGCCCGCCGTCGCGGCGCGCACCGACCGCTATCCGCGCGCGTACCCGCGCGCACCGCCCGAGCGCGCCTGACGCGCTGTTTTCCGTTCTTTTCACCGCCGATATCCGTGCGGCCCGTCGAGGCCGTGCGGAGGGCGTCACTCGGGCTTTCGATCATGACCATTTTCCAGTTGCGTGCGCCGCGGGCGTCGCGCAATGCCTGTGCGCGGCGCATGCCGCGCGTGCTGAAACTCACCGTTCCCGCGCTCGCAGCCGGCGCACTGGCCGCGAGCGCCGCGGCAGCCGAAACGGCGCGCGCGGCCGGCGCGCCGGCCGACGATACGGCCGCGCCGCTGCCGGCCATCGAAGTCGTCGCATCGCCGCTGACGACGCCGCTCGTCGTCGTCACGGATCCGAAGACCCCGCGCCAGCCGCTGCCCGCCAGCGACGGCGCGGATTACCTGAAGACGATCCCCGGCTTCACGTCGATCCGCAGCGGCGGCACCAACGGCGACCTCGTGCTGCGCGGGATGTTCGGCTCGCGGCTGAACATCCTGGCGAACGGGATGTCGACGCTCGGCGCATGCCCGGGCCGGATGGATGCGCCGACGTCGTATATCGCACCGGAAAGCTATGACAAGGTCACCGTCCTGAAGGGGCCGCAGACCGTGCTGTACGGCCCCGGCGCATCGGCCGGCACCGTGCTGTTCGAGCGCGTGACACCGCGATTCGACAAGCCCGGCATGCGCTTCGAGGGCAGCCTGGTCGGCGGGTCGTTCGGCCGCAACGACCAGAATGTCGACGTGACGGCCGGCACGCCGGATGTCTATGGCCGCGTGACCGCGAACCACGCGCATTCGCAGGACTACAAGGACGGCAACGGCGACACCGTGCCGTCGCAGTGGGACAAATGGAACGCCGATGCGGCGCTCGGCTGGACGCCGGACGACCACACGCGCGTCGAGCTGACCGCCGGCACCGGCGACGGTTATGCGCGCTACGCGGGGCGCGGAATGGACGGCGCGCATTTCCGCCGCGAGACGTTCGGCCTGTCGTTCGACAAGAAGCATATCGGCGACGTGCTCGACCGGATCGAGGCGCGCGTGTACTACAACGAAGCCGATCACGTGATGGACAACTACACGTTGCGGCAACCCGACCCGACCAGCAGCATGCCGATGCGGATGGCGTCGGAAGTGCGCCGTCGCACGGTCGGCGCGCGCGCAGCCGCGACGTTCCGTTTCGCCGGCGACTTCAAGCTCGTGACGGGCGTGGATGCGCAATCGAACCGGCTCGACTCGCGCTCGGCGATGGGGCGGCAGAACTACGGCGACCAGCCGTGGGATGCGCAGGCGACGATGTGGAACGCGGGCGTGTTCGGCGAGCTGACGTGGTACGCGAGCGAAGTGTCGCGCGTGATCGGCGGCGTGCGCGCCGACTATGCGAGCGCACGCGACAAGCGCCCGACGACGAGCGGCATGATGAAGAGCAAGCCGAATCCGACTTTCGACGACGATCGCACGCGCGTGCTGCCGAGCGGCTTCATCCGCTACGAACGCGATCTCGCCTCGCTGCCCGTCACGTGGTACGCGGGGATCGGCCATACGGAGCGTTATCCCGATTACTGGGAGCTGTTCTCCGCGAAGCGCGGGCCGGCCGGTTCGGTCAACGCGTTTTCGGCGGTGCAGCCGGAGAAGACCACGCAGCTCGACATCGGCGCGCAATACAGGAGCGACCGGCTCGATGCATGGGTGTCGGCCTACGCGGGCTACGTGCAGGACTTCATCCTGTTCAACTATTCGGCCGGCATGATGGGCCCGACCACGCAGGCGACCAACGTCAATGCGCAGATCATGGGCGGCGAGGCGGGCGTGTCGTGGCGGCCGGTTGCGCCGCTGCGCGTCGAGACGTCGCTCGCGTATGCGTGGGGGCGCAACGTCGCAAGCGGCGATCCGCTGCCGCAGATGCCGCCGCTCGAGGCACGCATCGGGCTCGAATACACGCGTGGTGCGTGGTCGGCAGGGGGCCTGTGGCGCATCGTTGCGCCGCAGCATCGTTATGCACTGAACGAGGGCAACGTGGTCGGCAAGGACTTCGGCCCGAGTGCCGGATTCGGCGTGCTCTCGCTGCATACGCAGTACAACGTGAGCAAGACCGTGCAGGTATCGGTGGGCGTCGACAACGTGCTGAACAAGGCCTATACCGAGCACCTGAACCTCGCCGGCAACGCGGGCTTCGGCTATCCGGCGAACTCGCCGGTGATGGAGCCGGGCCGGACCGCCTGGGTGCGCGTGAGCGCGAAGCTGTAACGCGTCGCGCGTGTGCGTTGCAGCATGCGCACGCATGAACGCGGCCCCGCCTGAACGGGCGGGGCGCGTCAACCGATTAGAGAACCGTGTCTAGTCAGGGCGCAAACGTTCACGAGTCGTGATTCACTCCCGCATTCGACGCACACGGTGCACGCGACGTTCGCGATGCATCGTGTGTGTCGATCCGGCTTCATTCGCACCGGCAGCACAATAATCAGGAGAACATGCATGGCGAGGACGATGCGTTCCAGGGTGGTGGCAGGGGCAGTGGCATGCGCGATGAGCATCGCGCCGTTCGCGGGGACGACCGCGGTGATGACGCTCGCGACGACGCACGCGGCAATGGCGGCGACCACGCCCGCCGATGGCTACGCGGCGACGCGTTACCCGATCATCCTCGTGCACGGGCTCTCGGGCACCGACAAGTACGCGGGCGTGCTCGAGTATTGGTACGGCATCCAGGAGGACCTGCAGCAGAACGGTGCGACCGTCTACGTCGCGAACCTGTCGGGTTTCCAGAGCGACGACGGCCCGAACGGGCGCGGCGAACAGTTGCTCGCTTACGTGAAGACGGTGCTCGCGGCGACGGGGGCGACCAAGGTCAATCTCGTCGGCCACAGCCAGGGCGGCCTCTCGTCGCGCTATGTTGCTGCCGTCGCGCCCGATCTCGTTGCGTCGGTGACGACGATCGGCACGCCGCATCGCGGCTCCGAATTCGCCGACTTCGTGCAGAACGTGCTGGCGTACGATCCGACCGGGCTTTCGTCATCGGTGATCGCCGCGTTCGTCAATGTGTTCGGAATCCTGACGAGCAGCAGCCACAACACCAACCAGGACGCGCTCGCCGCACTGCAGACGCTGACCACCGCACGGGCCGCCACCTACAACCAGAACTATCCGAGCGCGGGCCTGGGTGCGCCGGGCAGTTGCCAGACCGGCGCGCCGACCGAAACCGTCGGCGGCAACACGCACCTGCTGTATTCGTGGGCCGGCACGGCGATCCAGCCGACGCTCTCCGTGTTCGGCGTCACGGGTGCGACGGACACGAGCACCCTTCCGCTCGTCGATCCGGCGAACGTGCTCGACCTGTCGACGCTCGCGCTGTTCGGCACCGGAACGGTGATGATCAACCGCGGCTCCGGACAGAACGACGGGCTCGTGTCGAAGTGCAGTGCGCTGTACGGCAAGGTGCTGAGCACGAGCTACAAGTGGAACCACCTCGACGAGATCAACCAGCTGCTCGGCGTGCGCGGCGCGTATGCTGAAGATCCGGTCGCGGTGATCCGCACGCATGCGAACCGGCTGAAGCTGGCGGGCGTGTAATCGATGACGGCACGAGGAGGAAGCACGCCGCTGGCGCGCCGCGCCGTGGTTTATGGCGTCGTGGGGCTGGCGGCGATTGCCGGCGTGGCGATGTGGAGCGGCGCGGGCCGGCATGGCGGCACGGGCGCATCCGGCGAGCGGCCGGATGCGCCGGCGGCACGCGGACCGGCTGCCGCACCGCCGCAGGCCGCCGTGCCGGCAAGCACGGGCCTGCCGCCGTCGCTCGCCGGCTCCAGCGCGCCCCGCTTGCCGCTCGATGCGGGCGGCCATCTCGCGAAGGCGCGCGCGGTGCGGGATTTCTTCGACTACTGCCTGACCGCGCAGAGCGACCTGAGTGCGGCCGGGCTCGATGCGTTCGTCGTGCGCGAGATTGCCGCACAGCTCGACGGTACCGTTGCGCAGGCCGAGGCGCTCGACGTGTGGCACCGGTATCGCGCGTATCTCGACGCACTCGCGAAATTGCGCGATGCCGGCGCGGTCGACAAGTCGGACCTGGGGGCATTGCAGCTCGCGCTCGACCAGCGCGCGTCGATCGCGTACCGCACGCTCGGCGACTGGAGCCAGCCGTTCTTCGGTGCGGAGCAATGGCGGCAGCGCTACGACCTCGCGCGGCTGAAGATCGCGCGAGACCCCGCGCTGACGGATGCGCAGAAGGCCGAACGACTCGCGGCGCTCGAACAGCAGATGCCGGCCGACGAACGCGCGGCGCAGCAGCGCGTCGACCAGCAGCGGGCGGCGATCGACCAGATCGCGCAATTGCAGAAGAGCGGGGCGACGCCCGACGCGATGCGCGCAAAACTGACGCAGACGCTGGGCCCCGAAGCGGCCGCGCGTGTCGCGCAGATGCAGCAGGACGACGCATCGTGGCAGAGCCGCTACGCGGACTATGCGGCGCAGCGTGCGCAGATCGAGTCGGCCGGCCTGTCGCCGCAGGATCGCGACGCGCAGATCGCCGCGCTGCGGCAGCGCGTGTTCACGAAGCCCGGCGAAGCCGTGCGCGCGGCGTCGCTCGATCGCGGGGCGGGCAGCGCGCGGTAACACCGGCGGCGCGGGCGGCCCGGCGCATGAGGGCCGCTATGCCGCGCGCGTGAGATCGCGAGGCAGGTGTTGCTCGATGGTATTCGCGAGCGTGTCGAATGCCGGCCGGATGCCTTCGTGCGCGACGCACGCATAACCGAGCAACAGGCCGCGCCGCGCGGTGTCGACGCTGCTGTAGTAGCTGGTGAGCGGGCGCACGATCACGCCCGCATCGAACGCGCTCTGCGTGACCGCGCGGTCGTCGCAGGCGTCGGGCAGGCCGAGCACGAGATGCAGGCCGGCCTCGTCGCCCATCACGGGCAGCGCGTCGCCGAAGCGCGACCGGATCGCGTCGATCATCAGCTGCCGGCGCTCGCCGTACAGCGTGCGCATCCGTCTGACGTGCGAAGTCAGGTGGCCGTCCATGATGAATTCGGCGAGCACGGCCTGCTGCATCAGCTGGCCCTCGCGATACAGCTCCGACAACCCGGTGCGGAACGTGTCGACCAGATGCTCGGGCACGACCATGTAGCCCATCCGCAGCCCCGGGAACAGCATCTTGCCGAGGCTGCCGACGTAGATCACGCGGCCGCCGTCGTCGAGCCCCTGCAGCGACGCGAGCGGGCGGCTGCCGTAGCGGAACTCGCTGTCGTAGTCGTCCTCGATGATCCAGCAGCGGTGCTGTCGCGCGTATTCGAGCAGCATCCGACGCCGTGCGAGGCTCATCACCATCCCGAGCGGGTACTGGTGCGACGGCGTGACGAGCACGAGCCGGGGTGGATGCTGCATGTCGCTGGCGCGCGGGTCGAGCCCTTCCTGGTCGACCGGCACCGGCGTCAGCGTGAGGCCCGCCGCCTGCAATACGCTTCGCACACCCCAGTAGCACGGTTCCTCGACCCACGCGCGATCGCCGATGTCGGACAGCAGCCGCACTGCGAGATCGATCGACTGATGGATGCCCGTCGTGATGATCACCTGGTCCGGCGAGCACTTGACCGAGCGCGCGACGCGCAGGTAATCGGCGAGCGCGCGCCGCAACGGCCGGTAGCCGCCGCCCGGCGCATAGGTCAGCAGCTCGGGGTTCGCTTCCTTCCACAGCCGCGCCTGCAGGCGGCTCCACGTCCGGCTCGGGAACTCCGACACGTCCGGCACGCCCGGCATGAACGCACCCCATTGGCGTCGCGATACCCCCGCATGCTCGATCAGTTGCCGGCCGCGCATCGACAGGCCGCCCTGCGCGTCCGGCTGCGGCGCCGCATCGGCGCTCGACGGCGGCGGCGCGGCGCCCGGCGCGTGGATCGCGGCGGCATCCGGCCGCGTGTCGGCCACATAGGTGCCGCTGCCGGTGGTCGTCAGCACGTAGCCTTCGGCGGTCAGCTGGTCGTACACGTGCAGCACGGTATTGCGCGCGATCGACAGGTCGGCCGCGAGCGTGCGGGAACTCGGCAGCTTCGTTCCTGGCCCCAATTCTCCGGTCAGGATGGCCTGCTGCATCCACTGCAGCAACTGCCGGTACATCGGCTCGGGTGAGCTACGGTCGAGACGGGCGGAGAGCCAGTCGGCGAGGATCACGGTATCCAAAGTGGTCCTACTAGTAATATTGAAATGGTTCCCTATTGTAGAACCGTGGGCGCCGTATAGTGGCTCGCATCTCAAAATCAATTGTCGCGAAGCAAGGGGACAGCCACGATGAAGTCCGATGATGTGATCGTCAGCTTTCGCGGCGTGCGGAAGACCTACGACGGCGAAACGCTGGTCGTCAAATCGCTCGACCTCGATATCCACCGCGGGGAATTCCTGACGCTGCTCGGGCCGTCGGGCTCCGGCAAGACGACCTGCCTGATGATGCTGGCCGGCTTCGAATTCCCGACCGGCGGCGAGATCCGCCTCGACGGTGAACTGCTGAACAACGTGCCGCCGCACAAGCGCAACATCGGCATGGTGTTCCAGAACTACGCGCTGTTTCCGCACCTGACGGTCGAGCAGAACGTCGCGTATCCGCTGACCGTGCGCAAGCTGCCGGCCGCCGAGCGTGCGGAACGCGTCGCGCATGCGCTGAAGATGGTGCAGATGGAGCGCTTCGCGAAACGTTACCCGGCGCAACTGTCGGGTGGCCAGCAGCAGCGCATCGCGCTGGCGCGCGCGCTCGTGTTCGAGCCGAAGCTGGTGCTGATGGACGAGCCGCTCGGCGCGCTCGACAAGCAGCTGCGCGAGCACATGCAGTACGAACTGAAGGCGCTGCACGAAAAGCTCGGCGTGACCTTCGTGTACGTGACGCACGACCAGGGCGAGGCGCTGACGATGTCCGATCGCGTCGCCGTGTTCGACAAGGGCATCGTGCAGCAGCTCGACACCGTCGACCGCCTGTACGAGTCGCCGTGCAACGAATTCGTCGCGAACTTCATCGGCGACAGCAACCGGCTGCGCGGCACCATCGCGCGCGTCGACGGCGAATTCTGCGAATTCCGGCTCGACGACGGCACGCAGCTCGTCGGCCGTCGCATCGGCGATGCGGCCGAGGGCGCGCCGGCCGTCGCGTGCATCCGCCCCGAACGCATGAGCCTCGCCCCGCACGGCGCGAACGGGCACGCGAACGGCGCGGCCGCCAACCGGTTGAGCGGCGAGGCGCGCAGCCTCATCTATTTCGGCGATCACGTGCGCATGCGCTGCGCGCTGCCGGGCCAGGACGAGTGCTTCGTGAAGGTGCCGCTCGGCACCGGCGCGCTCGACGCGTTCTCGCCCGGCGCACCGGTCGCGCTCGCGTTCGCACCCGAACACCTGCGCGTGTTCGCTTGAGCAGGGTTTTCCCGATTTTCCGCTGTACGTCGTCAACAACAACTGCCCACTTCCACCACGAGAGGAGAGGAACCACCATGAACCGAGCAAGCATTACCGCGCGTCGCACCGCGCTGGCACTCGCGCTCGCCGTCGTCGGCGTATCGGCATCGGCTGCCGAACTCACGGTCGTCAACTTCGGCGGCGCGAACGGCGACGCGCAGAAGGCCGCGTTCAACCAGCCGTTCGAGAAGGCGACCGGCAACAAGGTCACCGCCGTCGAATACAACGGCGAGCAGGCGAAAGTGAAGGCGATGGTCGAGGCGAAGCACGTCAACTGGGACGTGGTCGAAGTCGAGTCGGGCGACCTGAATCGCGGTTGCGACGAAGGGCTGTACGAGAAGCTCGACTGGTCGAAGATCGCGAAGAAGTCCGACCTGATTCCGGAATCGCCGCAGGTGTGCGGTGTCGGCTTCTTCGTGTGGTCGACGGCGCTGTCGTACAACGCGGACAAGCTGAAGTCGGCCCCGACCGGCTGGGCCGATTTCTGGAACGTGAAGAAATTCCCCGGCAAGCGCGGCATGCGCAAGGGCGCGCGCTACAACCTCGAATTCGCGCTGATGGCCGACGGCGTCGCGCCGAAGGACGTCTACAAGGTGCTCGGCACGAAGGCCGGCCAGGATCGCGCGTTCAAGAAGCTCGACGAGCTGAAGCCGTATATCCAGTGGTGGGAAGCGGGCGCGCAGCCGCCGCAGTTCCTCGTCGCCGGCGACGTCGTGATGTCGACCGCGTACAACGGCCGCATCGACGCCGCGCAGAAGGAAGGCAAGAACCTGAAGGTCGTGTGGAACGGCAGCATCTACGACCTCGACTACTGGGCGATTCCGAAGGGCTCGCCGAACAAGGCGCTGGCCGAGCAGTACATCGCGTACACGCTGACGCCGAAGCCGCAGCAAGGGTATGCGCAGCACATCGCGTACGGCCCCGCGAACATCGCGGCGATCAAGTCGCTCGACGCGAAGACGCTCGCGAACCTGCCGAACTCGCCGGCCAACGGCAAGAACGCCGTGCTGGAAGACATCGGCTTCTGGACCGACCACAGCGACGAGCTCGAGCAGCGTTTCGCCGCATGGGCGACGAAGTAACCGGTCAGGCATCCTGAAGGTGCCCTGATGCAACCTGCCGCGCGGCGCGTCGATCGCGTCGCGCGGCCTTCCGCCGGAACGTGCCCGGCCGGAGAGAAACGTTGAATACGATGACGATCGCGTCTTCCTCGCCGTCGACCGCCGCGCTCAAGCGCGAGCTGAAGGCCGCCGAAGCCCGCAAGCGCACGATGGCGTTGCTGCTGGTCGCGCCGCTCGCGATTTTCCTGCTGCTGATCTTCGTCGTGCCGATCGGCACGCTGCTCACGCGCGCGGTGCAGAACCCGGAGATCGCGACCGCGTTGCCGAATACGGTCGCCGCGCTGTCGGGCTGGGACCGCAAGGCACCGCCGGCCGACGCCGCGTATGTCGCGCTCGCGGCCGACATGACGAAGGTGGCCGACAGCGAGGCGATGGGTGCGCTCGCGCGGCGCCTGAACACCGAGATTCCCGGCTATCGCTCGCTCGTCGCGAAGACGGCGCGCGCGATGCCGCTGAAAGGCGACAACGATGCGGCACTGACGCCCGCGCAGACGCGCGCGAAACTGATCGACCTCGATGCGCGCTGGGGCGACGTCGCGTACTGGCAGTCGATCGCGAAGAACGGCGGCACCGTGTCGCCGTTCTACCTGCTCGCCGCGCTCGACCACAAGCAGGACGGCTTCGGCCACATCGTGCAGGCCGATCCGGACCAGTCGATCTATCTGGCGATCTTCGGCCGCACGTTCGTGATCGGCGTTGCCGTCACGCTGTTCGCGCTGCTGCTCGGCTATCCGCTCGCGTACTGGATCTCGACGCTGTCGGAGCGCCGCGCGAACCTCGTGATGATCCTCGTGCTGATTCCGTTCTGGACGTCGGTGCTGGTGCGCGTCGCCGCGTGGATCGTGCTGCTGCAGAGCGAAGGGCTCGTCAACAAGGCGCTGATCGGCAGCGGGCTGATCTCGCATCCGCTGACGCTGCTGTTCAACCGCGTCGGCGTGTACATCTCGATGACGCACATCCTGCTGCCGTTCATGATCCTGCCGCTCTACAGCGTGATGAAGTCGATTCCGCCGACCTACCAGCGCGCAGCCGTGTCGCTCGGCAGCCATCCGTTCGCCGCGTTCTGGCGCGTGTACGTGCCGCAGACCTACCCGGGCGTCGGCGCGGGCGCGCTGCTGGTGTTCATCCTCGCGATCGGCTACTACATCACGCCCGCGCTGCTCGGCGGGCCGAACGACCAGATGGTCAGCTACTACGTCGCGTACTTCACGAACGTGACGATCAACTGGGGCATGGCGTGCGCGCTCGGCGGGCTGCTGCTCGCGGCGACGCTCGTGCTGTACGCGGTGTACGGGCGCTTCACGCGCACGAACGTGAGCCTCGGCTGAGCGCCGCGCACAACGAAACGGGAAGGGGAATCCGACCATGAAACTCGCCAGGCCGCTGTTCGCGCCGCACATGTCGTTCGTCGAGCGCGCGTGGTACGTCGCGCTGCGCGTGCTCGTCGTGCTGACGCTGCTGTACCTGATCCTGCCGGTGCTCGCGATCGTGCCGCTGTCGTTTTCGTCGAGCACGTTCCTCGTCTATCCGATTCCGGGCTTCTCGATGCGCTGGTACGAGAACCTGATCGCGTCGGACGAGTGGCGGATGGCCGCGAAGAACAGCTTCATCGTCGCGCCGTCGGCCACCGTAGTCGCGACGGTGCTCGGCACGCTCGCCGCGATCGGTCTCACGAAGGCCGACTTCCGCGGCAAGGGGCTGCTGATGGCCGTGCTGCTGTCGCCGATGATCGTGCCGGTTGTCGTGGTCGGCGTCGGCATGTACCTGTTCTTCGCGCCGCTCGGGCTCGCGAACACCTACACGGGGCTGATCGCCGCGCACGCGGCGCTTGGCGTGCCGTTCGTCGTGACGACGGTCGCGGCGACGCTGCAGGGCTTCAACCAGAACCTCGTGCGCGCGAGCCTGTCGCTCGGCGCGAATCCCGTGTCGACCTTCTTCCGCGTGACGCTGCCGGTGATCGCACCGGGCGTGATGTCGGGCGCGCTGTTCGCGTTCGCGACGTCGTTCGACGAAGTCGTCGTCACGCTGTTCCTCGCCGGTGCGGACCAGACCACGCTGCCGCGCCAGATGTTCACGGGCATCCGTGAGAACATCAGCCCGACGATCGCCGCGCTTGCCACGATCCTGATCATCTTCTCGACGAGCCTGCTGATTGCGCTCGAATGGCTGCGCGGACGCAATGCGCGGCGCGCGGTGAGCTGAGCGGGCGGGCTTGCCCCCGGCACCCGAGTCGCCACGCGTCATGCGTGGTCGCGCATTGCTTTCATTTCGCTGACTGACGAGGCGGCCGCCTGCACGTTCGATGCGGCTCTGCAACAATACGGGGCGCGGCGGCGCGCGTTCCGTGCGGTGCGACCGGAACGCCGCCGCGAGTCCAATCCGCGACGCGGCGCAACGCGTCGCTCGTCAGCCGAGCCGTCATCTTGTCCGAATTCGCTACCCCCGCCGGCGCGCATGAGCCGGCCGTCAACTGGCGCGCGATGTCCGCCGTGCTGCTGGCCGTCGCGCTCGCGACGCTCGACACCGCGATCGCGAACACCGCGCTGCCCGCGATCGCCGCCGACCTGCATGCATCGCCGGCCGCATCCGTATGGATCATCAACGCATACCAGCTCGCGATGGTCGCGACGCTGCTGCCGTTCGCGTCGCTCGGCGACATCGTCGGCCACAAGCGCGTGTATATCGCCGGGCTCGCGGTGTTCACGCTCGCGTCGCTCGGCTGCTCGCTCGCGTCGACGCTGCCGATGCTGACGGCCGCGCGGATCGTGCAGGGCTTCGGCGCGAGCGCGATCATGAGCGTCAACGTCGCGCTGATCCGCGGCCTGTTCCCCGCGCACCGGCTCGGGCGCGGCGTCGGCTTCAACGCGCTCGTCGTTGGCGTGTCGTTCGCGGTGGGGCCGACCATCGCGTCGCTGATCCTGTCGGTGGCCGCGTGGCCGTGGCTGTTCGCGGTGAACGTGCCGCTCGGCGTGTTCGCGCTGGCCGTGGCGATTCCGTCGCTGCCGCAGACGGCGCGCGGCAAGCACGTATTCGATCCGGTCGCCGCATTGTTCAACGTGATCACGTTCGCGTCGCTGATCTTCGCGCTCGGCGAATTCGCGCAGCGCGGGCCGCTTTCGATCGTGTTCGCGTCGGCCGCGGTCGCGCTCGCATTCGGCTGGCTGCTGATTCGCCGTCAGGCCGGGCACCCGGCGCCGATGCTGCCGGTCGACCTGTTTCGCCGGCCGGTGTTCACGCTGTCCGCGCTGACCGCCGTGTGCGCGTTCGCCGCGCAGGGGCTCGCGTTCGTGTCGCTGCCGTTCTATTTCGAAACCGTCCTGCATCGCAACGCGGTCGAGACGGGGTTCCTGATGACACCGTGGTCGGCGATCGTCGCGCTCGCCGCGCCGATCGCGGGGCGCTTGTCGGACCGTTATCCGCCGGGGCTGCTCGGCGCGATCGGTCTTGCGTTGCTGAGCGCGGGCATGGTGTCGCTCGCCGCGTTGCCGGCGGCGCCGGGCGTGATCGACATCGGCTGGCGGATGATGCTGTGCGGCGCGGGCTTCGGTTTTTTCCAGTCGCCGAACCTGAAGGCGCTGATGTCGAGCGCGCCGCCCGAGCGCAGCGGCGGCGCGAGCGGGATCATCGCGACCGCGCGGCTGATCGGGCAGGCGACGGGCGCGGCGCTCGTCGCGTTGTCGTTCGGGATCGCGGGGCGCCACGGGCCGACGCTTGCTTTGATGCTCGGTGCGGGGTTCGCCGGGGCGGCGAGTGTCGCGAGCGGGTTGCGGCTCTTTGCGCCGTCGCATCGGGCCGGCGTGGCGGCGGCGACCACCGAGCGCGTGAGCGAGCGCGCGGCGGAATAGGCAAGGGCAAGTCACGAGCCGGTGCGCGGCAACCTGCCGCCGCGCACCGGCCTTCAGGCTTCGCTCAGAACCCGCCCGACTTGATCAGCTGGTTGAGGTTCGCGATGTTCAGGCTGCCGAAACCGGTCGTGTAATCCCAGCCGGTGCCTGCGTTGTAGCCATACCCCTGATAGCCGTTGTTCCCCGACACGACGTCGTAGCGCACGAGCGACGGACGCGACGGAATGTCCGCATAGAAATTGCCGGCCGGGAAGCCGAGGCCCGTGCCGTTCGCTGCCAGCAGGCGTGCCCAGAGGCCCGTGAAGATCGGCGCGGCGAGGCTCGTGCCGCCGATCTGCTGCAACTGGCCGTAGTTGTAGATGTACGCGCCGGTGCTTTGCGCGGCGTCGAACGACACGTCCGGCAACTGGCGGTTGCTGCCCGACTGCCACGACGGTGCGGGCAGGATCGTGCTGACGCCGCCGCCCGTCGCCCACAGCTTGCCGTTGCCGTCGAGCCCTTCGTTCCACACCGTCTCGTTCGAGAACGCACCCGACGACGTCGTATAGAGCGTCGTGCCGCCGATCGCGAGCACGTGCGGCGACGAAGCCGGCCACGACACCGTGTAGTTCGAGCCGTCCGGATAGCCGCGGTTGTTGCACTCGTACACGCCTTCGTCGCCCGACGACACCGAGAAGGTCTGGCCTTGCGCCGCTGCCGTCGTGAAGATCTGTTCCTCGGCGTCGAGCGTGCCGTCCGCGTTTGCGTCGGTTTCGCACCAGCCGAGCGACACGTTGATCACCTTCGCGGTGTTGTCCGACACCGCGCGGTTGAACGCCTGCGTGAGCCCCGTGTTGCCGCTGGCGTTGAGGTCCGCCATGTAGAACACGAGCTTGCCGACCTGGCCGCCGGCCGAGCCGACGATCGACTGGCTGTCGAGATCCCATTCGCCCTGGCCGTCCTGGTCGTCGGTGTAGCTGCCGCCGGAGCCGTTGGTCTTGACGGTCTGCGTCGAGACGGTGCCGTAACCGTTGCTCGACGTGAACTGCTTCAGGTCCTGCAGCGTCTGCGACACGCCGCCGATCGTGATGATGCCGACGGTGACACCGGCTGCGGTCGGTACGCCGGTCGCGTTGTAGAGGCCCGGGAATTCCTTCGGATAATGGCCGGTCGCCGTGCCGGCCGCGAGCGCCTGGGGCTTCGACACGTTGCCGATGCGCAGCAGCGGCCGCGCGTGTGCGACGCTCTGCAGCCCGAGCACCGAGCCGACGACGTCGCCGAGCGCGCGCGGCACCTGCGCGGTCGACGTGTTGGCGAAGCCCGAGCGGCCCGCGTATTCGAAGTGCACGAGCGACGTGTTGAATGCGGTCTTCACGGTGCCGGCCGTGCCGCGTGCGGACACCAGCAACCGGTTCGGTGCGACCTCGACGTTCACGAAGCCGCTCTTGTGCAGATAGTCGACGACCGACTTCACCTGCGCATCGGTCGGCGCGTAGCTGGCGAGGAACTGCTCGTGCGTGAGGTACTGGCGGTAATGCGCGCTGCCGGGCCGGTTCACGTCGCGCGCCAGTTGCTTGAGCTGCGCGGCATTGCGCAGCTTCAGGCTGACGACGACGTCGGTCGTTTCGCCGGCCGCGAGTTCGAGCGACGGCGCCGCACTGCGCGCCATCAACTGCGGGCCGGTCAGAAAGGCCTTCGTATGGGTATCGACCCAGTCCGTCGCCGCATGCGCCGCAGCGGCAGCGAACACGAGGGGTGCCACGCATGCAAGGCGGCGGGGCGACGGCAGGGGCAGGGCAAACCAGGCGTTCCTTTTCATCGGGAGTCCTTTTTAGGAGAGACGACGTTGCTGGAGCCCTCGACCCTTGTGGGGTCGCGAGCGGTGACGAGCGTAGGGCGTCGCTACCGTTCAGGTAGCTGCCAGTTTCCATAGCTGTCAGTTCTGACATCGGGGTGTGGGCGTGCACGCGCAGCGTCGTATGCGCAGGCGATCGTGGGCGTGGCGAACGGAACCGGTTCGCGGCACGACGGCGCGGCAATGCGCGACGTTCGCACGCACGAGTCGCTCGTCGCCGCGCCGGAACGTGCGCGATCGCGGAGTGGATCGACGCGTGAACGCGTGGCACGCGACCGGTCGTTGCCGCATGTCGCGTCGCACTATGTGGTCAAACCAAGCGATGCGGCAGGAACGGATTCGCGCGTGCACAAGAAAGGGGCCGGTCGAACGCAAACGTTTCCCGAACTGTGGAACAGCGCGTCGGGCAGTCTTGCAGGCGGCTTTCGGATCGCGTGTCGCCCATGCGGATTAGAGGAAACGCTCGAATCCGGGCGCGGGTGCGCGCCGATGGGTGAGCAGCAGACCCGCACCGGATTGCACGACGCGGCTCGTGAAATTCCGCCTTGACGCGCATCGATCGGCGGCTATCCTTCAATCCATAACCAGCGAGTTATGAATTTTGGACGACATGCAGAACACACACGACATGCTTTTCAGAACCCTTGCCGATCCCACCCGCCGCGCGCTGTTCGAGCGGCTGTGCGCGGACGGCGAGCTGACGGTTGCCGCGCTGACGGCCCATGCGGGTGTCTCGCAGCCGGCCGTGTCGAAGCATCTCGGTGTCCTGAAGCAGGCCGGGCTCGTGAACGACCGTCACGAAGGCCGGCAGACGCACTACAGCGCACAGCCGCAAGCGCTGGCCCCGCTGATCGACTGGACGAGCCAGATGGCAGGTTTCTGGCAGAACCGGTTCGACGCCCTCGAAGATCTTCTGAAAAGGATCGACCAGTAATGAACCAGACAACCACCGAAACGCGTTCCGTCGTCGTCGACCGCGAGCTGCCGCATCCGCCGGAGAAGATCTGGCGCGCGCTCACGCAACCGCACCTGATCGAGGCGTGGCTGATGAAGAGCGATTTCGAACCCGTCGCGGGCCGCGCCTTCAGCTTCCGCGCCGACTGGGGTTCGGTCGACTGCACGGTGCTGACGATCGAGCCGCCGCGCGTGCTGTCCTACACGTGGGCCGCGTACGGCCTCGAAAGCGTCGTCACGTGGACGCTCACGCCGACGCCGGCCGGCACGCACCTGCGGATGGAGCAGGTCGGCTTCCGCACGGACCAGGAGCAGGCGTACCGCGGCGCGCAGCACGGCTGGGTGCGGTTCCTCGAGTCGCTCGAACAGGTGCTGGCGCGTCCCGACGAAGGCACGGAGGCCCGCGCATGAACGCAACGGACCTCACGCCGTCGGAGCGCATCGACGCGCTGATCGCCGGCATTGCCGACTGGCGCGGCCCGCTCTTTGCCGACCTCCGTCAGACGATCCTCGCCGCCGACGACAGCATCGTCGAGGAATGGAAGTGGATGGGCAGCCCCGTGTGGTCGTGCGACGGGATGATCGCGGTGGCGAACGCGCACAAGGGCAAGGTGAAGCTGACCTTCATGCATGGCGCGCATCTGCCCGATCCCGGCGGGCTGTTCAATGACGGCCTGGACGGCAACGCGCGGCGCGCGATCGACTTCTTCGAAGGCGACCGGCTCGACAAGCGAGCGCTGAAGACCCTCGTGCGCGCGGCGATCGAATACAACCGCACCCACTTGAAGAAGAACGCACGGGGAGCGGGCGCGAAGGCGCGCGGCGACAAGGCGGCGTGACGAGCCTGACAATCGGCAACATTGCGTGACGCGAACAGGCAAAAAAAAGCCCGACACGAGGTCGGGCATTCAAATCGGCCGCAACCGCCCGCGAGGCGGCTGCGGCACCTGCAAAAGCAGGGCGCTTACGCTGCGAGCAGCGAACGCAGCACGAACGGCAGGATACCGCCGTGCTTGTAGTAGTCGACTTCGATCGGCGTATCGATGCGCAGCAGGACCTGCACGCGCTGCGTTTCGCCGTTCTTGCGGTTGATCACGAGCGTGACGTCCTGCTGCGGCTTGAAGTCGTCGCCGAGGCCTTCGATGTCGAACGTCTCGTCGCCGGTGATGCCGAGCGACTGGACGCTGTCCGAGCCCTTGAACTGCAGCGGCAGCACGCCCATGCCGACCAGGTTCGAGCGGTGGATACGCTCGAAGCTGCGTGCGATCACGGCCTTCACGCCGAGCAGCTGCGTGCCCTTCGCGGCCCAGTCGCGCGACGAGCCCGTGCCGTATTCTTCGCCCGCGAACACGACGGTCGGCGTATCGGCTGCGACGTACTGCATTGCCGCGTCGTAGATCGACTGCTGTTCGCCGCTCGGCTGGTGGATCGTCAGGCCGCCTTCGACGCGCGTGCCGTCCGCCTTCGCCGGGATCATCAGGTTCTTGATCCGGACGTTCGCGAACGTACCGCGCATCATCACGTCGTGGTTGCCGCGGCGCGAGCCGTAGCTGTTGAAGTCGGCCTTCTGCACGCCGTTTTCCTTCAGCCACTTGCCCGCCGGCGAGTCTTCCTTGATCGAGCCTGCCGGGCTGATATGGTCGGTCGTGACCGAGTCGCCGAAGATGCCCAGTGCGCGTGCGCCCTTGACCGTCGGGATCGATGCAGCCGGCTCCATCGAGAAGTCGCTGCCGAAGAACGGCGGCTCGGCGATGTAGGTCGACTTCGGCCAGTCGTAGACCTGGCCCGATTCGCCCTCGATCTTGCTCCAGAGGTCGCCCTTCTTGGTCAGCTTCGAGTAGTTGTCCTCGAACTTCTTCGGATCGAGTGCGAACTTGAGCAGCGCGTGGATTTCGTCGCTCGTCGGCCAGATGTCGCCGAGGTAGATGTCACGGCCGCCCTTGCCCTTGCCGACCGGCTCGGTCATCAGGTCGCGCGTGATGTTGCCGGCGATCGCGTACGCGACGACGAGCGGCGGCGACGCGAGGAAGTTCGCGCGGATGTTCGGGTGGATACGCGCTTCGAAGTTACGGTTGCCCGACAGCACGGCTGCCGCGACGATGTCGTTCTTCGTGATCGCTTCGTTCAGCTCCGGCGTCAGGTCGCCCGCGTTGCCGATACAGGTCGTGCAGCCATACGCCGCGACTTCGAAACCGAGCTTCGACAGGTAGGGCAGCAGGCCCGTCTTCGTCAGGTACTCGGTGACGATGCGCGATCCCGGCGCGAGCGAGGTCTTGATCTTCGGATCGACCGTGAGGCCGGCCTCGACCGCCTTCTTCGCGAGCAGGCCGGCGGCCAGCAGCACGCTCGGGTTCGACGTGTTCGTGCACGACGTGATCGCGGCGATCAGGATGTCGCCGTTCTTCACGTCGACGCCGTTGCTCGTCGTGTACTGCGTGCCGAGGTCGTCCGCCTTCTTCGCGAAGCCGTTTTCCGCGACCGGCTTCGAGAACAGGTCGGTGAACGTCGACTTGACGTTGCCGATCTCGATGCGGTCCTGCGGGCGCTTCGGGCCGGCCAGCGACGGGGCGACCGTCGTCAGGTCCAGCGTCACGACCTTCGTGTAGTCGATGTCGCCGGCCTTCGGGATGCCGAACAGCTTCTGCGCCTTGAAGTAGTTTTCGAACGCGGCGATTTCCGCCTTCGTGCGGCCCGTGCCTTCGAAGTATTCGATCGTCTTTTCGTCGACCGGGAAGAAGCCCATCGTCGCGCCGTATTCCGGCGCCATGTTGCCGATCGTTGCGCGATCCGGCAGCGACAGCGACTTCGTGCCTTCGCCAAAGAACTCGACGAACTTGCCGACGACCTTCTCCTTGCGCAGCATTTCGGTGATCGTCAGCACCAGGTCGGTGGCCGTCACGCCTTCGCGCAGCTTGCCCTTCAGCTCGACGCCGACGACGTCCGGCGTCAGGAAGTACACCGGCTGGCCGAGCATGCCGGCTTCCGCCTCGATGCCGCCCACGCCCCAGCCGACCACGCCGATGCCGTTGATCATCGTCGTGTGGCTGTCCGTGCCGACGAGGGTGTCCGGGTAGTACACGGTGTCCGCGCCGTCGGCCTTCTTGTGCACGCCGCGTGCGAGGTATTCGAGGTTCACCTGGTGGACGATGCCGACGCCCGGCGGCACGACCTTGAACGTGTCGAATGCCTGCATGCCCCACTTCATGAACTGGTAGCGCTCGTTGTTGCGCTGGAATTCCAGTTTCATGTTCAGGTCGAGCGCGTCCTTCTGGCGGAAGTAGTCGATCTGGACCGAGTGGTCGACGACGAGATCGACCGGGACCAGCGGCTCGATCTTCTTCGGGTTCTTGCCCGTACGCTCCGCGACGCCGCGCATGGCCGCGATGTCGGCGAGCAGCGGCACGCCCGTGAAGTCCTGCAGCACGACGCGCGACACCACGAACGGAATCTCGTCGACGCGCTTCGCGGTCGGCTTCCAGTTCGCGAGCTGCTCGATGTGCTCTTCGGTGATCTTCTTGCCGTCGTAGTTGCGCAGCACGGACTCGAGCACGATACGGATCGACACCGGCAGGCGTTCGATCTTCGTCTTCAGTTCCTTGCCGAGCTGCGGCAGCGAGTAGAACTTGCCTTTGCCGGAACCGCTGTCGAATTCCTTGAGGGTCTTGTGGAGATTGTGGGCCATGGTGATTTTCCTGGGTTTAAGGCTAGGAAACTACGTGTCCTGTAAATGACGGCTATATCACATACAAGTCGACGTACTCATCGACCGGCATCGCTTCGAGCTTTGCCTGGTCCAGCGACACGTCGAGAATCGCTTGTTGCTGCTTTGCCGGGAAGCGGCGGGCAAGGTTGGTCCTGAACTTCTCGACCAGGAGCGGGATGCCTTCCGCACGCCGCCGCCGATGGCCGAGCGGGTACTCGACCGCCACCTCGGCAAGCTTCGACCCGTCCGTGAACTCGATCGTCAGTGCATTCGCGATCGAGCGCTTGTCCGGGTCGTGGTAATCCTTCGTGAACTGCGGATCCTCGACGCACACGGTTTTCGCGCGCAGCGCGTCGATGCGGGGATCGGCGGCGGCCGAGTCTTCGTAATCGGCCGCGGTCAGCCGGCCGAACAGCAGCGGCACGGCGACCATGTACTGGATGCAGTGGTCGCGGTCGGCCGGATTGGCGAGCGGACCCTGCTTGTCGATGATGCGGATCGCGGCCGCATGCGTGCGGATCGTGATCCGGCTGATGTCGTCGGTCGTGCGGCCCGCGGCGGCGAGCTGCGCATGCAGCTGCAGCGCGGCCTCGGCGGCCGTTTGCGCGTGGAACTCGGCAGGGAAGGCGATCTTGAACAGCACGTTTTCCATCACGTACGTGCCGTACGGGCGCTGGAAGCGGAACGGCTTGCCGTCGAACAGCACGTCGTAGAAGCCCCAGGTCTTTGCGGTGAGTGCCGACGGGTAGCCCATTTCACCCGTTTTCGCGATCAGCGCGAGGCGCACCGCGCGGGAGGTCGCGTCGCCGGCCGCCCATGATTTGCGCGAGCCCGTGTTCGGCGCGTGGCGGTAGGTGCGCAGCGCCTGGCCGTCGACGAACGCGTTGGACACCGCGTTGATCAGCTCGTCGCGCGTGAGCCCGAGCAGCCGGCCGACGACGGCCGTCGATGCGACCTTCACGAGCAGCACGTGGTCGAGCCCGACCGCATTGAACGAATTCTCGAGTGCGAGGCAGCCCTGGATCTCGTGGGCCTGGATCATCGCGACCAGCACGTCGCGCATCGTGAGCGGCTTCCTGCCGGCCGCGACGGCCGTGCGGGAGAGCCAGTCGGCCGTCGCCAGGATGCCGCCGAGATTGTCGGACGGATGGCCCCATTCGGCGGCGAGCCAGGTGTCGTTGAAGTCCAGCCAGCGGATCATCGCGCCGATGCCGAACGCGGCCTGGACGGGGTCGAGCTGGAAGGACGTGCCGGGCACCTTCGCGCCGTTCGGCACGATCGTGCCGGGCACGACGGGGCCGAGCAGCTTGGTGCAGGCAGGGTAGGACAGCGCCTCGAGTCCGCATCCGAGCGTGTCGATCAGGCAATGACGCGCCGTCTCCAGCGCGAGCGCGCTGTCGATGCCGGCATTCAGCACGTAGTCGACGATATCGACGAGTACCGTATCCGGAGCAGGGCGGACGTTGGAGACCGGGGCGGACATCGAGGGGCCGATGGGAACGCGCTTAGTTCGTTGCCGGCTTCAGCTCGTTCGACTGCGTCGGTGCCGGCGTGCCTTGTGCCATTTCCGGCGTCACGCATTCGTCCGCGAGGCGCTCGCCACCGTTTGCGTCGGAGAACAGCATCGCCTTGGTCGGGATCACGATCAGCTTGAAGCCTGCTGCCGGATCGTAGAACGTGTCCGCGCCCGTCGTCGTGGCCTGACGCGGCAGCTTGTAGTTCTTCTTCGCCCAGTGAACCGTGACCACCTGGTCGCGCTTCATGTCACCGGCGAGGTCGAACGACAGACCTTCCTTGCAGGACCACTTGACCGCGCCGTCCGGTACCGGATCGACCTTGGCTGCGGCGCGTGCCTGTGCCTTCTTGCTGCGCGGGATGATGCGCTTGGCCGGCGCCGGGCGCTTGGCCGTTGCCTTCTTCGCGGTCGTCGTGGTCGTACCCTGGGCAAACGCGCTCGGAGCCGACACCAGCATCGTGGCGGACAAGGCGCCGATGGCGGTAGCGATCAGGAGTTTCTTCATGGAGTCAGAACCTTTCGATAATCAGTTGACAAGGGCCGGCAATCGAATTGCCGGCCGGTTTGAAACTGCACGCGCCCCGAAAGCGCGCAGCGGCCGCTATTTTCACCTATTTGGCCGCGTACATATCAGGTTTTCGGGCTCCGTTACGTTTTTTGTCGTTTCGCAAACCTCTATCCGGTTCGCGTGTCGTCGAATGCATGAAACTCGTGTATCGGCCGGCGCCGCGCGCTTACGGCGCGCCGCCCGCGGCGGCCGGGCCGAACAGCGGCGCGGCCTCGGTCGGTACGGGCTGGCCGGTGGCCCGCGCGCGGCGCAGCACCGACCAGTAATACCGGTAGCTCGCGCGATCGTGCAGCGTATCACCGTGGCGCGTCGGCCCCCAGTCGGCGGCCTGCGCGGCCAGCAGGATCTCGGCGGCCAGCGCGACCTCGTCGGTACGCGGCGCGAATGCGTCGACGATCGGGCGGATCTGCGCGGGGTGGATGCTCCACATCCGCGTGAAGGCGAATTCGTCGCGCGCGCGGCGTGCATCGGCGGCGACGATGCTCATGTCGCGCACCTCGGTCGTCACGTTGTGCGATGGCGTCTTGCCGTGCGCGTGGCAGGCCGCGGCGATTTCCAGCTTCGCGCGGCGCACGAGCGGGTGCTCGAACTGGCCGGGCGAGCGCATCGCGGCATCGGGAATCGCGCCATGGTGCGCGGAGACGAAATCCATCAGCCCGAAGCTCAACGTGCCGACCGTCGGCAGCGCGGCGAGGGCGGCCGCCTGCGCGAGCGCGCCGTGCGTCTCGACCAGTACGTCGACCGGGATCGGCTGCGCGATGCCGAGCTCGCGGCGCGTGCCTTCGATGAACGCGGTCATTTCGGCGGCATCGGCGGCGCTCGCGATCTTCGGGAGCGTGATGTAGGCGGGGGCACGCGATGCGCGCAGCACGATGCGCACGTCGTCGCGCCAGTGCGGATGGGAAAAATCGTGGATGCGGACGCCGACGCGGCCGAAGCGGTTCTCGTCGCTGCCGAGCAGTTCGGTGACGAGTGCCGCGTGCGCGGCTTCCTGGCCGACGGCGGCGCCGTCTTCGCAGTCGAGCGTGAGGTCGAACACGGGGCCCAGCTCGGCCTGCAGCGCGAGTGACTTGCGCATCAGCTTTTCGCTGCCCGCGTAGTGATCACAGCAGGGCAGGATCGCGGGCGGGGACGCCCCGTCGTACAGCACTTGTGCGGGAGTGAGCGCGGCCATCTCGTCTACGTCAGGGAAGCGGGTCACGTGGAGAAAATCGGATTCGGGCGCGTTCTGGGCCGGTGCGCGGCAGGCGCGGGGGCGGCAAAACGAGCGCGGATCGGATCGGTCGGCCGGGCCGTCAGCATGCCGGCCCGGGCCGAAACCGGGCTGCCCGAGGGCCGCCCGGCGAGGTGCGAAATGCTTAGTTCTTCAGCAGGTGGGCGACGCCATCGCGCTCTTCGAGCAGCTCGGCCAGCGTGCCGTCCATCTTCTCGCGCGAGAACGCGTCGATTTCCAGGCCTTCGACGCGCTTGTATTCGCCGTTTTCGCAGGTGACCGGCACGCCGTAGATGATGTCTTCGGGGATGCCGTACGAGCCGTCCGACGGGATGCCCATCGTGACCCACTTGCCGTTCGTGCCGAGGACCCAGTCACGCACGTGGTCGATCGCTGCGTTCGCTGCCGATGCTGCCGACGACAGGCCGCGCGCTTCGATGATCGCCGCGCCGCGCTTGCCGACGGTCGGGATGAACGTGTCGCGGTTCCACACGTCGTCGTTGATCAGCTTCAGCAGCGATTCGCCTTCGGCGGTCGCGAAGCGGAAGTCGGGGTACATCGTCGGCGAGTGGTTGCCCCACACGGCGAGCTTCTCGATCGAGGCGACCGGCTTGCCCGACTTCGCTGCGAGCTGCGACAGCGCGCGGTTGTGGTCGAGGCGCAGCATCGCCGTGAAGTTCTTCTTCGGCAGATCCGGCGCCGACTTCATCGCGATGTAGGCGTTCGTGTTCGCCGGGTTGCCGACGACCAGCACCTTCACGTCACGGCTGGCGACTTCGTTCAGCGCAGCGCCCTGAACCGTGAAGATTTCGGCGTTCGCCGACAGCAGGTCCTTGCGCTCCATGCCCTTCGAGCGCGGACGTGCGCCGACCAGCAGTGCGACGTCGGCATCCTTGAATGCGACCTTCGGATCGTCGGTGATCACGACGCCCGCCAGCAGCGGGAACGCGCAATCGTCGAGTTCCATCACGACGCCTTTGACGGCGGCTTGGGCTTGCGGGAGGTCGAGCAGTTGCAGGATGACCGGCTGGTCCTTGCCGAGCAAGTCGCCGTTCGCGATGCGGAACAGCAGGGAGTAAGCGATTTGACCTGCGGCGCCGGTGACGGCAACGCGCTTTGCGGGCTTAGCCATTGAAAATCTCCAGGACGGGTGAAGCGTTGGACGCTAGCGAAAACGCCATTCTATGCGCGTTGTGCGAAGCGTTGCATTGAAGCAGGGCGGAGGACTCGCGATGGCAGACGCGGTGAACCTGGAGACGGCCGTGGCACGTAGCCGGGGACGCGCTTTTGCACCCGCGAACCCTTGCTCGACCGGGAGTGTAGGAGCCGTCACGCGCAAAGTCAAACGGTATCATATGTCTTATATAAGACAGATGTTTTGCGGAAATTGAGTGGACGAAAAAGTGCGGTTTGTGATGAAATGCGCGCCATGACATCGAACCAGGCGAATACCGCGAATCAGACCGGCGCAGGCGGCCCAGGGCAGCCGGGCGCGAGCGATCCCGCGCCTTCGCCTGCGGCGCCGCCGTCGCCGACGTTTAGCCCGTTATACCAGCAGATTAAGTCATTGATCACGCAAAGTCTCGAATCCGGTGAATGGAAGCCGGGCGAGATCATCCCGAGCGAGGTGGAGCTCGCGGCCCGCTACAAGGTCAGCCAGGGCACCGTCCGCAAGGCGATCGACGAACTGGCCGCGGAAAACCTCGTGGTCCGGCGGCAGGGCAAGGGCACTTTTGTTGCGACGCACAATGAAGATCGCGCGCAGTTCCGCTTCCTGCGCCTGCTGGCCGACGACGGTGCCGAGCATCCGCACGTGAGCCGCCTGCTCGAATGCCGGCGCCTGCGCGCGCCGGCCGAGATCGCGCGGCAGCTCGACCTGAAGCCGGCCGATCCGGTCGTGCAGGTGCGCCGCCTGCTGGAGTTCGAGAACGAAGTGACGGTGCTCGACGAGATCTGGCTGCCGGGCGCGATGTTCCGCGGGCTCACGTTCGAGCGGCTGAGCGAGTACAAGGGGCCGCTCTACGCGATGTTCGAGACGGAGTTCGGCACGCGGATGATTCGCGCGACGGAGAAGATCCGCGCGGTGGCGGCGGAGCCGGCGGTGGCCGACCTGCTGCACGTGCCGGCGGGTTTTCCGTTGCTGTCGGTCGAGCGCGTGTCCTATACATATGGTGACCGGCCGGTGGAGGTGCGTCGCGGCTGGTATGTCACAACCGGGTACTACTATCAGAATGACTTGAGTTGACGGAGTTTCGGCTCAAGCCGAGTGCGTTCGCGTTTCCCACGCTCGCGAAGCACGTTTCGGGCCGCCTTTTGTTCTAGTTCGCGCAACTATCCAGAGCAGACTTTCGCTGCAGCGCGATATAAAAAGGCGCTAAAATCGCGGATTAGTGTGACAACATAGTAGGGGTCTAGCATGACTGATGCAGTAAGAAAGCCGAGGCCGGAATACCGGAACATCGGATTCGCCGATATCACGATGAAATATCGCATGCCGCTGGCAGCGATATTGTCGATTCTCCATCGAGTCAGCGGCGCGCTGCTGTTCTTGTTCCTGCCGTTCCTGCTGTTCCTCTTCGACCAGAGCCTCACGTCCGAGCTCAGCTTCGAAGTCTTCAAGGCTTTCCTCTCCAACATCATCGTCAAGCTGATCGTCCTCGCTCTGTCGTGGGCCTTCTTCCACCATTTCTGCGCCGGCATTCGCCACCTGCTGATGGACGTCAACCACGACGCCGTCACGAAGGAAGGCGGCAAGCGGACGGCAGTCGTCGTCTTTGTCGTCTCGATCGCCCTGACGATCGCCATGGCACTCAAACTGTTCGGAGCATTCTAAGAAAATGGCAGCCAATAACCGAATCGGCTCGAAGCGCCTCGTCGTCGGCGCACATTACGGCCTGCGCGACTGGCTTGCGCAGCGCATCACCGCCACGATCATGGCGGTCTACACGGTCATTCTGCTCGTCCTGTTCTTCGGCGCGCACGATTTCTCGTACGAAGGCTGGGCATCGATCTTCGCCGCGCAATGGATGAAGCTCGCGACCTTCGTGATGCTGCTTTCCCTCTTCTACCACGCATGGGTCGGCGTGCGCGACATCTGGATGGACTACGTGAAGCCCGTCGGTGTGCGCCTGCTGCTGCAATCGCTGACCATCGTCTGGCTGCTCGCATGTGCGGGCTACGCCGCGCAGATTCTCTGGAGAGTGTAAAGAATGGCTGCAATCAAAACTAATCTCCCGCGCCGCAAGTTTGACGTCGTGATCGTCGGCGCGGGCGGCTCCGGCTTGCGCGCAGCGCTGCAACTGTCGCGCGCGGGCCTGTCGGTCGGCGTGCTGTCGAAGGTGTTCCCGACGCGTTCGCACACGGTGGCCGCGCAGGGCGGTATCGGTGCGTCGCTCGGCAACATGAGCGAAGACAACTGGCACTTCCACTTCTACGACACGATCAAGGGCTCCGACTGGCTCGGCGACCAGGACGCGATCGAGTTCATGTGCCGTGAAGCGCCGAACGTCGTGTACGAACTCGAACACTTCGGCATGCCGTTCGACCGCAACGCGGACGGCACGATCTACCAGCGCCCGTTCGGCGGCCATACCGCGAACTACGGCGAGAAGCCGGTCCAGCGCGCATGCGCGGCCGCCGACCGTACCGGTCACGCGCTGCTGCACACGCTGTACCAGCAGAACGTCGAAGCGAAGACGCAGTTCTTCGTCGAATGGATGGCGCTCGACCTGATCCGCGACGCGGACGGCGACGTGCTCGGCGTGACGGCCCTCGAGATGGAGACGGGCGACGTCTACATCATGGAAGGCAAGACGACGCTGTTCGCGACGGGCGGCGCAGGCCGGATCTTCGCGGCATCGACCAACGCGTTCATCAACACCGGCGACGGCCTCGGCATGGCTGCGCGCTCGGGCATCGCGCTGCAGGACATGGAGTTCTGGCAGTTCCACCCGACCGGCGTGGCCGGCGCGGGCGTGCTGATCACCGAAGGCGTGCGCGGCGAAGGCGGTATCCTGCGCAACGCGAACGGCGAGCGCTTCATGGAACGCTATGCACCGACGCTGAAGGACCTGGCGCCGCGTGACTTCGTGTCGCGTTCGATGGACCAGGAAATCAAGGAAGGCCGCGGCGTGGGTCCGAACAAGGATCACGTGCTGCTCGACCTGTCGCACATCGGCGCCGAGACGATCATGAAGCGTCTGCCGTCGATCCGCGAAATCGCGCTGAAGTTCGCGAACGTCGACGCGATCAAGGAACCGATCCCGGTCGTCCCGACGATCCACTACCAGATGGGCGGCATCCCGACCAACATCCACGGCCAGGTCGTCGGCACGTCGCGCGGTCACAAGGATCCGGTCAACGGCTTCTACGCAGTGGGCGAATGCTCGTGCGTGTCCGTGCACGGCGCGAACCGCCTCGGCACGAACTCGCTGCTGGACCTCGTGGTGTTCGGCCGTGCGGCCGGCAACCACATCGTCGAGCACGTGAAGAACCAGAAGGAACACAAGCCGCTGCCGGCCGATGCAGGCGAATTCTCGCTGGCGCGCCTGGCGAAGCTGGACAAGTCGACCTCGGGCGAATACACGCAGGACGTCGCGAACGACATCCGTTCGACGATGCAGAAGCACGCAGGTGTGTTCCGCACGTCGGAGCTGCTGAAGGAAGGCGTCGACCAGATGGCCGGCCTGAAGGCGCGCGTGGAAAACATCCACCTGAAGGACAAGTCGAAGGTGTTCAACACCGCGCGCGTCGAAGCGCTCGAGCTGGAGAACCTGATCGAAGTGGCCCGCGCCACGATGGTGTCGGCGGAAGCGCGCAAGGAAAGCCGTGGCGCGCACGCACACAGCGACTACGAACACCGCGACGACGAGAACTGGCTGCGCCACACGCTGTGGTACAGCGAAGGCGATCGCCTCGACTACAAGCCGGTTCAAATGAAGCCGCTGACGGTCGACTCCGTGCCGCCGAAGCCGCGCACGTTCTAAGCCGAGTCAAAGGAATCCGAAATGGCAAAACGCATTTTTGAAGTCTACCGCTACGATCCGGACAAGGACGCAGCGCCGCGCATGCAGACGTACGAGCTCGAGATCCAGCATGAGCGCATGCTGCTCGACGCACTGGTGAAGCTGAAGGCACTGGACGAGACGCTGTCGTTCCGCCGTTCGTGCCGTGAAGGCGTGTGCGGTTCGGACGCGATGAACATCAACGGCAAGAACGGTCTCGCGTGCCTGACGAACCTGAACGACCTGCCGCAGAAGATCGTGCTGCGCCCGCTGCCGGGCCTGCCCGTCGTGCGCGACCTGATCGTCGACATGACGCACTTCTTCAACCAGTACCACTCGATCAAGCCGTACCTGATCAACGACGCGCCGCCGCCGGAGAAGGAACGCCTCCAGTCGCCGGAAGAACGCGACGAGCTCGACGGCGTGTACGAGTGCATTCTGTGCGCGAGCTGCTCGACGTCGTGCCCGAGCTTCTGGTGGAACCCGGACAAGTTCGTCGGCCCGGCCGGCCTGCTGCAGGCTTACCGCTTCATCGCGGACAGCCGCGACACCGCTACCGGCGAGCGTCTCGACAACCTGGAAGACCCGTACCGTCTGTTCCGTTGCCACACGATCATGAACTGCGTCGACGTTTGCCCGAAGGGCCTGAACCCGACGAAGGCGATCGGCAAGATCAAGGAACTGATGGTTCGCCGCGCGGTTTAAGGCCGGGCTGCAATGAGCGACGATTCGCATCAATCCGACCCGCACCGTCGCGCGCGCCTTCGCTGGCGCGCGCGGCGGGGTCTGCTGGAAAACGACATCGTATTCGAGCGTTTCTTCGGCAGATACGAGCATGACCTCACCGATGCAGACGTAGGCGCGTTGTCGCGCCTGCTCGATCTGAGCGACAACGACCTGATGGACTTGCTCCTCGCGCGCAAGGAACCAGAAGGCGACCTAGACAGCCCGGACATTCACCGGCTGTTGGAGATGCTGCGCAACGTGTAACGCCAAGGTGTGACACGTTGTGCCCGTTATCGAATCCCGTTTCTTTATTTCGATTGAGGATGTGCCATGACTCCGTCTGATGTTAAAGCCACGCTATCGTTCAGCGACAACTCGCCGAGCGTCGAACTGCCGATCTACAAGGGCACGATGGGCCCGGACGTGATCGACATCCGCAAGCTGTACGGCCAGACCGGCAAGTTCACGTACGACCCGGGCTTCATGTCGACGGCAGCTTGTAATTCGGCGATCACGTACATCGACGGCGACAAGGGCGAGCTGCTGTACCGCGGCTACCCGATCGACAACCTCGCGCAAAACGCGGACTTCCTCGAAAGCTGCTACCTGCTGCTGAAGGGTGAACTGCCGAACGCAGCGCAGAAGAAGGAATTCGTCGACACCGTCACGAAGCACACGATGGTGCACGAGCAGATGCACTTCTTCTTCCGTGGCTTCCGCCGCGACGCGCACCCGATGGCGATCCTGGTCGCCGCAGTCGGCGCGCTGTCGGCGTTCTACCACGACTCGCTCGACATCAACGATCCGCGTCACCGTGAAGTGTCGGCGATCCGCATGATCGCGAAGCTGCCGACGCTCGTCGCGATGGCTTACAAGTACAGCATCGGCCAGCCGTTCGTGTATCCGAAGAACTCGCTGTCGTACAGCGCGAACTTCATGCACATGATGTTCTCGAACCCGTGCGAAGAGTACAAGGTCAACGACGTGCTCGTCCGCGCACTCGACCGCATCCTGATCCTGCACGCCGACCACGAGCAGAACGCATCGACGTCGACGGTCCGCCTGGCCGGCTCGTCGGGCGCGAACCCGTTCGCATGTATCGCGGCCGGTATCGCGTGTCTGTGGGGCCCGGCGCACGGTGGTGCGAACGAAGCCGCGCTGAACATGCTCGAGCAGATCGGTTCGCCGGACAACATCCCCGAATTCATCAAGCAGGTGAAGGACAAGAATTCGGGCGTGAAGCTGATGGGCTTCGGTCACCGCGTGTACAAGAACTACGACCCGCGTGCGAAGCTGATGCGCGAAACGTGCTACGAAGTGCTGAACGAACTGGGCCTGCACGACGACCCGCTGTTCAAGCTCGCGATGCAGCTCGAGAAGATCGCGCTGGAAGACGAATACTTCGTGTCGCGCAAGCTGTACCCGAACGTCGACTTCTACTCGGGCATCGTTCAGCGCGCGCTGGGCATCCCGACGTCGATGTTCACGTGTATCTTCGCGATGGCACGTACGGTCGGCTGGATCGCACAGTGGAACGAAATGATCGGCGATCCGGAGCAGAAGATCGGCCGTCCGCGTCAGCTGTTCATCGGCGACACGCCGCGCGAAGCGAAGCCGCTCAACGCACGTTAAGCCGTGTGTGGCGCGAACGGCCGGCAGGCCGCTCGCGTCGGGCAATCGCAACGCCACGACACCCCGACGGGTCATCCCGTCGGGGTGTTTTCATTTGCGCGCCGGATCGGCGCGATGCTCCAGCGACGGCGGGCGGGTGTCGAGTGCGGGCGCGTCGTCATCGGGCGCGTGGCCGTGCCGCACGAAGAACTGCCGGTAGGCGCCGGGCGTCATCCCGCGTGCGGCAAGGAACTGGCGGTTGAAGTTCGCGGCATTCGGAATGCCGCAGCGCGCGGCCACGGTCGCGATCGGCCAGTCGGTGCCGACGAGATGGCGGCATGCGTGCGCGAGCCGCAGCCGCTGCACGTAGCGCCCGACGCTTTCGCCGAGATGCCGGACGAACAGGCGCTGCAGCGTGCGTTCGGACATGTGCGCAGCGGCGGCGAGCGCGTCGATGCGCAGCGGTTCGTGGAAGTGCCGGTCGATCGCGTCGAGCACGCGGTCGAGGCGCTCGGCTTCGGGGGCGGCCGTATCGGCGTGCGGTGTCGTGCGTTTGGTCCGTTCGTATGCGTGCGCTGTGGCGAGCGGCTCGCCGCCGGCTTCCGCGAGATCGGCGAGCGTGTCGAGCGCGGCCGCGAGCCTGGTGCGCGGCGACGGATCGAGCAGGTGCGGCAGCCGCGCCCGCATCGCGCGGGCTGTGTCCGTGTCGAAGCGCAGGCCCGGTGCGGCACGCCGCAGCAGCGAACGCAGCGGCGCGTATTCGGGGCAACAGTCGGCCAGCCGCCGCGCCCAGTCGCCGTCGAACCAGATGACGACCGCGACCTCGGGCGCATCGCGATCGATGCGTGCGTTCGACGACCAGGTATGCGGCAGGTTGGGCGGCACGAGCACCAGGTCGTCGTCCGCATAGTGCGCGACGTGATCGCCGATGAAGCGCCGGCCGCGGCTGTTGAGCGTCAGCGTCAGTTCGTACTCGGGATGGCGATGCCATTCGAACGGAATGCGCGCGAGCTGGCGGTGATAGACACGGATCGAACAGCCGGGGGCGAACGTCACGTGCTCGTACTGCGGTTTCATCGCGGCCTCCGGGAGAGGGCGGGCATCGCGCCATGGCATGATCGAGGGCGATCGTCACGACGGAGCAATGCCATGTTTTCACATGTTTGCGTGGGCGTCAGCGACACAGCGCGCGCCTACGATTTCTACGCGCCGCTGTTCGCGGAACTCGGGCTGCGCCTGAAATTCCGCGAGCCGGACGGCTGGTCGGGCTGGATGCCGGCCGACGCCGACCGGCCGCTGTTCTTCTTCGGCCAGCCGCTCGACGGCCGCGCGCCCGAACCGGGCAACGGCCACACGATCGCGTTCGTTGCGCCGACGCGCGCGCATGTCGATCGCTGCCACGCGCTCGCGCTGCGCCACGGCGGCACCTGCGAAGGGCCGCCGGGCCTGCGGCCGGACTATCACCGCGATTACTACGGCGCCTATTTCCGCGATCCGGACGGCAACAAGCTGTGCGTGGTCTGTCATCGTCCCGAGTGATCCAGGGTTGTCAGGATTGTATCGATAGTTGGCCGGATAACGGTGATCTCGGCTGCACACCGGCCGTACGCTGACGGCACATCACGACACCTGTCAGCGAGGAGACCACGATGCAACTGACGATTGACGATTTGCCTGCCGCGATTCGCGACGCGAAAAAGCGGCTGCGCGCCGACCTGCCCGGTTATGCGGCCACGTTCCGCGAGCTGGAGGGCGACATCGCGCGGCAGGTCGACGCGATCCGCCGCGCGCATGCGCATGGCCACGACGTGATTCCGGTGGTGCCTTTCGCGGACATCGCGGGCGGGACCGTCGATCCGCGCGTGGTCGCAGCGATCCGCACGCATGGCGCGGTCGTGATCCGTCGCGTATTCGATGCGCGGCAGGCGCGCGACTGGAACGACGAGATCGGCGCGTACCTTGGCGCGAACCGCTTCACCGAGCGGCTCGATGCGCGCGCCGAGGACCGCTATTTCGGCAACCTTGCGTCGGGCAAGCCGCAGATCTACGGTGTTTATTGGTCGAAGCCGCAGGTGGCTGCGCGCCAGTCGCCGGCGCTGACGCAGGCGCGCGTGTTCCTGAACCGCCTGTGGCGGCACGCCGACGGCGGGCGTACGCACTTCGATCCCGACCAGGTGCCGGCCTATGCGGACCGGATTCGCCGCCGCCCGCCCGGTTCGACGTCGCTCGGGCTGTCGCCGCATGTCGACGGCGGTTCCGTCGAACGCTGGCTCGGCGCGAACTTCCGCCAGGTCTACCGTCACGTGCTGGCCGGCCGCTGGCGTGATTACGACCCGTTCGATGCGGCGTTCCGTCCGGACGTCGAGGAGATTCCGTCGCCGGCCGTGTGCTCGATGTTCCGCACGTTCCAGGGCTGGACCGCGCTCACGCCGCAGGGGCCGGGCGACGGCACGCTGCAGTTGATCCCGGTTGCGAACGCGATGGCCTATGTCGTGCTGCGCGCGCTGCAGGACGATGTCGCCGACGACGACCTGTGCGGCGCGCGTCCGGGTCGCGCGCTGTCGATCCGGCCTGAATGGCACGCACTGTTGCTCGATGCGCTGGTGCCGATCCCGCACATGGAGCCGGGCGACGCGGTGTTCTGGCATGGCGACGTCGTGCACGCGGTCGAGGATGCGCACCGCGGCAGCGGCGACAGCAACGTGATGTACATCGCGGCCGCGCCCGGTTGCGCGAAGAACGACGCGTACCTGCTGCGCCAGCGGGCCGCGTTCCTGCGCGGCGAGAGCCCGCCCGATTTCCCGGCCGACCATTTCGAGGTCGAATTCGACGGACGCGGCGGGGAGGGCGATCTCTCGGCGCTCGGCCGTTCGCAGATGGGGTTCGGGCCGGGCGCTTAGCCCGCGTCGCACGGGAAAGCGGCCGTTCGCCACGCGGTTGCGCGTTGCGCAACATGAGTGAACGGCCGTCTGCCGAATCCGCTGCGGGCAGCGTGCAATTCGACGCAATCGGCTGTCGGCGCAGCCGAAATCGACGCGAATTGCGCAATTTGGCTTCCGATAATGGTCCGGACACAACGCAGCCGCCCCGTGTGCCGCACGGGTGTGGCGCTGACCATGGAGGAGTCGATGCAATTCACGCAAGCGATCGTTCGCCGTCCCGCGCCGTCCTGTGGCGCGGGCCTTACCACTGCCGCGCTCGGCGCGCCCGACTACGACAAGACGCTCACGCAGTTCCACGCATACTGCGACGCGCTGCGTACGCTGGGCGTCGAGCTGACCGAACTGCCGCCGCTGGACGCGTTTCCCGATTCGCACTTCGTCGAGGACGTCGCGGTCGTGACGCCGGAATTCGCGGTGATCACGCGACCCGGTGCACCCGCCCGGCGCGGCGAGACGGCGCACATCGAAGCGGCGCTCGCCGCGCATCGCGACCTGCTGCCGATGCAGGACGGCCGTCTCGACGGCGGCGACGTGATGCTGGTCGGCAAGCGCTTCTACATCGGCCTGACAGGCCGTACCGACGCCGAAGGCATCGCCGCGTTCGAATCGCTCGTGTCGCGCTACGGCTATTCGGTCGTCGCAGTGCCGGTGGGTGCCGGCCTGCATCTGAAGTCGGTCGTCAACGCACTCGGCGACGACACGCTGCTCGTGACCGAAGCGCTGGCCGCGCATCCGGCATTCGCCGACTATCGCCGGATCGCGATCTCGGCCGCCGACGAATACTCGGGCAACACGCTGCGCGTGAACGGCACGCTGATCACGCCGGCCGGCTACCCGCGCGTGCACGACGCGATCGCGTCGCTCGGGCTGCCGCTGCACGTGATCGACACGAGCGAGTTCCGCAAGATGGACGGCGGCCTGACCTGCCTGTCGCTGCGGTTCTAGCCGATTGGCGCGCGGCCGCTTCGGCCGGATAATGTGGCCCCCGCGCGGAACAGGAGACGTTCCGCGCACCAGCCACGACCCGACCGGAGCGAACGCGGATGACCGACAAGAAAATGCAGCTCGACAAGATCGATCTCCGGATCCTCGACATCCTGCGTACCGACGGGCGCATTTCCTACCGGAAGCTGTCGGAGCTCGTGAACCTCACGCCGCGGCCCTGCCAGGCGCGCGTGGAGCGGCTGGAGGCCCTCGGCGTGATCGAGGGCTACCGTGCGGTGATCAAGGCGCCGCGCGCGACCAAGCCGATCGTCGTGATCGCGCAGATCGTGCTGGCCGACCACGGGCGTTCGCAGGCGCCGTTCGAGGACGAGATGCGTGCGAATCCGGCCGTGCTCGATTGCTGGCTCGTGAGCGGCACGTTCGATTTTCTCGTGCGGCTCGCGTGCGAGGATCTCGACGAGTACCGGCGGATCGCGAACGTGTGGCTGGAAAGCCCGCGATTCCGGATCGAGAAGATCGTGACGACGGCCGAACTGCAGGCGATCAAGCGCAGCGTCGTGTGATGCGTCCGGCCGGGAACGGCCGGTTTCGACGCGAATGACCGGGCCTGACGATTTGTATTCCGAATCAAATTGTCGGGCCCGAATCCAATCAGGGTGAACACTATGGATGCTATGCAAGCGGCAGTGGAGACGGCTGCGCCGTCGGGAACGACGCTGAAGCGCCGTCTGCAGGGCCGCCACATCGCGATGATCGCGATCGGCGGCTCGATCGGCACGGGGCTGTTCGTCGCGTCGGGTGCGTCGGTCGCGCAGGCGGGGCCGGGCGGTGCGATCGCCGCGTATATCGCGATCGGGCTGATGGTGTACTTCGTCGTCACGGGCCTCGGCGAGATGGCCGCACTGATGCCGGTATCGGGGTCGTTTGCGATCTACGGCGAGAAGTACGTCGACGAAGGCTTCGGCGTCGCGCTCGGCTGGACCTACTGGTACAGCTGGGCCGTGACGATCGCGATCGAGCTGGTCGCCGCGCAGATCGTGATGCGCTACTGGTTTCCGACCATACCCGGCATCTGGTGGGGCGCGGGCTTCCTCGTGCTGATCTTCCTGCTGAATACGCTGTCGGTGCGCGGCTTCGGGGAATCGGAATACTGGTTTTCGCTGATCAAGGTCGTGACCGTGGTCGCGTTCATCGCGGCCGGGCTGCTGATCGCCGCCGGCCTGATCGGGAACGGGCATCCGGTCGGCTTGCGCAACTTCACGACCGGCGACGCGCCGTTTGTCGGCGGCGTGCACGCGATGATGAGCGTCGCGTTGATCGCGGGATTCTCGTTTCTCGGCACCGAGCTGGTCGGGATCACCGCCGGCGAATCGGAGAATCCGCGCAAGACGATCCCGCGTGCGGTGAAGCAGATTTTCTGGCGGATCATGCTGTTCTACGTGCTCGCGATCTTCGTGATCGGCCTGCTGGTGCCGTACACGGACCCGAACCTGCTGAAGAGCGACGTGACCGACATCGGCGTGAGCCCGTTCACGCTGGTGTTCAGCCATGCGGGTTTCCGGCTCGCCGCCGGCGCCATGAATCTCGTGATCCTGACGGCCGTGCTGTCGGCCGGCAACTCCGGCACCTACGCGGCGACGCGGATGCTGTACAACCTCGCTTCGGAAGGGCGCGCGCCGGCGATGTTCGCGACGCTGTCGCCGGGCGGCGTGCCGCGCAACGCGCTGTACGCGACGATGGCCGTCGGCGGGCTGTGCTTCCTCACGTCGTTGACCAACAACCAGAGCATCTATCTGTGGCTGCTGAACACGGTCGGCATCACGGGCTTCATCGCGTGGCTCGGCATCGCGGTCTGCCATTACCGGTTCCGCAAGGGGTTCCTGAAGCAGGGCTACCGGCTCGATCAGCTGCCGTACCGCGCGAAATGGTTCCCGTTCGGGCCGCTGTTCGCGATCGCGATCTGCATCGTGATCTCGCTCGGGCAGGATTACCAGGCGTTCTTCGCGGCCCGCATCGACTGGATGGAAGTGCTGTCGATCTACGTGTGGATTCCGCTGTTCGTCGCGATCTGGTGGGCATATCGCCGGGCGCGCAAGAGCCGGCTCGTGCGCTACGAGGAGATGGACATCGGGCCGTGGCTGACGCGCTCGGTCGAGGCCGTCGATGCGGCGGCCACGCAGCACGGGCACCCGCACTGACTTGTCGGTATTGAAGGCGCGGCACCGAAAGCGCGGCAACGGAAGCCGGTCGTATCGGACGGCCGGCTCCGCAACGACGGCCCGCGCGCGGCGGCGCACGCAAACCGCGCTCAGTGCGCGTGCTGCAACCGCGCCTTCATGAAGTCCACCCACGCGCGCACTTTCTGCGGCACGTGCCGCGTCGCGACGTACAGCGCGTAGACGTTCTGCTGCGGAAACCGGTACGCGGGCAGCGCATCGACCAGCGTGCCGCTCTCGAGATCGTCGCGCACGAGCCATTCGGGCAGCAGCGCGACGCCGCTGCCCCGGCGCGCGAGTTCACTCAACACCGATGCGTTGTCGACGACGACGCGAGGCTTCGCGGCCGGTCGAAACGCATGCTCGTTGCCCGCGCGATCGGTGAGCGTCCATTCGGCGATCCGCTCGAGCCGGCTGTGGCCGAGCTGCGGCAGGCGGGCGAGGTCGTCGGGCGACGCCGGTTTCGGGCGCCCGGCCTTCGCCGGCAGGTCGGGCGCCATCACGGCGAGGACGTCGTAGGTGGCGAGGCAGACGCCGCGATAGGGCAGGTCGCGGAAGTGCTCGTGGCGTCCGAGCCGGATCGCGACGTCGAAGCGGTCGCGCACGAGATCGGCCTGCGACGTATGCGTTTCGAGCCGCACGCGTAACGCGGGATGCTGCGCGGTGAACGCATGCAGCATCGGTGCGAGGACGCGCGCCGCATACTCGACCGTCGACGTCACGCGCAGCATGCCCTGCATCCCGCCATGCTCGCCGCGCACTTCGTCGATCGCCCCTTCGGCTTCGTCGAGCACGCGCAGGCAGCGCTGGTAGAAGCGCTCGCCGGCGTCGGTCAGCTCGACACGCCGGGTCGTGCGCGTGAGCAGCGTGACGCCGAGCTCGGCTTCGAGCTGCTTCACGTTGAAACTGACGGCCGCCCGCGCCTGGTTCAGTGCGGTGGCGGCGGCCGTGAACGAACCGGCTTCGACCACGGCACGGAAAACGGCGAAACGATCGAGGCTCACCATGGTTGGGGCGTGGGTCCTGTCTGGGTGTTGGATCGCTCGAAGGGTACCCGAATGTGCGGCCGTGCGGCGTTGCGTCGTCGTGGCATCGTGGCGGCGCGATCCGATTGTCAAAAAATTGCGACGGGACTCGTCGCATCCTGCCGCTTACCGATACGCGTGCCGGCTTCTACACTGCGGCGTTTCGTGATGTTCCCGCCGCCATGTCAGACCGTTCCAGAATCGCCGCTGTCTACCTGCTCGGCTTCGCGATCGACCTCGCGAACATGTTCATGCTGAACGCCGCGTATCCGGCGCTGCAGCGCGAACTGCACGCGTCGGTTGCGCAGCTTGCGTGGGTCGGCAACATGTACGTGCTCGGCCTGACCGTCGTGATTCCGTTCGGCACGTGGCTCGCGCGCCGTTGCGGCGAGCGGCGCGTGTTCGCGGCATCGCTGCTGCTGTTCGGGCTCGGCAGTGCCGGCGTCGGCGCATCGCCGTCGATCGAGACGCTACTCGCGTGGCGGCTGGTCCAGGGGCTCGGCGGCGGGCTGCTGATACCGGTCGGGCAGACGATGGCCTATCGCGCGTATCCGCCGCAGGCACGGGCACGGCTCACGTCGGTCGTGATGATGGTCGCACTGCTCGTGCCGGCGTTGTCGCCGGCGATCGGCGGGGCGATCGTCGATCGCGGTTCGTGGCGCGCGATCTTCTTCGCGATGTTGCCGATCGCGGCCGCGACCTGCGCGCTCGCGTTCGCATGGCTGCCGCGCGACGGCGCGCGCGACCGGCCGCCGCGGCTCGACTGGCCGGGGCTCGGCCTGAGTGCGGTCACGCTCGTCGCGCTGCTGCTCGGGCTGACCGCCGCGGGGCAGCCCGGCGGCGCGGCATTCCCGCTCGCGATGCTGGCCGTCGCGAGCGCGGCGGGCGCGGGCTATGCGGCGCATGCGCGTCGCGCCCTGTCGCCGGTCGTCGACATGCGCCTGCTCGCCCAGCCGCTGCTGCGAACCGGCGTGGTGGTCTATCTGTGCGTGCCGGGCATCTTCACGGGCGTCAACCTCGTCGCGTCGCTCTATCTGCAGAACGCGCTCGGGTTGAGCGCCGCGCATGCCGGCGCGCTGATGCTGCCGTGGGCGATCGCGGCGTGCTTCGCGATCGCGACCACGCGCCGCTGCTTCGCGCGCCACGGCGCGAAACCCTTGTTCGCGAGCGGCATCGCGATCGATTGCGTCGGCATCGCACTGCTCGCGACGCCCTGGGCCGACGTCGAAGCCGTGCGCATCGCGGCATTCGCGGCGATGGGGTTCGGCGCGAGCCTGTGCACGAGCACGTCGCAAAGCGCGGCGTTCGTCGATGTGCCTGCCGACCGGATGGGCGACGCGAGCGCGCTGTGGAACATCAACCGCCAGTTGAGCTTCTGCGTCGGCGTGGCCGTGCTCGGCAGCGCACTCAATGCGTTGCTGGCGTTCGACGCGAACGGGCCGTCGCTCGCGCCGTACCGCTGGTGCTTCGGGCTGGCGGTCCTGCTGACGTTGCTGCCTCTGGGCCTGATTGCACGGCTTCCCGCATACCGTGCGCCGGTCGCGCAACCCGTTTCATCCCACTCGTGAGAACCTGAGAGCCTTATGAATTTGCCGAACCCGTATTTCAAGGAAGTCGTCGACACCGTTGCCGACATCGCGTGCTGGTTGTCCGGCCGTGCCGGCCCCGAGCGGCTCGCGACGCTGATGGCGCGTTTTTCGCCGGGATTTTCGATGATCACGATGTCGGGCACGGTGCTCGATTACGCGGGCATCGATGCGCTGTTTTCACACGGGCACGGCGCGCGCCCCGGGCTGGTGATCGACATCGACGAGTTGCGCGGGCTTGCCGTGTGGTCCGATGGCGCGACGATCGGCTATCGCGAGACGCAGACCGACGCGCAAGGGCAGCGCACGGTGCGGCGCTCGACGGTCGTGTTCCGGCGCGAGGCGGACGGGCTGATCGTGTGGCGCCATTTGCACGAGACGCCGGTCGTCGCGTGAGCGGGGCATCCGCGCCCCGCCTGAAGCGGCGCGGATGCGGTGCCGGCGTTACTTGTCCAGCTCCGGATAGTGCCGGAAGATGCCCATGTCGTTGAACGGGATGCGGCGTTCCGACGCGAGATAACGCGCCACCGGCGGATGCTCCGCGACGCGGTCGTGCAGCGCGACCAGCGCCGCGATTTTCCGCTCCGCGCGCTTCATCGCCTTCGGAAACGCGTAACGCAGCCCCTCGATCAACTGGAACATCGACAGGTCCGCATAGCTGAGTGCGTGGCCGGCGATGTAGCCGCTCTTGTGCGGGTTCTGGTCGAGTACGCGCTCGAAATAACCGAGGAATTTCGGCAGCCGGTTCTCGAGGAAATCGGCTGCGCGCTCGGCGGCTTCCGCCTGCTGGTCCTCGTAGTAGAGGCCGCTTGCGATCGGATGGTGCGTGTCGTGGATCTCGGTGACGAAATCGGCCACGGTCAACTGAAGCTGGTGCACCCACAGCCGGCCGGCTTCGTCGTCCGGCGCGAGCCCGAGCCGCGCGCCGAGAAACAGCAGGATGTTCGCGGTCTGCCCGATCACCAGATCGCCGGCTTTCAGGAACGGCGGTGCAAACGGCACGCATTCCGCCTTCGCGCTGTCCATCATGCGCATCATCGCCGGCACTCCCATGCCGCGCCCCGATTCGCGCGCGACGTCGACGTAGTCGGCTTTCGCCGCTTCGAGCGCGAGCCGCACATATTCGCCTCGGCCCTGGATCTCGGGCCAGTAATACAGTTCGTATCGCATGCTGTTTTCCCGTTCGTTGAAGCGGCCGCCACCGGCATCGTGACGATCGGGCGGCCGCGCGTCGCGCGCTGCGAATAGACAGTCTAGGCGATCGCGGGAAAAGTGCCGCGCGTCGCCATCGCGCGCTACGCGCCGCGTTCGCCGCCTTCGGGGCCGTAGAAGAACACCCAGGTCGAGAAGTCGCCGGAGAAGCCGGTGAAGCGGTGGTCGGCGTGTGCCGGGACGAACAGCACGTCACCGGCCGCGACCGCGCATTCGCGTCCGTCGACGACGAAGTGCGACGTGCCGGTGGCGATCACGTAGACCTCGTCGCGCGTATGCGGCTTCTGCTTGTCCTCGACGCGCGGCCGGTACAGCTCGACGTCGAGCGTGCCGTGGCGAAACAGCGTCGTGAACAGCGTGCCTGCTTCGTCGAGACGGGCGAGCGATTCGTTCAGGCCGAGTTTCATCGTCGTGTACTCCGGGTCCGGGGCGTGGGGATTGCCCATGTGCGTTGCGCCATCGTAGCGCGTCATGCGGGGAAGTCGCGCGGCGTGCGGGGCGCATGATCGCCATCCGTGGAACGAATCGCGCAGGCGCTCACCCTATGTGAAACGCGGGCATCCATCCGTGAAACGAAGACGCGATTGCGCGTATTGGCTCGCAAGCTTCACCGCAATTTAACAAACGCCGACTACGATCCGGGCTCGTCAATCGACGGAAGCGCGGCGATTAGGCCCGCGCTGCGGTACTGCCGTCCGTCGCCACCTGTGCGACTCGCCCGACTGCGATTTCCCGTGACCGTGAATGCGACGCCGGGGTATCGCGTCGACGTCATTCGCATCATTTCGTATTTCTCATGAAACTGAATCCGCTGGCTTCTTCACGCAGAAAATTCCTGGCCGCCGCGCCGGCCGTCGCGGCGGTGCCGCTGCTGAGCGCATGCGGCGGCGACGACGTCACGTCGATGCCCGTTACCGACGCCGCGCTGGCCGCGCAGATGTCCGCGAAGCTGAATGCGCAGCTCGGCGATGCCGCGACGGTCGGCGCGATCCAGCCGGCGCTGACCGACGTCGGGTTTGCGTGGGACCTGCCGACGATGCCGGCGGCCCAGGCCGGCGCGATCGTCGCGTACAGCTTCGGCAATCGCCCGAACGCGGCAAGCGGCAATACGTCGAGCACGGGCGGCAACCAGTCCGCGCTGCCCGATCCGGGGCCCGTCAACGAAGCGCTCGCGGATGCCGTCTATCGCATTCGGCAACTGAAGCCGGTCAAGGTCTACGCGCAGTGGGAGATCGCCCGTTTTCTCGTGTCGAAATACGGGATGGGCGCCGACGTGCTGTCGTCGATCGAGCCCGTGATCTCGAGCGACGGCACGATCGTGTACCTCAGCACGGCCGGCGTGGCCGCCGAGGCCGTGTCGCGTGCGGGCGGCGCGGCCGCGATGGGCAGCGTCGCGGTGGTCGGCCATCGGGATCATGCGAAGCGCTGCATCCAGACCTCGCAGCAGGCGGGCATGAAGGCGGCCGCGGTTGCCGAGGTGCCGTTGCCGACGCGCTACGACCCGCAGTCGGGCCAGCCGTGGACGCGCAACCGCAGCCTGTACCTCGTGCACGACATGTATGCGCAGATGCTCGCCCGCGCGGTCGGCGCGACGATGCAGGCGTTCCCGAAGGGCTGACGCACTTTCTTTCTCCCGATTCCGATGACCATGCAGACCCGCCGCCATTTCCTCGCTTCCGCTGCCGCGCTTGCCGCGACCGGTACCGCCAGCACGCCGGGCTTCGCCGGCGACGCTCCCGTTTCAGACGCCGAACTGCAACGCCAGATGCTCGGCAAGCTGACGAACGAACTGAACGACCGCGCAGCCGCCGCCGACGAGGCCGGTTACCTGTTCGAGACGTTTTTCTCGTGGACGCCGCCGACCGTCCCGGCCACGGCCATCAACACGATTGCCGCATTCGCTTTCGGCAGTCGCGCCGCGCCGTCGTCCGGCGCCGCGCCCGTGCCGGGCCCCGTGAACGAGGCGATTGCCGACGCCGTGTTCGTGCTGCGCCAGAAGGTTGCCGCGCGGATCTTTGCGCAGCAGGAAGTCGCGAGCGTGCTCGCGTCGAAATACGGGCTGACGGCCGGCGTGACGTCGATCGCGACACCGGCGCCGGCCGCCGGCAGCCCGATACCGACGCCCGACGGCGTCGTAACCGCGATCGTCAGGCAGGCCGGCTCGGCGTCGGCACTCGGCAACGTCGGTGTCGTCACGCATTCGGATCAGGCGTCGATTGCCGTGCGCGTGTCGAATGCCGCGGGGATGCAGGCCGCGGTGCCGGCGGGCCTGACGCTGCCGTCGCTCTACGACGCGTCCGCGCAGATGCCGGCCTTGCGGCGCCGCGATCTTTACCTGCTGAGCAACGTCGGGGTGCAACTCGGGATGCTGCGGCTCGAGCTGATCAACCGCGAATACCCGAACGGCTGACGCTGCGGGGCACTCGCGGTATCCGCTGCCGAACGACTTCACGTCCCGGGCGCCCGGTGTGCGGCGCAATCGCGAGCTACGGGCCGTTCAAGACGCCTTCGCCGCACGACACGTCGCAGCGAAGGGCGTTGTTCTGCAACGGCCGCTTCCACTCGCCGGAGGACGCGCAGCGCTTCTGCGTGCAGCGCGATACCGACCCCGCGAAGGCGGCCAGCCGGTGCGTGTCGCCGTGGCACGCATCCCGTGCGACGGCTGCAACCGCCGTCGCGCCATTCGCGCCCGCATTTGCCGGGTAATGCCGATACAGGTATTGGCACTACCAGCCAAACCACTGTTTTTAATGGGTTTTTTCGCGTGCGGCCCGCGCCGTGACGCGTTCTGCGTGGCATAATCGACCGCATCCGCAAGGCTTGTAGTCACAACGACCCCGCATACCCATGGCACAGACTCTCTACGACAAACTGTGGAACACCCACGTGGTCCACACCGAGGAAGACGGCACGACTTTGCTCTATATCGACCGTCAGCTGCTGCATGAAGTCACGAGCCCGCAGGCATTCGAAGGGCTGAAGATCGCGCAGCGTCCGGTGTGGCGCATCAGCGCGAACCTGGCCGTGTCGGACCACAACGTGCCGACCACCGATCGCAGCCACGGCATCGCCGATCCCGTCTCGAAGCTGCAGGTCGACACGCTCGACGCGAACTGCGATGCGTTCGGCATCACGCAGTTCAAGATGAACGACGTGCGCCAGGGCATCGTCCACATCATCGGGCCGGAGCAGGGCGCGACGCTGCCGGGCATGACGATCGTGTGCGGCGATTCGCATACGTCGACGCACGGCGCGTTCGGCGCGCTCGCACACGGCATCGGCACGTCGGAAGTCGAGCACGTGCTCGCCACGCAGACCCTGCTGCAGAAGAAGAGCAAGAACATGCTCGTGAAGGTCGAGGGTGCGCTGCCGCGCGGATGTACCGCGAAGGACATCGTGCTCGCGATCATCGGCAAGATCGGCACGGCCGGCGGCACGGGCTACGCGATCGAATTCGGCGGCTCGACGATCCGCGCGCTGACGATGGAAGGCCGCATGACCGTCTGCAACATGGCGATCGAAGCCGGCGCGCGCGCGGGCATGGTCGCGGTGGACGACACGACCATCGATTACCTGAAGGGCCGTCCGTTCGTGCCGACCGGCGCGGAATGGGATCAGGCCGTCGAATACTGGCGTCAGTTCAAGTCGGACGAAGGCGCGCAGTTCGATCGCGTGGTCGAGCTGAACGCGGCCGAGATCGTGCCGCAGGTCACGTGGGGCACGTCGCCGGAAATGGTCACGTCGATCGACGGTCGCGTGCCCGATCCCGAACGCGAGAAGGATCCGGTCAAGCGCGACGCGATGGAGCGTGCGCTGGCCTACATGGCGCTCGAGCCGAACACGCCGATCGAGTCGATCAAGGTCGACAAGATCTTCATCGGTTCGTGCACGAACGCGCGCATCGAGGACATCCGCGCAGCGGCGTACGTCGTGAAGAAGCTGAACCGTCGCGTCGCGTCGAACGTGCGGCTCGCGATGGTCGTGCCGGGCTCGGGCCTCGTGAAGGCGCAGGCCGAGCGCGAAGGGCTCGACAAGGTGTTCACGGATGCCGGTTTCGAATGGCGCGAGCCGGGCTGCTCGATGTGCCTCGCGATGAACGCCGACCGGCTGGATCCGGGCGAGCGCTGCGCGTCGACGTCGAACCGCAACTTCGAAGGCCGGCAGGGCGCGGGCGGTCGCACGCACCTCGTGAGCCCCGCGATGGCGGCGGCCGCGGCCATCGAAGGTCACTTCGTCGACATTCGCAAGCTGGGGTGACGCGTGACGGCATCGAAGGTCATCGCGCGGCTGGTTGCCGCGCTGGCGCTGGCGGGGCTGGGTTTCGGCCTTGCGGGCTGCAATACCGTCCAGGGCTTCGGGCAGGACGTCAACGCCGCCGGCAATGCGCTGAAGCGCGCCGCGGAGTGACGAGTCCCGCCGAGAATTTGTCGATGTGCGCCGGCTGAACGCTGGCCCTTCAACCGGATAGACGGATCATGGAAAAATTCATTGTGCATACCGGCGTCGTGGCGCCGCTCGATCGCGAGAACGTCGACACCGACGCGATCATCCCGAAGCAGTTCCTGAAGTCGATCAAGCGCACGGGCTTCGGTCCGAACGCGTTCGACGAATGGCGTTACCTCGATCACGGCGAGCCGGGCCAGGACAACTCGAAGCGCCCGCTGAATCCCGACTTCGTGCTGAACCAGCCGCGCTACCAGGGTGCATCCGTGCTGCTCGCGCGCAAGAACTTCGGCTGCGGCAGCTCGCGCGAGCACGCGCCGTGGGCGCTGCAGCAGTACGGCTTCCGCGCGATCATCGCGCCGAGCTTCGCGGACATCTTCTTCAACAACTGCTACAAGAACGGGCTGCTGCCGATCGTGCTGACCGAGCAGCAGGTCGATCACCTGTTCAACGAGACGGCGGCGTTCAACGGTTTTCAACTGACGATCGACCTCGACGCACAGGTCGTGCGTGCGGGCGACGGCCGCGAATATCCGTTCGAGATCGCCGCGTTCCGCAAGTATTGCCTGCTGAACGGCTTCGACGACATCGGCCTCACGCTGCGCCACGCGGACAAGATTCGCCAGTTCGAGGCCGAGCGCCTCGTGAAGCAGCCGTGGCTCAATACCAAGCTGGTCGGCTGACGTGCCTTTCGGGCGGGCGCGCCGGCGGCGCGCTCGCCGGCCTGCCTCATAAAACCTATCCAGTCAGGAATTTCGCATGAAGATTGCAGTGCTGCCCGGCGACGGCATCGGTCCGGAAATCGTCAATGAAGCGGTGAAGGTGCTGAACGCACTCGACGAGAAGTTCGAACTCGAACAGGCGCCGGTCGGCGGCGCGGGCTACGAGGCAAGCGGTCATCCGCTGCCGGACGCGACGCTGGCGCTCGCGAAGGAGGCCGACGCGATCCTGTTCGGCGCCGTGGGCGACTGGAAGTACGACTCGCTCGAGCGCGCGCTGCGCCCCGAGCAGGCGATCCTCGGGCTGCGCAAGCATCTCGAGCTGTTCGCGAACTTCCGCCCGGCGATCTGCTACCCGCAGCTCGTCGATGCGTCGCCGCTGAAGCCGGAGCTGGTCGCGGGCCTCGACATCCTGATCGTGCGCGAACTGAACGGCGACATCTACTTCGGCCAGCCGCGCGGCGTGCGTGCCGCACCGGACGGCCTGTTCGCGGGCGAACGCGAAGGCTTCGACACGATGCGTTATTCGGAACCGGAAGTGCGCCGTATCGCGCACGTCGCGTTCCAGGCGGCCCGCAAGCGCGCGAAGAAGCTGCTGTCGGTCGACAAGGCGAACGTGCTCGAAACGTCGCAGTTCTGGCGCGACATCATGATCGACGTGTCGAAGGAGTACGCGGACGTCGAGCTGTCGCACATGTACGTCGACAACGCGGCGATGCAGCTCGCGAAGGCGCCGAAGCAGTTCGACGTGATCGTCACCGGCAACATGTTCGGCGACATCCTGTCGGATGAAGCGTCGATGCTGACGGGCTCGATCGGCATGCTGCCGTCGGCGTCGCTCGACAAGAACAACAAGGGCCTGTACGAACCGTCGCACGGTTCGGCGCCGGACATCGCGGGCAAGGGCATCGCGAACCCGCTCGCGACGATCCTGTCGGCCGCGATGATGCTGCGTTACTCGCTGAATCGTGCGGAGCAGGCCGATCGCATCGAGCGCGCGGTGAAAACGGTGCTCGAACAGGGCTACCGCACGGGCGATATCGCGACGCCGGGTGGCAAGCAGGTCGGCACGACGGCGATGGGCGACGCGGTGGTCGCGGCGCTGTAACGCAAGCAAGTAGAAAGGGCGCGAACGGGCCGCGAAATCGGCCGGTTCGCGCGCGGTTGGCCGTTGTGCGGGCAACCGGCTTTGTGTAGACTCGAACGATGGCGCAAATTTCCCTGATCTCCCCGGTCTTGAAACTCCACGGCAACATTGCCCGTGCGGGTGCGCGCGCCATCGTCATCACGAAAACCATTACCACGAAAACGATCATTAAACGCTGATCGTCCGTCGTGCCCGCCTATTTCCCCGCGCGGTCACACCGGGGACGGAAATGGCGGGGAAGCTCCATCAAAGGGTTAGTCATGAACGTAGGTCTCGTAGGTTGGCGCGGCATGGTCGGCAGCGTCCTGATGCAGCGCATGCAGGAAGAGGGCGATTTCGACCTGATCGAACCGGTGTTTTTCAGCACCAGCAACACGGGCGGCAAAGCGCCGTCGTTCGCGAAAAACGAGACTACGCTCAAGGACGCGACCAACGTCGACGAGCTGAAGAAGTGCGACGTGATCATCACGTGCCAGGGCGGCGACTACACGAACGACGTGTTCCCGAAGCTGCGCGCGGCGGGCTGGAACGGCTACTGGATCGATGCGGCATCGTCGCTGCGGATGAAGGACGACGCGGTCATCATCCTCGATCCGGTCAACCTCGACGTGATCAAGGACGCGCTCGTCAAGGGCACGAAGAACTTCATCGGCGGCAACTGCACGGTCAGCCTGATGCTGATGGCGCTCGGCGGCCTGTTCCGCGAGAACCTCGTCGACTGGATGACGGCGATGACCTACCAGGCCGCATCGGGCGCGGGCGCGCAGAACATGCGCGAACTGCTGTCGCAGATGGGCACGCTGAACGGCGCGGTAAAGGAGCAGCTCGCCGATCCGGCATCCGCGATCCTCGACATCGACCGCCGCGTGCTGGCCGCGATGAACAGCGACGCGATGCCGACCAGCAACTTCGGCGTGCCGCTCGCCGGCTCGCTGATCCCGTGGATCGACAAGGATCTCGGCAACGGGATGTCGAAGGAAGAGTGGAAGGGCGGCGCGGAAACCAACAAGATCCTCGGCAAGCCGGCAATGGGCGAGCCGGGTTCGATTCCGGTCGACGGCCTGTGCGTGCGGATCGGCGCAATGCGCTGCCATTCGCAGGCACTGACGATCAAGCTGAACAAGGACGTGCCGCTCGACGAGATCAACGGCATCCTCGCGTCGGCGAACGACTGGGTGAAGGTCGTGCCGAACGAGCGTGAAGCGTCGATGCGCGACCTGTCGCCGGCGAACGTCACGGGCACGCTGACGGTGCCGGTCGGCCGCCTGCGCAAGCTCGCGATGGGCGGCGAATACCTGTCGGCGTTCACGGTCGGCGACCAGCTGCTGTGGGGTGCGGCCGAGCCGCTGCGCCGCATGCTGCGCATCCTGCTCGACAAGTAAGCTCGTGTGTCCGGCCCGCGATGCGCGGGCCGCGTTGCACAAGATGGCGCGCCGCGCCGGCCTTGACGATATCAAGGCCGGCGCGGCGCGTTTTTCATGTGCGCGTCAGCGCATGTTCAGCAGCGTCTGGTCGACGGTCTGCTGGGTCTTGATCGTCTGCGCATTGGCCTGGTAATCACGCTGCGCCTTGATCAGGTTCACGAGCTCGGTCGTCAGGTCGACGTTCGAGTTTTCCAGCGCACTTCCCTGCAGCGTGCCGTGGTTCGTGCTGCCCGGCGCGGAGATCTGCGGCACGCCCGACGCGGCGGTTTCCACGTACTGATTGCCGCCAATGTTCTCGAGCCCGTTCGGGTTGTTGAAGTTCGCGAGCGCGATCAGGCCGAGCACCGCGCTCTGGCCGTTCGAGTAGTTGCCGGTCAGCTTGCCGTCGGTGCCGATCGAGAACGTCGTCAGCGTGCCGCTCGCGAAGCCGTCTTGTGCGAGGTTGGTCACGCCGCTCTTTCCGCCGAACTGCGTCGTGCCGCCCAGGTCGAGCGTCAGGTTCTGCGGATTGGCGCCGCCCGACGCGTTGGGGATCGAAAACGCGAACTGACCGAGGCTCGGCGTCGGCTGGCCGGTGGCGGCAGACGTCGTCGAGGTGATCCGGCCCGATGTGTCGAACGTGACGGTGCCGAGATTCGTTGGCGTCTGGCCCTGCACGCCCGCGTAGGCCTGCCAGGTGCCGGCCGCGTTCTTCGTGAAGTACATCGACACCTGCTGCGAGCCGCCGAGCGTGTCGTACACCTGGATCGACGAATTGTAGTTGTACGTGGTGTTGTCGCCCGGGTTGAACGGCGTCTTGGCCGGCACCTTGTCCTGCGAATTCAGGTTGAACTGGCCGGTGATCTTCGTCGTCGCCTGCGGGGCGATGTTGTTGGTCGGCGCCTGCAGCGGCACGGTCGCCGCGGTATTGATCGCGCCGCCCGGGCCTGCCGCATAGCCCATCAGGTTGCGGTTTTGCGAATCGACGATGGCGCCGCTCTTGTCGCGGTGGAATACGCCGTCACGCGAGTACGTCGTCACGCCGTTGTTCGACATCTGGAAGAAGCCGTTGCCGTTGATCGCGATGTCGAGCGACGACTTCGTCGTGTTGATCGTCCCCTGGCCGAATTGCTGCTGCACCGACGCGAGCCGCGTGCCGATGCCGATCTGCGTGTTGGTCGACGTCGCGACCGAATTCGCGTACATGTCGGCGAAGTTCGCGCGCCCCTGCTTGAAGCCGACCGTGTTTGCGTTCGCGATGTTGTTGCCGATCACGTCGAGATGGTTCGCCGCGCCGGCCAACCCGCTCAAACCCTGCTGATAGCCCATGTTCGATCCCCGTAACGAGCTGGTGAGTAGATGCAGTCGTGCGACTGCGCGATGCCTCCCTGGCACCTCACGACGTCAGCCCGGCCACGCGCGTGCCCGCCTTTCCGGCAGGTGCGTGCGCGATGGTCGAACTGCGCCGATTCTTGTTTGAAGACGATCGTAACGACGGCAATTATTCGATCTGTGTAATTTTGTGTAATGTAATTGAATTGCTGTAGAAATGATCGATTTCGTATGAGCAATGAAACGGGGGTAAGGCTTGGAATCCTTGTGCGGCGGGGGTTTGGGGGTGGTAATGTCCAATCCGACGATAAGAGAGGGGAATTGGCCTCTTATCGATCAATTGAAATTTATTTGAATGGATTGGGGGATCGGCGGGATTTGTTTTTATTGGATATTGCTAATTCATTAACGGCAGGTGGCGCGATTTATTGAGCAAACGTGCCCGATTTCGCGGTCGTGGCGCGGCATCGAGCCCCGGAGTGGGCAGGCCGCCGGGTGAGCGGCAAGGGGCGCGCCATTCGTTCGGGACGGGATGCGGCCGGGTGTTTTTCAGTTGAGGGAGGTGTGCTTCCGATCGATCGGGAACGCTGGTCGCACCGTGTGAACCCGGGCATTCGAGCGGCCCGGCCGGCGGGGGCGCGGACGCGCGAACGTGGCCGGTTGCACCCATCGGCGACGAATTCGGCCCGAACCCGATCACGTGAAGTAAACTACGCGGTTACGACGCACAGACCCGCCGAAAGCGTCGCGTTCAACGCGACGCTTTTGCATTTCTGCGGCAACTTTATTGACGCTTTCAACCGCGAATCCGAGCCGCGCCCGCGCGCGGCGATAGAGCCAACGATGTCCCGAATTTCCTTGTTTCCGCGTCAGTCCCGTCTGTCGCGCGCCGTGCGTGGCGCGCTGGCGATCCTGGCGCTCGGCGCAACCGCATCGGCCTGGGCGGCTGGCACCGGCGAACTGCCGGCGTCCGCTGCCGGCGGTGCAGTGCCGCTTACCGTGACGGTCCAGCCCGGCCAGTCGCTGAACGACATCGCGAAAGCGGCCACGCAGTCGCGCGATCCCGGTGTGCTCGCGCGCGCCGGCCGCGCGCTGTTCGACGCCAATCCGCAGGCGTTCATGAAGCACGACGCGAGCCGCCTGAAAGTCGGCGCGACGCTGACCGTGCCGGCGCTCGATGCGACAGGCGCGGCACTCGTGCCGGCCGGTGCATCCGGTGCATCGGGTACGACGGCAGCGTCCGCGCCCGTGGCGGCATCCGGCGGCACGGCGGTCGCGCAGCATGGTGCGTCGGCGCCGCATCCGGGGTCGACCCCGGCGGCGACCGTGCCATTCGCGCCGGTGGCGCCGGCCGTGCATGCGGCTCCGGTGAGCGGTGCGAGCGTCGCGACGGCCGCCGGTGCGGCGGCATCGCTCGGCGCTTCGACGGCACACGGCGCATCGGCCGTCGAAAGCACGCAGCCGGCGGCGCCCGTTGCCGGTGCAAGCGGTCCGCATGTGTGGAGCGGCGCGATCCAGTCGGTGCCGTCGTCCGCGAGTGGCGCCGCGCTTCCGCCTGTTGCGGGCAGCCAGGTTTCGGGCATGAACGAACCGGCCGGCGCGGCGCCCGCCACAGGCGCGTCGCAGCCGCGGCCGTCGAGCCTGCAGCAACTGCTGGCGCTGAAGAACCGCGTGCTGATGGAACTGCAGAAGCACGGCATCGGCAAGCCGGCCACGACGAACGAGGTCACGCCGGCGCTGGCGCCGGCACCTGTTGCGCCGCGTCCGGCCGCGAACGATACGGGCGCGTCCGCTGCCGCGCCGACGGCAGGCGAAGCCGCGTCCGGCGTTGCTGCCAGCGCAGTCCAGCCGGCATCGGTATCGGCGCCCGCGCAACCGGCCGCGCCGGTGGCGGCACCTGCGCGCAGTACCGGGCAGATGGACTGGCGTCCGGCCGCGGTGGCCGGTGCGGCCGTGATCGTCCTCGCCGCGGGTTTTGCGTGGCGCAAGCGCCGGAAGGGCCGGCGCGCGGAAGAAACGGGTGATGCGGGTACGAGCGCGACGGCTGCTGCGGTCGCCGCGGGCGGGGCCGGGGCTGCGGCGGCAGAAGCCGACGCCGCGCCGTCCTTCGAGCCGGAACTGCCGATCCGGCCCGAGATGCCGGTCGCACGCGACGCGGCTTCCGACTTGAGCCTTGCCGCGGCCACTGCCGCAGCGGCGGAGACGGTCGAGGCGCCTGACACGGATGTGCCGCCGGCGCCGGAAGTGGTGCCGCCGCATGACGAGCAGCCCGAATTACCGGCCGCGCACGCCGTAGTGCCGACCGCGAGCGAGGCGGCTCCGGCTCCGCACGATGCCGAGCCGGTAGAGAAGATCGCTGCCGAAAAGCCTGCGGAGCAGCCTGCCGAGACGCCGATCGCACCTGCGGCCGCCGAAACGCAGCACGCGGCGCTGATGCAGAACGCGATCAGCGCGCTCAACAGCCTCGACATGCCGCTGCCGCCGCGCACGCAGGACGAGCCGTCGCTGGCGACGGACGAGTCTGCCGCGAAGGCAACGCAGTCCGACATCGATCAGGTTGCAACTAACGGTCAAGCCGACCCGCGCCTTCCGATTGGCGCGATCGATCCGGCCCCCGAACATCCGGCCGATCAGGATGACGAGTTCGATTGGGATCCGGACGCGGCGACGCCAGCCGGCCAGGCGGGCAGCCCGTTCGCGACGTCGTCGCTGCCGCCGCTCGGCGGCGCGCAGTTCGGCGCGTTGAAGCTCGACTTCGATCTGGATCTTCCGTCGACGCCGGGCGCCGCGTTGCCGGCGCTGACGCCGGGCGAACTTGCCCGCATCGCGCGCAACAAGCTCGACCTCGCGACCGAATACGTCGAGCTGGGCGACCTGTCCGGCGCACGGACGCTGCTGCAGGAAGTGGTCGACGCGAACGACACCGCGACGCGCGACGATGCGCGTGCGCTGCTCGCGAAACTGGCGGACGAGGCGTGATGCGGATCGCGCTCGGCATTCAGTACGACGGCGCGGCGTTCTGCGGCTGGCAGGCGCAGCCGCACGGCAAGACCGTGCAGGACCGGCTCGAGCACGCGCTGGCCGAGTTCGCGCGCGTGCCGCTGCATACGACGGTGGCCGGGCGGACCGACACGGGCGTGCACGGGCTCGGGCAGGTCGTGCATTTCGATACCGACCTGGATCGCGAGGTGTTCTCGTGGGTGCGCGGGACCAACGCGTTCCTGCCGCCGACCGTGGCGGTGCAATGGGCGAAGCCGATGCCGGAGACGTTTCACGCGCGTTTCTCGGCGTTCGAGCGCACCTATTACTACGCGCTGTACGTGCATCCCGTGCGCTCGCCGATGCTGGCGGGGCGCGCGGGCTGGATCCATACGCCGCTCGACGACGACGCGATGCGCGCCGCCGCCGCGCACCTGATCGGCGAGCACGACTTCTCGTCGTTCCGGTCGTCGGAATGCCAGTCGAAGACACCGGTCAAACACCTGTACCAGATCGACGTGCGGCGCGTGGGCCATTTCATTCATTTCCGGTTCCGCGCCAACGCGTTCCTGCACCACATGGTGCGCAACCTGATGGGCTGCCTCGTCGCGGTCGGCCGCGGCCGTTATCCGGCCGACTGGCTTGCCGACGTGCTGGCCGGGCGCGACCGCACTCTCGCGGCGCCCACGTTCATGGCCGACGGGCTGTACCTCGCCCACGTCGGCTACCCGGCGGAATTCGCCGTCCCGCCCGCGCAGCTCGGCAGCGTGCCGTGGAGCAGCGTCTGGGCCGACCTGGACCCTCAACCATGACGGATCACGCCGTGTCTCCTTCGACTCCCGCCGCGGCCGGCCTGCCGCCGCGCACGCGTATCAAGCTGTGCGGGCTGTCGCGTCCCGAGGACGTGCTGCACGCGGCGGCGCTCGGCGCCGACGCGATCGGCCTCGTGTTCTACCCGAAGAGCCCGCGCGCGGTGACGATCGCGCAGGCGGCCGAGCTGGCGCGCCTCGCGCCGCCGTTCGTGTCGGTGGTCGGGCTGTTCGTGAACGCGACCGAAGCCGAGATCGAAGCCGTCGTGCGCGACGTGCCGCTCACGCTGCTGCAGTTCCACGGCGACGAGACGCCGGAACAGTGCGACGCGCTCGGCCGCGCGGCCCGCCTGCCGTGGTTGCGCGCGGTGCGCGTCGGCCCCTCGACGCAGCGTGCCGATTTGGTAGAATCGGCACTTCATTATTCGAAAGCGCGCGGCCTCCTGTTCGACACCCTGGTGCCGGATTACGGCGGTAGCGGCAAGGTCTTCGATTGGTCTCTTATTCCCGCAGAGCTCGCGCATCGGGCCGTTTTGAGTGGTGGCTTGAGCGCGCAAAACGTCGGTGATGCGATTCGCCAGTTGCGTCCGTTTGCTGTCGATGTCTCGAGTGGCATCGAAGTGGAGGGCGCGAAGGGCGTGAAGGATCACGCCCGGATGGCGGCGTTCGTACGCGCGGTGCGCGAAGCGGACGCCGGGTGATGCAAGCCGGCGCGGCCCCGAAAGCGGGGCGCCCCGACCGATCGAGAGAGACACCATGTACAACCTTCCTGATGACCGCGGCCACTTCGGCCCGTATGGCGGCGTGTTCGTCGCCGAGACGCTGATTCACGCGCTGGACGAACTGCGCGCGGCGTATGAAAAATTCCAGAACGATCCCGATTTCGTCGCCGAATTCGAGCGCGAGCTGAAGCATTTCGTCGGCCGCCCGTCGCCGATCTATCACGCGCAGCGCTGGAGCGAGACGCTCGGCGGCGCGCAGATCTACCTGAAGCGCGAGGACCTGAACCACACGGGCGCGCACAAGATCAACAACGTGATCGGCCAGGCGCTGCTCGCGAAGCGCATGGGCAAGAAGCGCGTGATCGCCGAGACGGGCGCCGGCCAGCACGGCGTCGCGACCGCGACGATCTGCGCCCGCTTCGGGATGGAGTGCGTCGTCTACATGGGCTCGGAAGACGTGCGCCGCCAGGCCGCGAACGTCTACCGGATGAAGCTGCTCGGCGCGACGGTCGTGCCGGTCGAATCGGGTTCGCGCACGCTGAAGGACGCGCTGAACGAAGCGATGCGCGACTGGGTCACGAACATCGAAAGCACGTTCTACATCATCGGCACGGTCGCGGGCCCGCACCCGTACCCGATGATGGTGCGCGACTTCCAGCGCGTGATCGGCGACGAGTGCAAGGTGCAGATGCCCGAGCTCGCGGGCCGGCAGCCGGACGCGGTGATCGCCTGCGTCGGCGGCGGCTCGAACGCGATGGGCATCTTCTATCCGTACATCGACGACACGTCGGTGCAGCTGATCGGCGTCGAAGCGGCCGGCGACGGCCTCGACACGGGCCATCACGCGGCGTCGCTGATCGCCGGCAGCCCGGGCGTGCTGCACGGCAACCGTACCTACCTGCTGCAGGACGACAACGGCCAGATCATCGAGACGCATTCGGTGTCGGCGGGCCTCGACTATCCGGGCGTCGGCCCCGAGCACGCATGGCTGAAGGACAGCGGCCGCGCACAGTACGTCGGCATTACCGACGAGGAGGCGCTGAAGGCGTTCCACGACTGCTGCCGGATCGAGGGGATCATTCCCGCGCTCGAGTCGAGCCATGCGATCGCGTACGGCGTGAAGCTCGCGCCGACGTTGCCGAAGGACAAGATCCTGCTCGTCAACCTGTCGGGCCGCGGCGACAAGGACATGCACACGGTCGCCGAGCGATCGGGCATCGAGCTCTGACCCCGACCGATGCGTGACCTGATCGAAGAACCGGGCGGCGGTGCCGCGAGCGAGGCGGGGGCGGCGGTTCAACCCGCCGCCGCCGTGCCGCGCGCGCTGCCGTCCGGGATCGAACTGCACAACCGCGATTTCCTGACCGATGCCGCGCACCTGCCGGACGCGTCGATCGACCTGATCGTCGCCGATCCGCCGTACGGGCTCGGCAAGGACTACGGCAACGACTCGGACAAGCGTTCGGGCGACGACTTTCTCGCGTGGACGCGCGAGTGGCTCGAGCTCGCGATTCCGAAGCTGAAGCCGAGCGGGTCGATGTACATCTTCTGCACGTGGCAGTACGCGCCGGAAATCTTCAGTTTCCTGAAGACGCAACTCACGATGGTCAACGAGATCATCTGGGACCGGCGCGTGCCGAGCATGGGCGGCACGACGCGCCGTTTCACGTCGGTGCACGACAACATCGGCTTTTTCGCGGTTTCCAGGGCGTATTACTTCGATCTCGATCCGGTCCGCATCCCGTACGACGCCGACACGAAGAAGGCCCGCTCGCGCAAGCTGTTCGAAGGCAGCAAGTGGCTGGAGATGGGCTACAACCCGAAGGACGTCTGGTCGGTCTCGCGCCTGCACCGGCAGCACGCGGAGCGCGTCGATCATCCGACCCAGAAGCCGCTGGAAATCATCGAGCGGATGGTGCTCGCAAGCTGCCCGCCGGGCGGCCGCGTGCTCGATCCGTTCATGGGCAGCGGCACGACCGCGGTGGCCTGCGCACGGCAGGGGCGCGACTTCGTCGGCTACGAGATCAACGAAAGCTATTGTGCGATCGCGCACGAGCGTGTGAACGCGCTCGCTGCGCCGGCGTGCGCGTGAATCGCGCCGCCGCGTCGCCGAAGCATTGAGGAAAAATTGCCATGTCCCGTATTCAGCAAACCTTCGCCGCGCTCGCCGAACAAGGCCGTAAGGGCCTGATCCCGTTCATCACGGCCGGCGATCCCGATCCCGCGAAAACCGTCGAATTCATGCACGCGCTCGCCGCAGGCGGCGCGGACGTGATCGAACTCGGCGTGCCGTTCTCGGACCCGATGGCCGACGGCCCGGTGATCCAGCGCTCGTCGGAGCGCGCGCTCGCGCGCGGCGTCACGCTGAAGAGCGTGCTCGCCGACGTGAAGCGCTTTCGCGAAACCGACCCCAAAACGCCCGTCGTGCTGATGGGTTATGCGAACCCGATCGAGCGGATGGGCGTCGACGCGTTCGCGGCCGAAGCGCAGGCGGCCGGTGTCGACGGCGTGCTCGTCGTCGACTATCCGCCGGAAGAGGCGGGTGTGTTCGCCGAGAAAATGCGCGCCGCGCAGATCGATCCGATCTTCCTGCTCGCGCCCACGTCGACCGACGAACGTATCGCCGACGTCGGCAAGATCGCGAGCGGCTACGTGTATTACGTGTCGCTCAAGGGCGTGACCGGCGCAGGAAATCTGGATGTTTCGAGCATTGCGGGTAAAATCCCGGCCATCAAGTCGCGCGTGCCGGTTCCGGTCGGCGTCGGCTTCGGTATCCGCGACGCCGAAACGGCGCGCGCGGTGGCCGAGGTGTCGGACGCGGTCGTGATCGGCAGCCGCCTCGTGCAGCTGCTCGAAAGCGCTGCGCCGGAGGGTGCCGCCGCCGCGCTGAAGACTTTCATTGCCGAGCTGCGCGCCGCCCTGGACGGCGCGGGCAAGACGGCGCGATAAACACAACACAGGAAGCGGGAACGGGCCGGTCGGCCCGGCCCGCCACGGAACAGGAAACCATACGATGAGCTGGCTCGACAAACTGTTGCCGCCGAAGATCAAGCAGACCGACCCGAAAAGCCGCAAGGGCATTCCGGAAGGCCTGTGGGTCAAGTGCCCGTCCTGCGAGGCCGTGCTGTACCGCAACGACGTGGACGCGAACCTGCACGTGTGCCCGAAGTGCGATCACCACATGCGCATCGGCGCGCGTGAGCGCCTCGACGGGCTGCTCGATCCGGAAGGCCGTTATGAAATCGGTCAGGAAGTCGTGCCGGTCGACACGCTGAAGTTCAAGGACAGCCGCAAGTACCCCGATCGTCTGAAGGAAGCGATGGACGACACGGGCGAGACCGACGCGATGGTCGTGATGGGCGGTGCGATCCACACGCTGCCGGTGGTCGCGGCCTGCTTCGAGTTCTCGTTCATGGGCGGCTCGATGGGCTCGGTGGTCGGCGAGCGCTTCGCACGCGGCGCGCAGAACGCGCTCGAACAGCAGGTGCCGTTCATCTGCTTCACCGCGTCGGGCGGTGCACGGATGCAGGAAAGCCTGCTGTCGCTGATGCAGATGGCGAAAACCACCGCGATGCTGACCAAGCTGGCCGAAGCGAAGCTGCCGTTCATTTCGGTGCTGACCGACCCGACGATGGGCGGCGTGTCGGCGAGCTTTGCATTCCTCGGCGACGTCGTGATCGCCGAACCGAAGGCGCTGATCGGCTTCGCCGGCCCGCGCGTGATCGAGCAGACGGTCCGCGAGAAGCTCCCGGAAGGCTTCCAGCGCGCCGAATTCCTGATCAAGACGGGCGCGATCGACATGATCGTCGACCGTCGCAAGATGCGCGACGAGATCGCGCAACTGCTCGCGCTGCTGCAGCGACAGCCGGCCGACGCGCTGGCTTGACCGGCGCAAGGTTGTGAACTCTGCGCGTCGCCTGGCTTCCGCGTCAGGCGACGCGCTTCGTTTTTTGGCGTAGTGGCGGTACCGATCCAGATTTGAACCGATGAGCACTTTTCCCACTCTCGACGCGTGGCTTTCGCATCTCGAACGCGCGCACCCGGTCGGCATCGACATGGGCCTGACCCGCATCGGGCAGGTCAAGGCGGCGCTGCAGCTCGAATTCGCGTGCCCCGTCATTACCGTCGGCGGCACGAACGGCAAGGGTTCGACCTGCGCGTTCCTCGAGACGATCCTCGTGCGCGCGGGCTACAAGGTCGGCTGCCACACGTCGCCGCACCTGCTCGAATTCAACGAGCGCGCGCGCGTGAACGGGCAGAACGTCACCGATGACGAACTGCTGCCGCACTTCGAGGCCGTCGAAGCCGCGCGCACGTCGTTGCCCGAGCCCGTGTCGCTCACGTACTTCGAATTCACGACGCTCGCGATCCTGCACCTGTTCGCGTCGCGCGGGCTGGACGCGGTGATCCTCGAAGTCGGCCTCGGCGGCCGGCTGGACGCGGTCAACATCATCGATACCGATTGCGCGATCGTCACGAGCATCGACATCGACCACACCGAATACCTCGGCGACACGCGCGAGAAGATCGCGTTCGAGAAGGCCGGGATCTTCCGTGCCGGCAAGCCGGCGATCTGCGGCGATCCGGCCGCACCGCAAACGCTGATCGACCACGCGGAAGCGATCGGCGCCGACCTGTGGCTCGTCGGCCGCGATTTCCGCTACGAGGCGCAGGCAGGCGCGGAGCGCCAGCAGTGGAGCTACCTCGGTCGCGAGAAGCGCTATCCGGCGCTGGCGTATCCGGCGCTGCGCGGCGCGAATCAGCTGATCAATGCATCGGCCGCGCTTGCCGCGCTCGAGGCGTTGCGCCCGGTGCTGCCGGTGTCGGCGCAGGACATCCGGCTCGGTCTCGCGAACGTCGAGCTGCCGGGGCGCTTCCAGGTGCTGCCCGGCAAGCCGGCGATCGTGCTCGACGTCGCGCACAACCCGCATGCATCGGCCGTGCTCGAGCAGAACCTCGGCAACATGGGTTTCTTCCCGTACACGTACGCGGTGTTCGGCGCGATGCACGACAAGGACATCGACGGCGTGCTGCAGCACCTGAAGGGCGAGATCGACCACTGGTGCGTGACCGACCTGCCGCTGCCGCGTGCGGCCACCGCCGAGCAGCTCGAAGCCGCGCTGCGCAAGGCCGGCGTGGAGGAGGGGCCCGATTCGAGCGTCACGCGTTACACGTCGCCCGCCGAAGCGTTTCGCGATGCACTAAAAAGAGCATCCGAGAATGATAGAATCGTGGTTTTCGGCAGTTTCCATACGGTTGCCGGCGTGCTGGCCTACCGTAAATCGCAGCAACACTGACTGACGGGCAGTTTCGGACTCAGCCATTCATGGGAATTTTCTCGTTCGGCAAGAAAGACGACGACGCGCCCCCGCGGCGCGGCGGTCGCACCGGGACCTCCCGGAACGTGCGCACGGAGCGCACCACTGAACGCGTCGAGCGCCGCTCGCGCCGCACCGAACGTCCGGAATCGGACGCGCTGCTCCTCGATCCGACCCTTCCAGAAAAGCAACGCGCACGCCGTCGCCTCGTCGGCGCGATCGCGCTCGTCGTCGCCGCGGTGATCGTGCTGCCGATGGTGCTCGATTCGCACCCGAAGCCGGTCACCGACGACATCGCGATCGACATCCCGAACCGGCCCGCGCATCAGGCGGTCGCGCCGCGCGACGACGATGTGTCCGACGTGCAGGCCGGCGTCGCGCATGACGAACCGCCGGCATCCGACACGGCCGTTGCGGCCGCACCGGCGCCCGCGCCGAAGGATGCCGCCAAGCCGGCCGCGAAACCCGATACCACGACCACGGCGAGCGTGACGCCGCCGAAGCCTGCGCCGAAACCGGCTGCGCCCGCGGCGAAGCCGGCTGCGCCGAAGCCCGCACCCGCGGCCGTCGCGAATGCCGACGCCGCGAGCCCGGACAGCGGCGACGCGTCGTCGCCGTCGTCACCGGCCGGTGCACGCTTCGCGGTGCAGCTCGGGTCGTTCAAGGACGACGCGACGGCCCGTTCGTGGGCCACCAAGTTGAAATCGGCGGGCGTGCCCGCATATGTCGAGCATCGCAAGCAGTCGGATGGCAGCACGGCTACACTGTTGCGTGCAGGCCCGTTCGCGGATCGCGCGGCGGCTTCCGCCGCGATCGCGAAGGTGCGCGAAGCCGGTCTGACGCAGTAACGCACGATGCTGACGGCTTTCGACTACGCTGTATTGGCGGTGATCGTGTTGTCGGCGCTGCGCGGTGCGTGGCGCGGCTTCGTGTCCGAGATTTTCGGGCTGATCGGCTGGATCGCGGCGATCGTGATCGCGGGCCGCTACGTCGGATTGGTCGTACCGTATATACCGGCGAACTGGCCGGGCGGTGCGCTGACGCAGTGGGTGATCGCCTTCGCGTTGGTCGTGATCGGCGTGGTGCTGGTCGCCGGCGTCGCGAACGCGCTGCTGTCGCGGATCGCGCAGGCCAGTGGCCTGGGCGGCGTCGACCGCTCGCTGGGCATGATGTTCGGGCTCGTCCGCGGCTGCGTGCTGGTGGTGCTGCTGGTCGCGGCGGCCGGGCTGACCGAACTGCCCAAACAGGATTTCTGGCGCAATGCGCTATTGCGTCCTTTCGCCGAACAGGGCGTGCACGAGCTGAAGCAGCTCCTGCCCGACGGCATGGCCCAGTACGTACGCGTGTGACGACGCGGCTGGGCAGGACGGAACCGATTTTGTCATTCTGAAGGACATGCCATGTGCGGCATCGTAGGCGTTATCTCCCAATCCCCGGTCAACCAGCTGATCTATGACAGCCTGCTGCTGCTGCAGCATCGCGGTCAGGACGCGGCGGGCATCGCGACGGCGGACGGCAGCAATTTCCACATGTACAAGGCGAACGGCATGGTGCGCGACGTGTTCCGCACGCGCAACATGCGCAGCCTGCCCGGCACCTACGGCATCGGCCAGGTGCGCTACCCGACGGCCGGCTCGGCGTCGAGCGAAGCCGAGGCGCAGCCGTTCTACGTGAACGCGCCGTTCGGGATCATCCTCGCGCACAACGGCAACCTGACGAACTGGCAGCAACTGAAGGACGAGATGTTCCGGATCGACCGCCGGCACATCAACACCAATTCCGACAGCGAAGTGCTGCTCAACGTGTTCGCGCACGAGCTGCAACTGTCGACCACGGGCCTCGAGCTCGATCCGGCCTCGGTGTTCAAGGCCGTCTCGGGCGTGCATCGCCGCCTGCAGGGTTCGTATGCGATCGTGTCGCTGATCGCCGGCTACGGCCTGCTCGCGTTCCGCGACCCGTTCGGCATCCGCCCGCTCTGCATCGGCAAGCTCGAGACCGAGCACGGCACCGAATGGATGGTCGCGTCGGAGTCGGTCGCGGTCGAAGGCATCGGTTTCGAATTCGTGCGCGACCTGGAGCCGGGCGAAGCGATCTTCATCGACAAGGCCGGCAACTTCCACAGCCAGCAGTGCGCGGAGAACCCGACGCTGAACCCGTGCATGTTCGAATACGTGTACCTCGCGCGTCCGGATTCGTGCCTCGACGGCGTGCCGGTCTACAACGTGCGCCTGCGCATGGGCGACTATCTCGCCGAGAAGATCAAGCGCGAACTGCCGAACGTGCCGATCGACGTCGTGATGCCGATTCCCGATTCGTCGCGCCCGGCCGCGATGCAGGTCGCCGCGAAGCTCGGCGTCGAGTACCGCGAAGGCTTCTTCAAGAACCGCTACGTCGGCCGCACCTTCATCATGCCGGGGCAGGCCGTGCGCAAGAAGTCGGTGCGCCAGAAGCTCAATGCGATGAGCATCGAGTTCAAGGACAAGAACGTGCTGATCGTCGACGATTCGATCGTGCGCGGCACGACCTCGCACGAGATCGTGCAGATGGCGCGTGACGCTGGCGCGAAGTCGGTGATCTTCGCGTCGGCCGCGCCGCCCGTGAAGTTCCCGAACGTGTACGGCATCGACATGCCGACGCGCGGTGAGCTCGTCGCACACGGCCGCACCGACGAAGACGTCGCGAAGATCATCGGCGCCGACCACCTGATCTACCAGGACGTCGACGACCTGCGCCGCGCGGTGCGCGACATCAACCCGAAGCTCGAACGCTTCGAGGCGTCGTGCTTCGACGGCAACTACATCACCGGCGACGTGACGCCCGAGTATCTCGATGCGATCGAGCGCGCGCGCCTCACGCCGGCGTCGCAGGCCGATCGCGATACGGCCGGCGACACCGAACGTTCGCAGATGAACCTGCAGCTGTCGGTCGAGTGACACCGGCGCACGCTTTGATCGAGGCGTGATAGGATGTGGCCTTGCGTCGATTTGATATCAGCTTGCGGACGCGGGGCGACTTCCCAAAACAGCTAAAGCGAAGGCCGGTGGCAACCGGCCCGAGTCGATCGCTGTCGTACCGCACCGAAGCCCGCTGATGCCGACGCATAGCGGGCTTTTTGTTTTTGGGCCTGGTTTTGATCTGGCCTGCGCGACGCGCGTGGCCATCGGATACGGAAAACGGAACATGGACGACTCCCTCAACTTCGACACGCTTGCCGTGCGCGCGGGCACGCTGCGCAGCGACTTCAACGAGCACTCGGAAGCGCTGTTCCTCACGTCGAGCTTCTGCTTCCAGAGCGCGGCCGACGCGGCCGAGCGCTTCGCGAATTCGGAAGACTACTTCACCTATTCGCGCTTCACGAACCCGACCGTCACGATGTTCCAGGATCGTCTCGCGGCGCTCGAAGGCGGCGAGGCGTGCATTGCGACGGCATCCGGGATGGCCGCGATCATGTCGGTCGTGATGGCCGCGCTGCAGGCCGGCGACCACCTCGTCAGCTCGCGCAGCCTGTTCGGCTCGACGCTCGGGATGTTCTCGCAGATCTTCAACAAGTTCGGGATCACGACGACCTTCGTCGACCCGACCGACCTGAACGCGTGGAAGGAAGCCGTGCGTCCGGAAACGAAGATGTTCTTCCTCGAGACGCCGTCGAACCCGCTGACCGAACTCGCCGACATCGAGGCGATCGGCAAGATCGCGAAGGCATCGAACGCGCTGTTCGTCGTCGACAACTGTTTCTGCAGCCCGGTGCTGCAGCAGCCGCTGAAGCTCGGCGCGGATGTCGTGATGCACTCGGCGACGAAATTCCTCGACGGCCAGGGCCGCGTGCTCGGCGGCGCGCTGGTCGGCTCGAAGGAATTCATCATGGGCAAGGTGTTCCCGTTCGTGCGCAGCGCGGGCCCGACGCTGTCGGCGTTCAACGCGTGGGTGCTGCTGAAGGGGATGGAGACGCTGTCGCTGCGCGTCGAGAAGCAATCGGCGAACGCGCTGGAGATCGCGCGCTGGCTCGATTCGCATCCGGCCGTCGCGCGCGTGTTTCATCCGGGCCTCGAATCGCACCCGCAGCACGAACTCGCGAAGCGTCAGCAGAAGGCGGGCGGGGCGATCCTGTCGTTCGAGCTGAAGGGCGACACGCCCGAACAGCAGCGTGCGAATGCCTGGCGCGTGATCGACAACACGAAGCTGATCTCGATCACCGGCAACCTCGGCGACACGCGTACGACCATTACGCATCCGGCGACCACCACGCACGGCCGCATCACGCCGGAGGCGCGCGCGGCAGCGGGGATCAGCGAAGGGCTGATCCGCCTGTCGGTGGGCCTGGAGGATGCGGGCGACCTGCGCAAGGATCTCGCGCGCGGGCTGGAAGGCTGAGCGGGGCGCCAGGCGCCCTCATAGCGATGCGACCGGGCGCGCCGGCGACGATGAACTGTCGCCTTCAGCGGCGTAGTCCCGGCGCACACCGTCGCGCGTGCGCGACCCGTTCAGCGGGCGGGCGGGCGGCGGTGTGTCGTCCCGCATCGCACTCACCATCCATCGCAGCGTTTCGTCGAGCGGCGTGACCGGTAGCTCACCTACTGCGCGCCGCAGCTTGTCGCGTGATCCGCTCAGGCTCTTCACCTCGTTGGGCCGCACGAAGCGCGGATCGATCGTTACGTCGATCACGTATCCGGCGATGCGCGACAGCATCGCCAGCACTTCCTTCAGCGAATACGCGCGCTCCGAACAGACATTGAGTATCTCGCCGGCAGGCGCGGTTTCGATCAGCCTTACGTAAGCGGCCGTCACATCGCGCACATCGGAGAAATCGCGGCGTACGTCCAGATTGCCGAGCGAGATGCGCGGTTCGTTGCGTGCGTAGTGCGCGACGAGCTTCGGAAGCAGATACGAGTCGCTCTGACCGACGCCCGTGTAGTTGAACGGCCGTGCGATCACGATCGGCAGCCGGTCGGCCCACAGCTTTGCAGCATATTCCATCGCGAGCTTGCTGATCGCGTAGTCGTTCGCGGGGTCGGGCGGGACGCTTTCGTCGAGCACGCCCGCTGTCGAGTTGCCGTAGATATTCGCGCTGCTGGCGAGCAGCACGGCCGACGGGCGGCGGTCGAGTCCCGCGAGCGCGGCCAGCAGGTTGCGCGTGCCGACAACGTTGACCGCGTAGGTTTGCGCCGGATCGTCCTGGGTGACATGCGCGCGCGCGGCGAGATGCACGACTGCATCGGGGCGCGCGTCGGCCGCGGCCGCGCGTACCGCATCCGCGTCGAGCAGGTCGACGGGCAACAGCGTGCAGTTCACGAACATCGGATCGTCCGACGGTGGCGAGCCCGGTGCGACCGTGCCCCAGATGTCGTAGCCGGCCGCCTCGAGGTGTTGCACCATATAGCGGCCGGTGAAGCCCGTCAGGCCCGTGACGAATGCACGGCGCCGGGTGTGCTCGGTATCAGAACGTGTCATGGTGTTGATTCCGCGTCAGATCTGCCTCGACCATCATCTGGCAAAGCTGTTCGAGCGTCGTCTTCGGCGCCCAGCCGAGCTTGCTTTTGGCCTTGTCCGCGCAGCCGATCAGCAGGTCGACTTCAGCGGGACGATAGAACTTCGGATTCACTTCGACGAGCACGTTGCCCGTCGCCACATCAAGGCCGCGTTCCTGTTCGCCCTTGCCGGTCCATTCGATCTGGTAGCCGGCCGCCGCGAACGCCATCCGCACGAAATCGCGTACGGTCTCGGTGCGGTTGGTCGCGAGCACGTAGGTGTCGGGTTCGTCGGCCTGCAGCATGCGCCACATGCCTTCGACATATTCAAGTGCAAAACCCCAGTCGCGCTTCGCGTCGAGGTTGCCAAGCTCGAGGCGGGTCGCCTTGCCGAGCTTGATCTTCGCGATGGTGTCGGTGATCTTGCGCGTGACGAACTCGCGGCCGCGCAGCGGCGATTCGTGGTTGAACAGGATGCCGCTGCTGCCGAACAGGCCATACGATTCGCGGTAGTTCACCGTCATCCAGTGCGCGTACAGCTTCGCGACGCCGTACGGGCTGCGCGGATAGAACGAAGTCGCTTCCGTCTGCGGGATCGACTGCACCTTGCCGAACATCTCCGACGTCGACGCCTGGTAGAAGCGCGTCTTCGGGCTCACGACGCGAATCGCCTCGAGCAGGTTCAACGGACCCAGGCCGGTCACTTCGGCGGTCGTCGCCGGCTGGTCGAACGACACGCCGACGAAGCTTTGCGCGGCGAGGTTGTACAGCTCGTCGGGCTGCGTGCGTTCGAGCAGGCGCAGGCTCGAGCCGGCGTCGGTCAGGTCGTGTTCGACGAGCGTGAGGTTCGGGTGCGCGTCGACGCCGAGCTCGGCGATGCGCCAGAAATTCACCGAGCTGGTGCGGCGGTAGGTGCCCGTGACCTCGTAGCCCTTGTCGAGCAGCAGCTTGGTCAGGTAGGCGCCGTCTTGCCCCGAGATCCCGGTGATGATGGCCTTCTTGCGAGTTTGGCTCATGACGTTGTCCTGGTAGAAACGATGGAGGGTGAAAGTCAGGCGGTCGTGCCGGCGGCGGCCGGCAGCGCACGGCGTGCGGGGCCGCGCGTCAGGCGCCGTTCGAAGCCGTACCAGCTCACGGTCGCGTACGCGAGCGTGATCGCGAGCGCCAGCGCGGCCGTGACGAAGCGGTTCAGGTGCAGCGGCCACAGCGCGTACAGCACGCTGAGGTGGATCAGGTACACGGTGTAGCTGACGGTGCCCACGTAGACGAGCATCGGGTTCGTCAGCACGCGCTGCACGAGGCCGCGGCCGCGCAGCGCGATCACGACGATCGACGTGCACAGCAGCAGCGAGATGCTGTAGAGCGCGGCGTTCGACAGCGGCGTGTTCGCGGCGCGAAAACGCGGGAACGACAGGTGCAGCCAGCCGAGGATCGCGAGCGACACGAGCGCGCCGACGATCGCGAGCGGATAGAACGGTTCCAGCGCGCGCCGGTCGCGGCGCAGCACGATCGCGAGCAGCGCGCCGGCGGCGAGCAGGTCCATCCGGAACGGCGTCAGGTAGTAGATCGGCCAGAACGAGTCGAACCACGGCGTCGCGATCGCGCGCAGCACGGGGGCCGCGACGATCAGCGCGGCGGCGATCCACAGCAGCGCGCGCTCGGAGCACCACAGCACGACGAACGGCCAGAAGATGTAGAACTGCTCCTCGACCGCGAGCGACCACAACACGTTCAGGCTGTCGTGGCCGATGCTGCCGAGCGACAGCCCGATGTTGGTCGAGAAGAACGCGAACCACGGCCAGTGCGGCAGCCAGCCCGCACCGAACAGGATCGTCGACACCACCAGCAGCAACACGTACGGCGGCAGGATGCGGCGCACGCGGCGTGCGTAGAAGTGGCTGAAGTACGACTGCCCGCGCGCCTTGCGATCGAGCAGGATGCCGGTGATCAGCAGGCCGCTCAGCACGAAGAACAGGTCGACACCCATCCACAGCGGCGCCTTCAGCGCGTGCTGCAGGAACACGGCGCCCACCGCGATCGCGCGCAGCCCGTCGAGCTGCGCGATGCGGCCGTGTTGCGGCGGCGTGGGGGCCGCGGGTCGCGAGAGGCCCGTCATCGCGCCGCTCCTTCGCGACGCGCGGCCTGAGCCGGGGCGAGTCGCACATCCGATGCGTAAACGTGAACGTAATGCATGCCATTAAATGAAATATCGAATCGAAATCGATTCTAGGGAAAAGAAATCGGCAAAAAAACGCGCGTCATTTATCTGACGACAAACATTCAAATGCCGGTTAATTCGGTAGAGGGATGAATGGTCGCCGCCCGGGAGGCCCCGCCAGGCGGAGAAAAGCGGCACTTTCTACAGACTGGAAGGCGAAAGGCGGTCGTAATTGCCGTTTTCGGGTGTCTTTGCGCGTCTGTTCCGGTTCGATATTTCAGGCGGAAACATCCCCAAATATTTCCAAATTTCTTGTGATTATTTTTGCTTGTAACCTGCATCGCGACGTTTGAAACCCATTTAGCGACAGGGTGCGCCGGCAGCGGTGCCGGTCGCTGTTGCATCAAGTCTGGAGAAGCGCATTGCGACGTCTGATTCTGGTAGGCATGACGGTATGCGCGACGCTGCTGACGAGCGCCGTACCGGCCGAAACGGTGTTGCCCGCGACGACGTCGTGGATCGGCAATACGTTCGGCTATGGCGACGGCAGCTGGACGCAGATCGACATCCGCGCGATCGCGGTGACGCCTGAAGGCAAGGTGTATACGAATGCGCCATGGGACGAGAGCGGCGCCGAAGCGAGCGTCTACCAGGACGGGAAGATGCTCGGCTTCGCCGGCGGCACGCACGGCTGGGGCAACCTCGGCGGCAGCGCGATCGCCGTGAACAGCAAATATGCGTACGTCGCGATCGGTGTCGGCAACGAGCGCGGCCACCTGCAGTCGCCGGGCATCTGGCCGGACAAGGGCAAGCAGTGGTTCGGCATCTCGCGCCGCACGATCGGCGACATGAAGCAGCCGGCGCCGTTCCGCGCGGCGCCGCAGGTGGCCCCGGGCGGGCGTGCCGATGCCGGCCGCGCGCGGATGGCCGCGAGCTTCATGGTGATGAACGAGGTGGCGGCGCCCGCGCGCTCGGAAACGGGTGAGCAGAAGGCGGAAGTCGGCGGCCTCGCGGCCGACGACAAGACGCTGTTCGCGACGAATCCGACGCGCGACGCGGTGGACGTGTACGACGCGGAGACGATGCAGCAGAAGGGTACGTGGAGCGCGCACGAGCCGGGCCGCATCGCGCTCGCGGGCGACGGCACGTTGTGGCTGCTCACGGACACGATCAAGGGGCCCGCGCACCTCGCGCACGTGCGCGCCGACGGCCGCAAGCTCGACGACGCCCCCGCGCTGCCGGAAGGCACCGATGCGGTGGACGTGGCAGTCGACGCGAAAGGGCGCGTGCTCGTCGCGGACAACGGGCCGCGCCAGCAGATCCTGATCTTCTCGAAAGGCGGCAAGGGTTATGCGCAGTCGGGCACGCTCGGCGAGCGCGGCGGCATCTTCGCGGGCCCGGTGCCGGGCCGGCCCGGGCCGCAGCGTTTCAACGGGCTGACGGGCGTCGGTGTCGACCGGGCGGGCAACATCTACGTGTCGATGAACGGCATCGGGCCGCGTCACGACACGATCGGTGCGGGGCTCGGCGCCGTGCTCGAAAGCTACACGCCGGACGGCAAGCTGCGCTGGCAGGTGCAGGGGCTGCTGTTCGTCGACGGCGCATGGCTCGACCCGGCGCGGCCGAACAGCGTGTACACGGGCAACAAGCGCTTCGAGCTCGACCTGTCGAAGCCGCCGGGCCAGGACTGGAAATACGTCGGCTTCCTGTCGAACCGCTTCAAGTATCCGGACGACCCCGTGTTCCATACGGACCAGTGGCCCGGCATGCCGATCGCGCGGCGCCTCGACGGCCGCACGTTCCTGTACCTGACGGACATGTACGCCGATCACCTGAAGATCTACCGCTTCGACGCGAAGCGCGACGGCGAAGTCGCGATTCCGTCCGGTCTGATCGCGGGCCGCGCGCGGCCGGTCGACAACGTGCCGAACAAGCCGCCGGGCGGCGACTGGCTGTGGCGCGACGCGAACGGCAACGGCCGGCTGGATGCCGACGAGTTCGAGATCAATACCACCGGCAAGGCGAAGGCGGGCGGCTGGGGCTGGTGGGTCGACACGAAGGGCGACATCTGGCGCACGAGCGACGTGCGCGGCATCCACCGCTTCCAGTACGGCGGCGTCGACAAGGCCGGCAACCCGATCTACTCGTACGACAAGGTCACGACCTATCCGATGCCGCAGCCGTTCACGCAGCTGCGCCGCTCGATCTACGACGCGCAGACGGACACGCTGTACGTGACCGGTTACACGGCCGATGCCCCGCCGCAGCCGGGCATCAACAAGGAAGTGGGCCGTGTGCTGGTCCGCTTCGACAAGTGGTCGACGGGCTCGCCGGTCGTGCGCTACCAGGTCGCGCTGCCGTGGCAGCTCGACGCGAAGCCGATCTTCGACCTGATCGGGATCACGGCCGAGGGCCGCTACCTGTTCGGGGTGGAGCCGGTCGGCAAGATCCACGTGTACGACAAGGAAACCGGCAAGGAAGTGGGCGTGATGAGCCCGGGCGCCGAGGTCGGCAAGGCATCCGGCTGGGTCGACGTGCCGTTCGGCATCAGCGCGTTCCGGCGCGAGAACGGCGAGTACCTCGTGTTCGTCGAGGAAGACGCGCGCGGCAAGGTGCTGATGTATCGCTGGAAACCGTGACGGACGACGTCACACAAGGCAGAAGCATGGACAAAGGCATACTCAAGAACGTTTCGATCAACTTCATCGGGCTGATCCTGCCGACCTTCGTGTCGCTGGTGACGGTGCCCGCGTATATCCACGCGCTCGGCGTCGAACGTTATGGCGTCGTCAGCCTCGTGTGGACGCTGATCGGCTATTTCGGGATCCTCGATCTCGGGATGAGCATGGCCGCGCAGAACCACATCTCGAAGGCGCTCGCGAGCGGCAACGACGACGAAAGCGCGCGCGTGTTCTGGAGCGCGTTCTGGCTGAATCTCGGCACCGGCATCGTGGGCGGGCTGCTGATCTATTTCGGCGCGTTCGTCTACACCGCTTACTTCACGAAGGTGTCGGCGGCGATGCAGCACGAGGTGTATCTCGCGCTGCCGTGGCTCGCGCTCGCGATTCCGCTGGCGAACGTGTCGTGGGTGTTCGCCGGCGCGATCAACGGTGCCGAACGTTTCGGCGTGTTCAACACGAACCAGACGATCGGCACGTTCCTGTTCCAGCTGCTGCCGCTCGGCGCCGCGTGGTGGATCGCGCCGAACCTGCAGACGGTGCTCGCCGCGGCGGTCGTCGCGCGCCTGATCGCGGCGGTGATGCTCGGCCACGCCAGCATCAAGGTGCTCGGGATCCGGCGCATCGATCCGCCGCAATGGGGCACCGCGAAAGGGCTGTTCAATTTCGGCGGCTGGATGCTGATCGCGAGCACGACGAGCATGATCGCCGACACGCTCGACCGCGTGATGCTCGGCGCCGGCATGGGCGCGAAGTTCGTCACTTACTACACGGTGCCGCAGAACCTCGTCACGCGCCTGAACATGCTGCCGAACGCGCTCGTACGCACGCTGTTCCCGCGCCTGTCGGCCGTGGGCCGCGACCATGCGGACACGCTCGCGCGGCAGTCGCTCGAATTCCTGAACGGCGTGTTCACGCCGGTCGGCATCGTCGCGATCTTCGCGCTCGCGCCGTTCCTCACGCTGTGGGTCGGCGCGGATCTCGCCGCGCATTCGGCGCCGGTCGGCCGCGTGCTGGTGATCAGCGTGTGGCTCGTCGGCCAGGCGAGCGTCACGCGCATCCTGATCCAGTCGCAGGTCAATCCGTCCCGCGCGGCCTTTGCCGGGCTCGTCCAGATGCCGTTCTTCGTCGGCGGCCTGTGGTTCGGTATCCATCACTTCGGGCTGATCGGCGCGGCGGTGGTCGTCGCGGCGCGCGCGTTCGTCGACTACGGCGTGCTGCTGTACCTGTCGGCGATCCGGATGCGCGCGATCGTGCTCGACATGCTCGCGCACCTCGCGTTCCTGCTGGCGAGCCTGTTTCTGGCGCAGGCATGGCCGGGGCTCGTCGAGTCGATCGGCATGTGCGCGGTCGTGCTGCTGCTGAACGTCGCGTGGTCGCTCACGATGACGCCGGGGCTGCGCGCGCTCGTGCGCGACCTGTTTGTCCGTCTCAATGCGAGGAGAACAGCATGAATCGCGATCTGGCGGAACACGCCTTGTTGAATCTCGCCACGGCCGATGCCGCCGCGGCCGAAGCCGGCGATGTCGCCGCACTGCGCCGGCCCGTGCCGGCCGAGCGCGCCAGCGCGCGGCAACCGTCGCGCGCACTGCGCGTGGCAATCGTCCACGACTGGCTCGTGACCTACGCGGGCGCCGAGCGCGTGCTCGAACAGATCGTTGCGTGTTTTCCCGACGCCGACCTGTTCAGCCTCGTCGACTTCCTCGACGACCGAGCGTTCGTGCGCGGCAAGCCGGTGACGACGTCGTTCATCCAGAAGCTGCCGTTCGCGCGCACCAAGTACCGCAGCTACCTGCCGCTGATGCCGCTCGCGATCGAGCAGCTCGACGTGTCGGAGTACGACCTGGTGATATCGAGCAGCCACGCGGTCGCGAAGGGCGTGCTGACGGGGCCGGACCAGATGCACATCAGCTACGTGCATTCGCCGATCCGCTATGCGTGGGACCTGCAGCACCAGTACCTGGAACAGTCGAACCTCACGCGCGGGCCGAAATCGCTGCTCGCGCGGATGATCCTGCACTACATCCGCAACTGGGATACGCGCACCGCGAACGCGGTGGACGGTTTCGTCGCGAACTCCGCGTTCATCGCGCGGCGCATCAGGAAGGTCTACCACCGCGACGCGGCGGTGATCTTCCCGCCGGTCGACGTCGACGCTTTTTCGCTGAACGCGGAGAAGGACGATTTCTACCTGACCGCGTCGCGGATGGTGCCTTACAAGAAGATCGACCTGATCGTCGAGGCGTTCTCGAAGACGCCCGAGCGCAAGCTCGTCGTGATCGGCGACGGCCCCGAGATGCAGAAGATCCGCGCGAAAGCCGGCCCGAACGTCGAGATCATGGGTTACCAGCCGTTCGCGGTACTGCACGACCGGATGCGGCGCGCGAAGGCGTTCGTGTTCGCGGCCGAGGAGGATTTCGGGATCTCGGTCGTCGAGGCGCAGGCGTGCGGAACGCCCGTGATCGCCTACGGCAAGGGCGGCGCGCTCGAAACCGTGCTCGACCCGCAGTCGAACCGGAATCCGACCGGGCTCTTCTTCGACGAACAGACGCCGCACGCGATCGTCGCGGCCGTCGACGATTTCGAGCGCGCGCCGCAGCGTTTCACGCCGGACGCATGCCGCGCGAACGCGGAGCGGTTTTCCGCCGATACGTTCCGGCGGCGCTTTCTCGACTACGTGGAAGCCGCGCTGCCCGGCTCGACCGCGCAGCGCGGTACGGCCGTCGCGCCGCTGCCGGCCGCGCGCGGCCCGGCGACGCTCGTGCTCGACCAGAGCGGCGTGCTTGGCGGCGCCGAGCTGTCGCTGCTCGAGATCATGAAGCACATGCGCGCGAACGCCGACGTGCTGCTGTTCGACGACGGCCCGTTCCGTGCGGCGCTCGACGAGATCGGCGCGCGCGTCGACGTGGTCGACCAGGGGGCGCTCGCGGGCGTGCGCAAGCAGGGCGGCGTGTCGGTCGGCGCGGTGAAGCAGCTCGTGCGGCTCGTGCGCGATGTGGCGCGGCGGGCGCGCCGCGCCGAGGTGATCTACGCGAACACGCAGCGCGCGATGGTGGTTGCCGCGCTGGCCGGGCGGCTCGCGCGCAAGCCGGTGGTGTGGCATCTGCGTGACATCGTGAGCACCGACCATTTCGGCAGCAAGCAGTTGCTGGCGATCAAGTACTGCGCGCGGCTCGGCGTCACGCGCGTGATCGCGAACTCCGACGCGTCCGCGCAGGCGTTCCGCGCGCTGACGGGCTTCACGCCGCAGCACGTCGACGTCGTGTTCAACGGCATTTCGGCCGAGCCGTTCGATGCGCTGGAAGGCGTCAGCCAGGCCGCACTGCGCGCGCGGCTGGGGTTGCCCGAGCACGCATGGCTCGTCGGTTCGTTCAGCCGCCTCGCGCACTGGAAGGGGCAGCACGTGCTGCTGGAGGCCGCCGCGCGGCATCCCGACATGCACGTGGTGCTGGTTGGCGCGCCGCTGTTCGGCGAGGACGAATACGCGGCGCAGCTGCACGAATTCGTCGCCCGGCACGGGATGGACGAGCGCGTGCATTTCCTCGGGTTCCAGCGCGACGTGGCCGCGTGCATGACGGCGGTCGACGTCGTCGCGCATACGTCGATCACGCCCGAGCCGTTCGGGCGCGTGATCGTCGAGGGGATGCTCGCGCGCCGGCCGGTTGTCGCGGCCCGCGCGGGCGGCGTCGTCGAGATCATCGAGGACGGCGACAACGGGCTGCTCTGCACGCCGGGCGATGCGGCCGCGCTGGCCGGGGCGCTGGATACGCTGAAGCGCGACGGTGCGCTGCGCGAGCGGCTCGTCGCGAGTGGGCGTGCGACGGCGGTGCGCCGGTTCGGCACCGAAACCTACGTGGAGCGGGTCGAGAAGATTCTCGCGGATACGGCGAAGGCCGCGAAGGCGAAAAAGCAGTAGCCGGCGCGAGCCGCCCCGGGAACGAGCCCTCATGCGGCAATACGCTGCGTGGGGGCTTTGCTTTTCAGCGCGGGGGGCTGGTCGGGCGAGTGGCGGGCAGGTCGTTGCGTAGTGTGGCGGGCGCGTGTTTGCACGATCGCCGTTGGGGGCGCGGCGGGCGATGTGAGACGGCGGCGGGGTAAGGCGACGTGAGAGGGCGGCGCGAGAAGGCAGCGTGAGAAGTAGACGCGAGAAGGCGGCGTGAGAAGGCGGCGTGAGAAGGCGACCCGAGAAGGCGACCCGAGAAGGCGACCCGAGAAGGCGACCCGAGAAGACGACCCGAGAAGACGACCCGAGGAGACGGTGCCCAGGGCACCCCGCGCAGCGAAAGCAGGCCGAGGACGGCCCAGGCGGGTCGTGGCGCGGCCCGACGCCGGAGGCCTGCCCATCCGGTCAACCCGGCGTGCCGACGCGCTCAGGCCACGATAAAGCCCCCGCGCGGCGGGGTGCCGCGCGAGGGCTCGGGAACCCGGGCCGGCCGGATCAGGCGGCCCGTTCGGGCGCCGACGTAACGACGCGGGCGGGGCGGGTCGGCTTGAAGCTGGCCGACCACGTCATCGCGGGCCGTTCGAACATCCGGTAGAACAGGTACGCGACCGGGATCGCGACGGCCATGAACGCGAACGACGGCCAGATCGACAACTGCAGTTCGGAATGGAACAGCACCGAGCCGAGGCAGACGAACAGCGGCAGGTGAATCAGATACAGCGAATAGCTGAAGTCGCCGAACCAGCTCAGCACGCGCAGCGGCGGCGTCGTGCGCGGCGGGCGGGCGAGCGCGCGGTACAGGAAGCACGCGAAGCCGGCCGACCAGAGCTGGAACGCGCCGTACTGGCCGAAATGGAATGCGCCGCAGCCGGCGGCCAGCAGCACGGCGGCCGCGCCGTACCACGCACGCGACGGCACGGCGGCCGCGTCGCGCGGCGACTGTGCGCGCACGTCGGCGATCCACGCGCCGATCGTCCAGGACAGCCAGTACGACGTGAAGAACTGCAGGTCGTGCCGTTCGAGCAGCCACGCCGACGCGACGTTGACGAGCGCGACCGCGGCCACGACCGCCGGCATGCCGATGCGCCGGCGTACCGCGAACAGCAGCGGGTAGATCGCGTAGAACTGCACTTCGAGCGACAGCGTCCACAGCGCGCCGTTCGACCCGTACGTGTAGCCGGCGACGCCCTGCAGCGAGAACAGGTTCACGAGGAACGCGACGAGGCCGACGTCGCGGATCTTGTGGCTGACTGGCTCGATCTGCAGGCTGACCGAGTCGAGCGCGAGCGTGAACAGCAGCGCGGCGAGCAGCACCGGGTAGATGCGCGCGAACCGGCGCATCCAGAAGTTCGGCGCGTCGAGCCGGTACGCGGGATCGGCCGCCAGCTTGAGCGCCGCGTTACGGTGGATGCAGTAGCCGCTGATCACGAAGAAGATCGGCACGCCGGCGGAGCCCCACGCGAACGGAAAGGTCAGGTAGCCGGCGATCGCGCCCGGGTTGAGCGCATGGCCGTAAGCGTGATGGAAGCTCTGCATGCCGACCCAGACGACCTGCCGGCAGTGGAAATAGGCGACGAGCAGCGCCGCGAAGCCGCGCATCGCGTCGATCACGTGTTCCTTGTGGTCGGCGACGGGCGGCGCGGTCAGAGACGATCCGCTGAAAGCTTGCATGCGATTCGATTCCTTGCGACGGATGGACGGGAAGTTTCATCCAATCGTAATGCGCAAGAATTCGATCAATGAATAAAAAAATCTCACCGGGAAATATCGGTATTCCACATCATGGGTTTATCGCGTTCAGAAAGCGGTTCCGCGAGGCGGGTCAATTATTTACCGATTTTTTTCTGATAGTTTGAAGCTCCAGTTGATTGATGCAAGGAGCGGCAAGATGGACATGCATTGGATCGCGAGCGCTGCAGTACTGCTGGTCATGGCCGTGCTGTCGGCGTACCGCGAGGCGCTGAAGAACGAACCGATTCGCCCGGGGCTCGAACGGGGCGGCGTGCCCTATATCGAGGAATTCGAATCGTAAGAATTTGTATCTGGAAAATCGGTAATTTGTTTCTGCCTCGGCACTCGGTTCGGCAATATCGACCGGGTTGAAAGGATTATATTTTTTCCGGAATCATTGGGCAATCAGTCCATATCGATAATGAGCGGAGTCGAATTGGCAGTACCGTCGATTCTCGATATGCCGTTCGGAACACAATCGCGCCGGGTCGTTGGTCGACGCGGCGCAGTCAACGCAATCAGGATGCGAACATGTTGAAAGTCACCAAGGCCGTGTTCCCCGTTGCCGGTCTCGGCACGCGGTTCCTCCCGGCAACGAAGGCGAGCCCGAAGGAAATGCTGCCCGTCGTCGACAAGCCGCTGATCCAGTACGCGGTCGAGGAAGCGATCAACGCCGGTATCACCGAGATGATCTTCGTTACCGGGCGCAGCAAGCGCGCGATCGAGGATCACTTCGACAAGTCGTACGAGATCGAGGCCGAGCTCGAGGCGCGCGGCAAGGAAAAGCTGCTCGAGCTCGTGCGCGGCATCAAGCCGAGCCACGTCAACTGCTTCTACGTGCGCCAGCCGGAAGCGCTCGGCCTCGGCCACGCGGTGCTGTGCGCGGAGAAGCTGGTGCACGGCGAGCCGTTCGCGGTGATTCTTGCCGACGACCTGCTGCACGGCGAACAGCCGGTGCTGAAGCAGCTCGTCGACGTGTTCGACCACTATCACAGCTCGGTGATCGGGGTCGAGACGATCGCGCGCGACGACAGCCGTTCGTACGGCGTCGTCGAAGGCCGCGAATGGGAGGAGGACATCATCAAGCTGTCGGGCATCATCGAGAAGCCCGCGCCCGAGGATGCGCCGTCGAATCTCGGCGTGGTCGGCCGCTACGTGTTCATGCCGACGATTTTCGATCACCTGCGCAAGCTCAAGCCGGGCGCCGGCGGCGAGCTGCAGCTGACCGACGCGGTCCAGTCGCTGCTCGCGAACGAGCAGGTGCTCGCGTATCGCTACTACGGTACGCGCTTCGACTGCGGCAGCAAGATCGGCTATCTCAAGGCCACCGTCGAGCTCGCGCTCCAGCATCCGGAAGTGAGCCGCGAATTCGAGGCCTACCTGCGTACCTGCTTGCCCGCGCTGGCTGCTGTCGCCTAAGCAGCCTCGCGCTCCGTTGTTTCAGGTGGTGGTTGTTCCGTTGGCCCCGGCCGCTCGCGCGCCGGGGCTTTTTTGCGTATACGGGCGAGCGGATGCGTGATTCTGGTGCGCACCGTCGAGGTGAGTGCGGTGGCGGGTTTGCCGTGCGAGCGTTGCCGCGTGCGGAGCCGGGCGCTCCGGCAAGCATGGGTGTCACGCCTGAAACCGGTGCCGCGGCGGGTGACCGTGCGGCCTCTGTCGCGATTCGATTGCGCGCTGCACGTCGATGTTCGGTGCCGCAGCGGTTCTGCCGGTGCCGGTCGATGACGGGGTGCCACGCCACGCTGGCCGGGTGTCGGCTTCCGGGGGTGGCCCGAATCGCGGTTTTCCCGTTCGATCGTATCCGTATCGGTGCGGCATTCAACGTGCCGACGTGCCCGGCTGTGCGACGAACCGCCGGGCCAGCATCGCGGCGACCGGCTTCTTGAAGTCGAGCAGCCGCTTTTCGAGGTAGCGCCAGGATAGGTGCGCAAGCAGCACGGCGAGCGCGAACTGCAGCATCTCGGGCAGCGTTTCGCGGACGATTTCCGGTATTGCCCCGTGCGCGAAGTGCGCGGGCAGCACGCCGAAGCGCGTCGGAATCAGGTTGTGGAACAGGTAGAAACCGTAGCTGATCGTGCCGAGATAGACGAGCGGCGCCCAGTCGAGCAACGCCACGACCGGATGCTCGGGTTCGCTGACGATCCACAGCAGCAGCGCGCCGAGCGACGCGGACAGGCCGAGATCCGCGAGCCCCGCGATCGCGTCGGGGAGTGCCGTGCATGCGGGCAGCACGAGGAAGAACACGACGCCGGCCGCGCCGAGCCAGCCCGGCGGCACGCTACGCACGGCGGCCGCGCCGCGTCCGGCAAGCGCCATCGCGCCAACGCCGCCGAGCGCGATCAGCGCGAAATTCCACGGGGAAAATGCGTAGATCAGCACCGGCGACGCGTCGCACAGGTAGAGCGCGAGATGCGCGAGCGCGCACAGCACGACGGCCGCGATGCCGAGCGCGACGTGTCGCGCGGCCGGCACCGCGAGCAGCGCGAGCGGCGCGATCAGATAGAACTGCTGTTCAACCGCGAGGCTCCAGAAGTGCGACGTGGAGCCCGGCCAGCCGTCCTTCACGACGCCGATCCAGTAATTCGACAGGAACACCGCGTGCCACGCGAGCCCGAGATTGACGCCGCGCTGGTAGAACAGCGCGTGCGCGATCGCGAGCGCGGCGAGCAGCAGGTAATAGACGGGAAAGATCCGCAGCGCGCGCTTCGCGAGGAACAGCGCGAGCGCATGGCGGCGCGTCATGGCGCCGCACTCGACCGCCTGGCGATTGCGATGCAGCTCGCCGACGATCAGGAATCCGCTGATGAGGAAAAACGTCCACACGCCAAGCTTGCCGACGTCGACGGCAAGGACGTGGCCCTTGTGGGACAGGAAAACGAGGATGACGGCGAGGGCTCGCAGGCCGTCGAGTCCTTTGACGTATCGGGCTTCGCGCATGGAGGCATCCGGGCATTGAGCGAGCCCAGTATAGGTGCGCAAATATCGAACGTAATTCGCGTTCGGATGCATACGTGAAGGCGTTTTTTGATGCTGGAGCGTCGATGAAATCGCCCGCATGCAAAAAAACCTGCGGGAAACCCCGCGAAAACGCACAAAAGTACTGCACGAAGCGTCACGGCGCTTGTAGAATCCGGCGTTGAAGCGCGCGCGTTGCACGCTTCGTGTATCCAACGACCACACCTGGTAGGAGAAACATGGCGACTTCCGCAAAAAAGGTGGCCAAGAAGGCTGCCGCACCCGCCACCAAGAAAGTGGCTGCCAAAAAGGCTGCGCCCGCGAAGAAAGTAGTGGCAAAGAAGGTTGTCGCGAAGGCGGCACCGGCCGCTCCGACGCCGCTGAAGGACAAGTTCACGAAGGCATCGCTCGCAACGCACATCGCTGAGCGCGCGGCTGTCGAAGTGAAGGCGGTCAAGGCAGTGCTCGTCGCACTCGAGAACGTCGTGCTCGGCTCGGTCCACAAGAAGGGCGCGGGCGAGTTCACGCTGCCGGGTCTGCTGAAGATCACGGCACAAGTCGTGCCGGCGAAGAAGAAGCGCTTCGGCAAGGATCCGTTCACGGGCGAAGAGCGTTGGTTCCCGGCGAAGCCGGCCAGCGTGCGCGTGAAGGCACGTGCGCTGAAGAAGCTGAAGGACGCGGCAGCGTAATGCCGCGCGGCGGCTGCCGAATGCATTCGGCAGCCGTTGCGAAGTCCGACGATCCCCGTACGCGAAAGCGTGCGGGGATTTTTATTGCGCTGCGCAAAGCGCGCGGCCGCGAAGAAGTGCGGACGTGTGGAAGCGAAATGGCGGAAAGTCCGGTTCGACGCGTGATGCACGCTCGGCGACGTGTCGTGCATGCGCGATGACGAACGGCAATCCACTCACAGGGGCTCGTGCTCGCCGCGCCGATTGCGCCTGTTGCGTACGCGTCGCGAGACACGCGCATCGTGACTGAAGCCATTCCCGACGAAATCGCGGCGCAGGTCGCCGCCGCATGCGACACGATCGAGCGGCATCTCGGCGCGACGCTGAACGCGATCCATCTGTTCGGCTCGGCGCTCGACGGCGGACTGAAACCGCGCAGCGACATCGACCTGCTGGCGACGGTGTCGGGCCGGCCCGACGAGCCGACGCGGCGTGCGCTGATGCTCGGCCTGCTCGCCGTGTCGACGCCGCCCGGCTGCGCAGGCGGCATGCGCGCGCTGGAAGTGACCGTCGTCGCGCACGACGAAATCGTGCCGTGGCGTCATCCGGCGCGGCGCGAACTGCAGTTTGGCGAGTGGCTGCGTCACGATCTCGAAGCCGGCATCGTCGAGCCGGCGCTCGTCGATCACGATCTGGCGATCCTGTTGACGAAGGTGCGGCAGCACAGTGTCGCGCTGGCCGGCCCGCCGGCTGCTGCGTTGCTCGAGCCGGTGCCCGCGGGGGATTTTGTCGCCGCGTTGCTGGCGACCGTCGCGCAGTGGCATGCCGAACCGGGCTGGTGCGGCGACGAGTGCAACGTGGTGCTCGCGCTCGCGCGCATCTGGTACAGCGCCGCGACCGGCAGGATCGCGCCCAAGGACGTCGCCGCGACATGGGCGCTGGCGCGTCTGCCGGAAACGTACCGTCCGGTTGTGGCGGCGGCGCGCGCCGCCTATCTCGGCGAAGAGGAAGACACGGCGATCCTGTCGGGCGAACCCCTCGCCGCATTCATCGGTTACGCGCGGCGAACGGTCGAATCGATGCTGTCGACGTCGCCGCAGATGCCGCGAACGTAGCCGGCTTGCGGGCGAGGCCGACGAGGAGCACGGGCGTTTGCGACGCTGTCGCACGCGTTTGCCGTCGAGCCGGACGCCTGTCCGGCGACCCGGCGCATCACTCGCACGCGCTTATGCGACAGGCATCGTCAGCCGGCCGTACCGGCAAAGGCGGCTTTCAGCGCGGCGTCGTCGAGCTTGACCATCTGCATCATCGCGGCGGCCACGCGCGTGGCCTTGACGGTGTCGCGGTCGGACATCATCGGGATCAGCGCTTCCGGAACGATCTGCCACGAGACGCCGTAGCGGTCTCGCAGCCAGCCGCAGGCGTCGGCCGTGCCGCCGTTGTCGAGCAGGGCGTTCCAGTAGCGGTCGAGTTCCGCCTGGTCGGCGCAGCTGACCAGCAGCGAGATCGCGTGGTTGAACGTGTCGGTGCGCGGGTGGCTCATCGCGAAGAACGATTGCCCGAACAGCTCGAACTCGACCATGCGTGTGCCGTCGGTGCCGGGCACCGCCGTGACGCGCACGATGCGCGAATCCGGAAAGATGCCTGCATAGAAGGCCGCTGCTTCTTCGGCTTCCGTCGAATACCAGAGGAAAGGCGTGATCTTCTGAATCGTCATGACGAGTCTCCTGTCTGTATGGGGCAGCGGCAAACCGTGTGCCGCCATCCACACGACGGGCGACGGTTGCCGAAATCGACACGCTGCGGCACATCGCGATCGCACCGGACGAGCGGCGCCGGCAATGCGGATGGTAGCCGCTCGGCGGACGGATGGCGACCGGCGCGACGATCCGCAAACGGCGTTCCCGGCGCTTTACAGCCGCCAGGCGCCGCTGAGGGCCGGTCGGCGTGCGCGTGGGTTCGGGTTCGGGCCGCCGGCCCGTGCGCGGGCTGCCGGCGCATCGGAGACGGACGAAAAAAAACCAGCCGCGGCCGAAACCGGGCTGGCTTTCCAGGTCGGCGGCAAGGCGTCGGAGACGCCGTGCACGCCGGATACTTCGTTTTTAGAACTTGTGACGCAGGCCGAGTGCGACGATTTCCTGCGAGCTCTTGCCGGCGATGCCGTACGAGCCGACCGACGCTTGCGCATCGCTGCCGTCGGCGTTGTGGCCGCTTGCGTGCTGATATGCGCCAACCAGGTACACGTCGGTGCGCTTCGACAGCGAGTAGTCCGCGCCGAGCGAAACCTGATGGTACTTGGCGTTGTTGTCGCCGCTACCCTTCGTGTAGATGTAGCCGAGGCCGAGCAGCAGCGGTGCCGATGCCTGGTACGTGACGAAGCCGCGACCCGTGTTGTACTTCTGGTTCGTGCCGAACGTCGACGCGCCGTCAGCCTTGTACTGCGCGTTGCTGTAGCCGGCACCGACCGTCACCGGGCCGAATGCGTACTGGGCTGCCACTTGCGCGATGCCGATCGACGTCGACGACACGAACGCGTTGTTGATGAAGGTCGTGCCCGAGTCGCCGTCGAAGATTGCGTCGGACGTACCGGTCCAGCCGCCGCGCTTGCCAGCCGTGAGCGCCGATGCGTTGTTCGCGTGGAAGTAACCTGCAGCCACGCCCAGCGGGCCGTTGTTGTAGGCTGCAGCTGCCGCCCACGTCTGACCCTTGCCGGTCGAGCCGGCGACGCCGCCGAGCGCGTACATGCCTTCGAACTGCAGGCCAGCGAACACCGGCGACGTGTACTTGATCGCGTTGCTGACGCGCAGGCTGTTGTCGTTGTTGTCGACGTCGCCCGGCGTGGCGAACACGCTGCCGAAGTAGTTGTCAGCCGTGACTGCCTGAACCAGGTCGACGAGCGGGTCGTACTGGCGACCCAGCGTCAGCGTACCGTACTGGTCGCTCTGCAGGCCGACGAATGCCTGGCGGCCGAACATGCGGCCACCCTGGCCCAGTGCGCCCGATGCCGAGTTGAAGCCGTTTTCCAACTGGAAGATCGCCTTCAGGCCGCCACCGAGGTCCTCGGAACCCTTCAGGCCGAAACGGCTGCCTTGCAGGTTGCCGCTACCCATCGACCACGAATTGTTGCCTTGACCTGCGTTACCGTGAACATAGGTGATCGACGTGTCGATCACGCCGTACAGCGTCACGCTCGACTGTGCCTGAGCAGCGCCGGCGGCGCCCAGCAGGGCGAGCGAGAGGGTCGAGAGAGCAAGTTTCTTCATCGTTGAGTTTCTCCACGCAAGTGATTCATCGTTATTTGTTGCGGATTGGAGAATAGCTCAGTGCCGTAGACGCAAGAAAGCCTAAAAAATAAAGTGTCTCGAAAAGGTAACAGCGCGAAAAAGTCCATATATATCAAGCACATCAACGACTGTTCCCATTTTTGAAATAGTTGACATTTGCTGCGGCGCGATTGTTTCAAAAGTTGATGCGCATTGCGGCAGGCAGCCTGTTTCGGCACGTTTGCGGACAGAAATGGATGCCTGCAAACGTTTGCGGTTGCGGCAACGAAGCCGGGACATGCAAAGAACGTATCAACGTCACGCGAATGCGCGGCTGACTGCGCGGTTGCAGGAGGGCAGACGGGTGTGCGGGGTCGCGCCGCGACGTTGCCAACAGCGTGAATCAGTCGTCGCGCATGCGATCGACGGGCCGGTCGGCTTGAGCGGACACGGCCGGTGCGGTACCGGCGAGACGATGCGCGTTGCCGCGGGCCGCCGCGAATTCCGCGCCGAGCAGCAGCACGATCGCGGAGAAGTACAGCCACATCAGCAGGACCGCGAACGATCCGGCCGCGCCGAATGCACTGGCGGTGCCTGCGTGCGCGAGGTACAGCGCGAACAGTTTCTTGCCGCCCGAGAACAGGATCGCGGACACGATGCCGCCGATCGCGGCGTCGCGCCACGCGACGCGCGCATCGGGCAGGAACTTCATCAGCGATGCGAACGCGGCCGCGAGCACGGCGATGCCGACGAAGAACTGCACGAGGTTCGTGACGACCACGTACGGCGAATTGCCCAGCAGCCAGGTGCCGACGAACGTGATCGCGGTGTCGAGCACGAGCGACACGATCAGCAGGAACGCGACGCCGAGCACGAGCCCGAACGAGATCAGCCGCACGCGCACGAGCCCGAGCATGCTCGACCAGCGGTTCTCGGTGGCCGGCCAGATCACGCTGAGCGCGGCGCTGAGCGACGCGAAGGTGGCCGACGCGCCGATGGCCAGCGCGGCGAACGAGATCAGGGTGGCGAGGCCGCCGCGCTCGCCCGCGCGGTGCGCGTTCTGCACGATCGTCTGGATGCTGGCCGCCGCGTCGTCGCCGATCAGCTGGTGCGCCTGTTCGAACACCTGGCCGCGCGCGGCATCGTCGCCGTAGAACCAGCCGGCCACGGCAATCACCATCACGAGCATCGGCGCGAGCGAGAACGCGGAGAAGAATGCAATACCCGCGGCCATCGCGGAGCAACGGTCGGCCGAGAAGCGCTTGAACGCCGTGAGGGCCCAGTTGGCCTGTTCTTGCGCGAGACGGGTGGCTTCGGAGGTGATCTGTCGTTTCATGACGTTTCGGTGGCGCGCGGAACGCGGATCATCGTTGGTAATCAGACAATTCAGTATTGATCCGAAGATTCGAACATAGTTGCGCGAACTGTCTATAATTCCTTTCAGTTTCCTCACCCCCACAATAACGCCGAGACCAGCCATGCTCCAAATGTCCCGGCGCCAGTTCCTGAAGGTGACGGCTACGTCGCTTGCCGGATCGAGTCTAGCCCTGATGGGCTTCTCTCCGTCCGAAGCGCTCGCCGAAGTCCGACAGTACAAGCTGGCGCGCACCGTCGAAACGCGCAACACCTGTCCTTACTGTTCAGTGGGTTGCGGCATCCTGATGTACAGCCTCGGAGACGGCGCGAAGAACGCGCAGCCGAGCATCATCCACATCGAAGGCGATCCCGACCATCCCGTCAATCGCGGCACGCTGTGCCCGAAGGGCGCGAGCCTGATCGACTTCATCCACAGCCCGAACCGCCTGACGCACCCCGAGTATCGCGCGCCCGGCTCGGACAAGTGGGAACCGATTTCGTGGAATGACGCGCTCGACCGCATCGCGAAGCTGATGAAGGCCGACCGCGACGCGAACTTCGTCGAGACGGCGGAAGACGGTGCGAAGGTCAACCGGTGGCTGACCACCGGCATGCTGGCCGCGTCGGCGGGCAGCAACGAGGTCGGCTACCTGACGCACAAGACGGTCCGCAGTCTCGGGATGCTCGCATTCGACAATCAGGCGCGTGTCTGACATGGCCCGACGGTGGCAGGTCTTGCCCCGACGTTTGGCCGTGGAGCGATGACGAACCATTGGGTCGACATCAAGAACGCGGACGTGATTCTCGTGATGGGCGGCAATGCAGCCGAGGCCCATCCGTGCGGTTTCAAGTGGGTAACGGAGGCGAAGGCGCACCGCAAGGCGCGGCTGATCGTCGTCGACCCGCGCTTTACGCGTACGGCCTCGGTGGCCGACTACTACGCGCCGATCCGCACCGGCACCGACATCGTCTTCCTGGGCGGTGTGATCAACTATCTGCTGACGAACGACAAGATCCAGCATGAGTACGTGAAGAACTACACGGACTTCTCGTTCATCGTGCGCGAGGATTTCGCGTTCAACGACGGCATCTATTCCGGCTACGACGCGGAGAAACACGCGTACCCCGACAAATCGAGCTGGGACTACGAGCGCGGCGACGACGGCTTCGTGAAGGTCGACCCGACGCTGCAGCACCCGCGTTGCGTGTACAACCTGCTGAAGCAGCACTACGCGCGCTATACGCAGGACATGGTCCAGCAGGTCTGCGGCACGCCGAAGGAGAAGTTCCTGAAGGTGTGCGAGATGCTCGCGACCACCGCCGTTCCCGGCCGCGCCGGCACGGTGCTGTACGCGCTCGGCTGGACGCACCACTCGATCGGCGCGCAGATCATCCGCACCGGCGCGATGGTGCAGCTGCTGCTCGGCAACATCGGCATCGCCGGCGGCGGGATGAACGCGCTGCGCGGCCACTCGAACATCCAGGGGTTGACCGACCTCGGGCTGATGTCGAACCTGCTGCCGGGCTACATGACGCTGCCGATGCAGGCCGAGCAGGATTTCGACGGCTACATCAAGAAGCGCGTGCAGCAGCCTCTGCGGCCGAACCAGCTGAGCTACTGGAAGAACTACAAGGCCTTCCACGTCAGCTTCATGAAGTCCTGGTGGGGCGACGCGGCGACCGCCGAGAACAACTGGGCCTACGATTACCTGCCGAAGCTGGACAAGCAGTACGACCTGCTGCAGGCGATCGAGCTGATGAATGCCGGCAAGATGAACGGCTACATCTGCCAGGGCTTCAACCCGCTCGCGGCGGCGCCGTCGAAGGTGAAGACGGCGGCAGGGCTCGCGAAGCTCAAGTGGCTCGTGATCATGGATCCGCTCGCGACCGAGACGTCCGAGTTCTGGAAGCATCACGGCGACTACAACGACGTCGACGCGTCGAAGATCCAGACCGAGGTGTTCCGCCTGCCCACCACGTGTTTTGCGGAGGAAAACGGTTCGCTCGTGAGTTCGAGCCGCGTGCTGCAATGGCACTGGAAGGGCGCGGAGCCGCCGGGCGAAGCGCGCAGCGACCTCGAGATCATGTCGGGGCTGTTCCTGCGCATGCGCAAGATGTACCAGACGGACGGCGGCAAGTATCCGGACCCGATCGTCAACCTGACCTGGCCGTACGCGAACCCGGAAAGCCCGACGCCCGAAGAACTCGCGATGGAGTTCAACGGCCGTGCGCTCGCCGATCTGCCCGATCCTAAGGATCCGGCGAAGACGCTCGTGAAGAAGGGCGAGCAGCTGGCCGCGTTCGCGCAACTGAAGGACGACGGGACGACCGCGAGCGGCTGCTGGATCTTCTGCGGAGCCTGGACGCAGGCCGGTAACCAGATGGGCCGGCGCGACAACTCCGATCCGACCGGCATCGGCCAGACGCTGAACTGGGCGTGGGCCTGGCCGGCGAACCGGCGGATCCTGTACAACCGCGCATCGTGCGACGTGAGCGGCAAGCCGTTCGACCCGACCCGCAAGCTGATCGGCTGGAACGGCAGCGCGTGGAAGGGCGCCGACATCCCCGATTTCAAGGCGGACGAACCACCCGAAAACGGGATGGGGCCGTTCATCATGAATCCGGAAGGTGTCGCGCGCTTCTTCGCGCGTGCGGGGATGAACGAAGGCCCGTTCCCCGAGCACTACGAGCCGTTCGAAACGCCGATCGGCACGAACCCGCTGCACCCGAACAACCCGCTGGCGCTGAACAACCCGGCCGCCCGCGTGTTCCCGGACGATCGGGCGTCGTTCGGCCAGGCACCGGAGTTCCCGCACGCGGCGACCACGTACCGGCTGACCGAGCATTTCCACTACTGGACCAAGCATGCGCGGCTGAACGCGATCATCCAGCCCGAGCAATTCGTCGAGATCGGCGAAGACCTCGCGAAGGAAGTCGGCGTCGCGCATGGCGAGCGCGTGAAGGTGTCGTCCAAGCGCGGCTACATCATCGCGGTCGCCCTCGTCACGAAGCGGATCAAGCCGCTGATGGTCGACGGCAAGAAGGTCCAGACGGTCGGTGTCCCGTTGCACTGGGGCTTCAAGGGTCTGACGAAGCCCGGCTATCTCGCGAATACCCTGACTCCGTCCGTGGGTGACGGCAACTCCTATACACCGGAATTCAAGTCGTTCCTGGTGAAGGTCGAAAAGGCGTAAGGGGAAAGAGATGGCATTGCAATCGCTGGATATCAAGCGCGTCTCGGCCACCACGACGCCACCGCCCACGGTGCGCGAACCGGTGACCGGGAGCGTCGCGAAGCTGATCGACGTATCGAAGTGCATCGGCTGCAAGGCATGTCAGACGGCATGCATGGAGTGGAACGACCTGCGCGACGAAGTCGGCACCAACGTCGGCGTGTACGACAACCCGGCCGACCTCTCCGAGCACTCGTGGACGGTGATGCGGTTCGCCGAATACGAGAACCCGGCGGGCGACCTCGAGTGGCTGATCCGCAAGGACGGCTGCATGCACTGCGAGGATCCGGGCTGCCTGAAGGCGTGCCCGTCGCCGGGCGCGATCGTGCAGTACAACAACGGGATCGTCGATTTCCACGAGGAGAACTGCATCGGTTGCGGCTATTGCGTGACCGGCTGCCCGTTCAACGTTCCGCGGATCTCGAAGAAGGATCATCGCGCGTACAAGTGCACGCTCTGTTCCGACCGCGTCGCGGTCGGCCAGGAACCGGCCTGCGTGAAGACCTGCCCGACGGGCGCGATCGTGTTCGGCACCAAGGAGGACATGAAGCAGCACGCGGCCGAGCGGATCGAGGACCTGAAGGAGCGCGGCTTCGAGCATGCGGGGCTGTACGACCCGCAGGGCGTCGGCGGCACGCACGTGATGTACGTGCTGCACCATGCCGATAAACCGTCGCTGTACCACGGGCTGCCCGACAACCCGTCGATCAGCCCGATGGTGAAGCTGTGGAAGGGCATCGCGAAACCGCTCGCGGTCGCGGGCCTCGCGCTGACCGCGCTGGCCGGGTTCTTCCACTACACGCGGGTCGGTCCGAACGAGGTCACCGACGACGAGGAAGCCGCCGCCCGCGACGAGGCGCGACGCATCAAGGAGGACGCGAAATGAACCACGACGACCCCAACCTGATCGTCCGCTACACGCCGAACGAGCGCACGAACCACTGGATTACCGCGATCACGTTCGTGCTGCTCGCGTTGTCCGGGCTCGCGCTGTTTCATCCGTCGATGTTCTGGCTGACCGCGCTGTTCGGCGGCGGCCAGTGGACGCGGATCCTGCATCCGTTCGTCGGCCTCGTGATGTTCGTGTCGTTCGCGATCCTGGTCGTGCGCTTCTGGCACCACAATGCGCTCGATGCGGACGATCGCCAATGGCTGAAGCAGATCGGCGACGTGCTGACCAACCAGGAAGACAAGCTGCCGCCCGTCGGGCGCTATAACGCCGGGCAGAAGCTGCTATTCTTCACGCTGGTGGCGTGCCTGTTGCTGCTCCTGCTGTCGGGAGTCGTGATCTGGCGGCGTTACTTCTCGTTCTACTTCCCGATCGGGGTGATCCGCGCGGCCGCTGTCGTGCATGCCGTGGCGGCCTTCGTGCTGATCGCGAGCATCATCGTGCACATTTACGCGGCGTTGTGGGTGAAGGGCTCGATCGGCGCGATGGTGCGCGGCACCGTCACGCTGGGCTGGGCTCGCAAGCATCACCCGAAGTGGTTCCGTGAAAGCGTGAAATAGCGCACCGGAGCGGGGCGGCTCGCCAGTTGCGGCGGGCCGTTCCGCCAACCGCCGGAACCGCCCGAAAGCGCCGATGCGTCGGCGCTTGTTTGGGGTCTGTTTGCGCATGGAACGCGCATGCGAATGCCCGAAATCGCTCGTCCCCCAAGGGGACTTCCTGCGGGGCGTAGGGCAAGAAGTGAGGAGCGCCGTTTGGCCGAGCCAAACAAGCGACGAGCGACGCCGCCATACGGGCGATTTCGGGCATTCCCGTGGCATGTATTTTTTAAATTTGGGGTTGCCACGAGAACGGCCGCTCGCCGCGTTGCGCTCCTTGCGAATACGTCAGTATTCGCGGCGTCGCGCGCCTCGCGAGCGGCCGTTCTCGTGGCAACGCATGCGCGTTCCATGCGCAAACAGACCCCTTGGAAGACATTTTCGTGACACAACGCATCCTCGAACCGACCGAGATCTCGACACTCGATCATTCGGCCATCCCGCGCTTTCGCCTGCCGGAGCGCGCCACCGCGTTCTCGGCGCGCGCCGCGCGGCTGCGCAAGCTGGCCGACCTGAACCCGATCAGCGGCTACCTGCGGCTGATGGCCACCGTCGCCGATGCGCAGCACGCGACACTGCAGGCGCTGGAACTGCCGCTGCCGTCGAAGGAAGCGATCGCGCTTGCACAGCAGCATTCGATGCCGCTCATACCGGCGCTCGACGGCGAGCGCAACCCGCAATGGCGTGCCGTGCTGTACGAACTGCTCGACCGCGTCGAAGGCGCCGGGCTCGTCAACCCGCAGTTCGCGAAGCTGCTCGACCGGCTGCGCCTGATGGCGCCCGCCGAACTCGACGCGCAGGCCGACGCGATCCTCGCGCTGCGCTTCGCCGAAGTCGACCCGGCCACCGCGCCGTTCCTGATGGCCGCGCTGCAGGTCGTCTGGACGGATCTCGCAAGCTGCGTTGCGCCGGCCGACGTCCCGTATCTCGACCAGCCGGGGCTGTGCCCCGTGTGCGGCACGCACCCGGTCGCGAGCGTCGTGCGGGTCGGCGGGCAGTACCAGGGCTACCGTTTCCTGCAGTGCGGGCTGTGCACGACCGAGTGGCACATGGTGCGCACGAAGTGCTCGCACTGCGATTCGACGAAAGGCATCGCGTATCACGGGATCGAGGGCGGCAGCGAAGCCGTCAAGGCCGAATCGTGCGACGAGTGCAAGACCTATCGCAAGATCGGTTATCAGGACAAGGACTACGAGTTCGAGCCGCTGGCGGACGACCTCGCGAGCCTCACGCTCGACCTGCTGATGAACGAGGCCGGTTACCAGCGCAGTTCGCCGAACCCGCTGCTGTGGCCGGACGTCGCGCAGGAAGCGGATTGACGACGTCGGCCGGGGCGGCGCGCGAGCGCCGGCGCCGGCCGACTGCGAAGCATGAGACTGGAGCCACCACGACGTGACCGAACCCGGTTTGAATGAACTGAATGCCGTGCTGGCGCGTGTGCCGTCGGTCGAGCGCGTGCTGACGTCGGCACCGCTGCAACCGCTGCTCGCCGACTACGGCCGCACGCGCGTGCTGAACGCCGTGCGCGCGGAGCTCGAACGCTGGCGTACCGCCGCGCAGCACGATCCGGCGGGCGCCGAACCGCTCGACGAACCGCGCATCGCCGCGGCCGTCGCGCGCGCGCTGGCCGCGCAGAGCGCGGGCGCGGTGCGCACCGTGTTCAACCTGACGGGCACCGTGCTGCACACGAACCTCGGGCGCGCGCTGTTGCCCGACGACGCGGTGCGCGCGGTGGTCGACGCGCTCACGCGCCCCGTCAACCTCGAATTCGACCTCGCCACGGGCCGCCGCGGCGATCGCGACGACCTGATCGACGATCTGCTGTGCGAATTGACGGGCGCGGAAGCCGCGACCGTCGTCAACAACAACGCGGCGGCCGTGCTGCTGGCGCTGTCGGCGCTGGCGACGAAGCGGGAAGTCGTCGTGTCGCGCGGCGAGCTGGTCGAGATCGGCGGCGCATTCCGCATCCCCGACATCATGAGCCGCGCGGGCGCCAGGCTGCGCGAAGTCGGCACGACCAACCGCACCCATCTGCGCGACTACGCGGAGGCAATCGGCCCGCGCACCGCGCTGCTGATGAAGGTGCACTGCAGCAACTACGCGATCAGCGGCTTCACGAAGGAGACGTCGCTCGCCGAACTCGCGCCGCTCGCGCGCGAGCACGGGCTGCCGGTCGCCGTCGATCTCGGCAGCGGCACGCTCGCCGACCTGACGCAATGGGGCCTGCCGCACGAGACGACCGTGCAGGAAACCATCGCCGCCGGCGCAAACGTTGTCACGTTCAGCGGCGACAAGCTGCTTGGCGGGCCGCAGGCCGGCCTGATCGTCGGCGATCGCGCGCTGATCGCGAAGATCAAGAAACATCCGCTCAAGCGCGCGCTGCGCGTCGGCAAGCTGACGCTCGCGGCGCTCGAACCCGTGCTGCGCCTCTACCAGTCTCCCGAGTTCCTGCGCGACCGGCTCACGACACTGCGCCTGCTGACGCGCCCGCACGGCGAGATCGCCGAGGCCGCCGAACGCGTGCGTCCGGCGCTGCAGGCCGCGCTCGGCGGCGGTTTCGACGTAGCGGTCGAGCCGATGTTCAGCCAGATCGGCAGCGGTGCGCTGCCGGTCGACCAGCTGCCGAGCGCCGGGCTCGTCGTGCGCACGGCGGACGGCAAGCGCGGCGGCCGCGCGCTCGCGCAGCTCGAGAAGCGGCTGCGCGAATGGCCGCGCCCGGTGATCGGCCGCGTGGCCGACAACGCGCTGCGGCTCGACCTGCGCTGCCTCGAAGCGGCCGACGAGGCGGCGTTCGTCGCGCAATGCGTGCCGCTCGCGGGGCCCGCTGCATGATCGTCGGTACCGCCGGACACATCGACCACGGCAAGACGACGCTGGTGCGCGCGCTGACGGGCGTCGATACCGACCGCCTGAAGGAAGAGAAGGCGCGCGGCATCTCGATCGAACTCGGTTATGCGTATACGCCGCTCGACAACGGCGACGTGCTCGGCCTGATCGACGTGCCGGGCCACGAGAAGCTGATTCACACGATGGCGGCCGGCGCATGCGGGATCGACTTCGCGCTGCTCGTGATTGCCGCCGACGACGGCGTGATGCCGCAGACGCGCGAGCATCTCGCGATCCTGCAACTGCTCGGCGTCACGCATGGCGCGGTCGCGCTGACGAAGTGCGATCGCGTCGACGCCGCGCGCGTGGCCGAGGTGCGCGACGAGATCGCCGCGTGGCTGAACGATTCGACGCTGGCCGGCGTGCCGATCTTCGAAACGCGGGCGACGGCCGTGGACGACCCGGGTGTCGCCGCGTTGAAGCGTCACCTGGCCGACGCGGCGATCGCGTGGCGCGCACGCCGCGACGACGGGCTGTTCCGGCTCGCGGTCGATCGTGTGTTTACGCTCTCGGGGCAGGGCACCGTCGTGACGGGCACCGCGTTCGCGGGCCGCGTCGCAACCGGCGATACGCTCGCGATCGTGCGCACGGGCGGCGCGGCGCGCGTGCGCAGCATCCATGCGCAGAACCGGCCGGTCGAGGCCGGCCGCGCGGGCGAGCGTTGCGCACTGAACCTGGCCGGGGTCGACAAGGCCGATGTCGAGCGCGGCGATACCGTGGCCGATGCGCGGCTCGTCGCGACGTCGCCGCGTCTCGACGTCGAACTGACGCTGCTCGCGGATGCGGGGCTGACGCTCACGCACTGGGCACCGCTGCACGTGCATCTCGGCACGCTGCATCGCGTCGCGCATGTCGCGCTGCTCGACGGCGATACGCTTGCGGCCGGCCAGCGGATGCGCGTGCAACTGGTATTCGACGAGCCGGTGTTTGCGTTGCCGGGCGACCGCTTCATCGTCCGAAATCCGCAGGCGACGCGCACGGTCGGCGGCGGCCGCGTGCTCGACCCGTTCGGGCCGGCGCGCAAGCGTCGCACGCCGCAGCGCCGCGCGTGGCTCGACGCGCTGGCCGAATGGCTCGACGCCGGGCGTCTCGATGCGCTGCTCGCGCAGGCGCCGCTCGGCATCCCGCGCGCGATGCTCACGCATCTGACGGGTTTTGCGCCGAACGCGCTGGTTTTGCCGGATGACGCGCTGGCGATCGGGCAGCGCGACGCCGCGTCGAATGACGGAGCGGTGATTGCGCATGCGCACTGGCGTGCGCTGCAGACGCGGGCGATCGATACGCTGCGCGCGTATCACGAGCGCCTGCCCGACGAGCAGGGGCTCGACGCCGCGCGGCTGCGGCGGATGGCGGCGCCGCTCGCCGGCGATGCGCTGTGGCGCGCGCTCGTCGATGCGCTGGTGACCGGCGGCGAAGTGGCGCGAAGCGGGCCGTGGCTGCACCTGCCGTCGCATTCGGTGAGCCTCGAGCCGCGCGAGGAAGCGCTGGCGCAGCAACTGCTGCCGCTGATTCATGCGGGGCGCTTCGATCCGCCGTGGGTGCGCGACCTGGCCCGCGACACCGGGGCGGCCGAGGACGCGGTGCGTACCGTGCTGCGCAAGCTCGCACGGCGCGGCGACGTGCACCAGGTCGTGCGCGACCTGTTCTATCACGCGGACGTCGTGCGCGAACTCGCGGAACTGGTTGCGCATCTCGCGCCGTCGCGCGACGGCGGGCTCGATGCCGCGACGTTTCGCGACGCGACGGGGCTCGGCCGCAAGCGTGCGATCCAGATTCTCGAGTTCTTCGACCGGGTTGGGTATACTCGCTTCCACCGCGATCTTCACTTCCTGCGGCCTGACAGCGGTTGGGCGGGTATTCAGGCGTAGGCGCTCGTTGTTCTTTGTTTTTTTCCCACGATGGAAGGCATTCGTATCCGGTGGTACGGCCGGGCTTCAAATCCGGTTGGGGGTGTCAGACACTCCCGGGTCAGTTCGACTCTGGCTGCCTTCCGCCAGTCAAGGCTTCCCGCGCATTCCGATGGCTTCCGTAAACGCCCCGTAGATCGCTGATTTAAAAGCGATTTGTGGGTAACGGCGTGCTTGCCGCTTCCGCTCGCGTCCCGCACAATTTCCGCACGAAGTATGGGTAGCGGCGTGGGTTTTGTGGGTAGGAAAGGAGGGCGACATGGCGGGACGACAGTTACATCGACTCAGCGCGCTGCGCGTCGCGAAGGCGGCCGATCCCGGCCATTACGCGGACGGCGGTGGCCTCTATATGCAGATCGCCGACAGCGGCGCCCGCTCCTGGGTGTTTCGCTTCAAGCTCGATGGGCGCGTGCGCGAAATGGGCCTCGGACCGTTGTCGCGCGTCTCGCTCGGAGAAGCACGGAAATTGGCTATCGGATATCGCGAGATGGTCGGTAACCAGGTCGATCCCATCCTCGCCCGGCGCGAAGAGCAGCGTCGGCGACAGTTCGATATCTCGGTCGACGCCAATGTGACGTTCCGTGAGGCGGCTGAAGCGTTCATCCTCGCACGTGAACCGGAATGGCGAAACCGCAAGCATGTTCAGCAATGGGGCAACACACTGAAGACTTACGCCTATCCCATCATCGGCGATGTGCGCGTGCGCGACATCGACACGGCGATGATCGTGCGTATCCTCCAGCCGATCTGGACTAAAAAGGCAGAAACGGCACGCCGGGTGCGCGGTCGCATCAAGGCAATCCTCGACGCGGAGACCGTGATGGGGCACCGCGCCGGCGGCAACCCGGCCCGATACGTCGATCACCTCCAACTGGTGTTGCCGCGCTCGAAGAAGCGTTCGCAGATCAAGCATCATCCGGCGCTGCCATGGGAAGACCTGCCAACGTTTATCCGTGAACTGGAACTCCGTCCGCGACGCGCAGCACGAATGCTGCATTTGCTTATTCTCACGGCGACTCGTACGAACGAGGTCCGATTTGCGCGGGTCGAGGAATTCGATCTCGACAGTCGTATCTGGAGCATCCCGGGCGATCGTACGAAAAGCGGTCGGCCGCTTCGCGTGCCGCTTTGTGAGCGAGCCGTCGAAGTTGTCCGAGCTGTGCTACCCAAGGCCAAATATGGGTATCTTTTCCCCGGCTGCGCGGAAGGGCGCCCACTGTCGAACATGGCAATGTTGGCCCTGTTGAAACGCATGTCGTACTCGGGGATCACCGTGCACGGTTTCCGGTCGACGTTTCGTGACTGGGTGGCCGAATGTACCGACTATCCGGATTCTCTGGCAGAGGAAGCCTTGGCACACGTCATTACATCGCAGACGATAGCGGCTTATCGGCGTCGCGATCAACTCGAGAGGCGCCGGCTCATGATGGAAGACTGGGGGGCGTATTGTTCAAGCGGACGCACGCTTGAAGCGTCAATGGCACCGGTCATGTCGCAAACGTTCGCTGCCTAAATCGACGCTGCTACTGTTCTAGGAACAGTGCTGCGAGTCGGGCGGGTTCGCACTTGCCCAGTATCGCGTGTGCGAGGTTGAGTCGTCAGTATGTCGCATTGATCTTAATGCAATGCAGGCCGAATTCATCGACATCTGGCGGTATCGCTGCTATGTGGGAAATCGAGTCGCCGGCGAGACGAACGGCATGGGTTACACAGGACTGCGCGGGGTCTTCAACGTTGGGCAGCTAAGGCGAATCCGAGTCGCTTGGGCCGGCACGGCTTGATACAGATCAACCAGGCCCGCAGCATGAAGCTGCGGGCCCTGAAGTGGGTCGGTAGGACGACCGATCGCTACGCTGCCGTGATCATTCAGCGATCAAGAAGCGATCGCGTTTCTTACCCTTGATCCATGACGGTTCGCGGCCACGCCCGCTCCACGTCTTGCCCGTTTTCGGATCCTGATACTTCGGCGTTGCAGGTTGGCCGCCATTCGCGCTACGTACGCGCTTACGGCCGAAGAGCTGTTCCGGCGTGAGACCATACTCTTGAATACGTGCGCGAACTTCTTCGAGCACGGTCTCTAGTTCGGCCTGCCGAGCTTCTTCCGCTTGCACGAGCAGTGCTTCAGCCTTGGCTTTCAATTCTTGATAGGTGGCCATTCTTCACTCCACGTGGTTAAAAGAAACAGTATTGAAATGGTCGCTTCGAAGAGTCCAATTCGGCGTGACGCGTCATGTCTGCGACATGCCATTGTTGGCACCGAAGTCGGAACGATTGCGCGATTTTCTCATCGTTTGGACCGCGAGTCGACCATTTATCGCTTACGAGGCCGCGGACCTAGTGGAACAATCGAAGCCGTCCATTAGGCTATTGCGGTTGGGTATGCAAATGCAGACGATCATCAGCGGCTTGTTGGACGGTCGCCCGGTGGGCGCCGATGCGCAGGCACCGGCTCTGATCCGCCAGGACGGGTTGGGGCTGTCTCCATTGGATTGCGTTGGAGACACAATGAGGATACCTATTTTGTATTCTCCAGACGGTGCCAAAACGTAAAACGTCAGACAAGTCACTTTTTTGTACATGCTTGATGTTGTGCCATTGACGGACTCACTTTGACCCAATGTCCAATTTGACGTTTCGTTTGTTCAGATAGCTCGAACTTGGCAAACGCGCTCATTGCTGGATGGAGTCCCCCCAATCTTCACAGTTGACACTGCAGCGTGAAGGAACGAAAAAAGACGCACTCATCTGGGCCGGCGCGATGGGTCCGGTCAGTTCGGTGCATCAGCGATCCGAGTTCTCGCGGTGTGTGGAGTACATATCGCCATGTTCGAGGCGAGGCCTGTTATGGAGCAACGCGCTAATATTTGGCGATCGAGCGATACAAGCACATGCTTGGCACCGGCCTGCGATTGCGAGGCTTTGCAGATCCGCTTGCGACACGCCGAAGAACAGATTCGTCGTCTCACAAGATGCGTGCAACTGAAAGACGAGAAGCTCCGCGAGCTTGGCAAGGTCCTGGCGAACTCGGCGACCGCGCACTATTGCGTTGAAGAGCGATTGCAGCGTGAACTCGATGCGCTACGGATTGATATGCCGGCCGACGTGCCGAGCGAGCACTACGGTCCTGTTGATGGCGATTCAATGGGCGGCGGTGTAATCGTTCGGCTGCCTTACCTGACCGCGATCCTCGCAGTATTGTTCGACGCGATGCACATGTTCTGGGCCGACTGCGATGACGGCCGTCTGCCAAAATCTTCGACTGTCGCTCATGCAATTGACGAACGTCTCGGACTGCGCGCACAGGCAAGCGGCGAAGGTTCACGCACCGGTCAGGCCTACGCGTCCGCCATTCGGCCGGATTGGGTAAAGGATGCGGATAACCGGCATCATCGGCGGCGATCCACATCCTAGCTGTGGTCTTGGAGGTCGAGCGCATCAATTCCGGCGGAGCGCGACGGTCCCCGCCGGGACGGGATCTATTACACGTCTGCCGCGCAACGCGTAGCGCGCGGTGCCGTCCCCAGCGAGCCAGGAACATTCGGCGTGAGCGGCCGATACCACGTGATTGAAGATCGGAGACTATCGAGATCGAACCCAAGGTTGCCGAACGCGACGGGCGTGAGATCAATAGCGCACACCACGAACGAAGAGGTAGCGGTCACCGGAAGAGGTCCCACATACTGAAGATCGAGGCCAAAGCGGCGATACAGTCGTGCGATTGCCCGGGTGACGACACCAATGATGCGGGTCGCGCCGAGGGACGCCGCGACGGCCATGACATAGGGAAACAGTTGCATACCCGAACCGGCGAACCGCGATAGCTCCCATACGGTCGGTGACGAGGGAAAATCGAGGTTCGACGATCGAGGAAGTAGTTCTCGGAGCAGGTACGGGGCGGTAGTCGGCATCAGACGTGCGCAACCACATATCTGCCCTTCGGAAGTGAGTTCAACAACCTGAATGGTGTTTTCGCCGTCGAAGTGGTCCCATTCTATGGTTTCATTTTCCTTTACATCGGGTAGCGGCCAGCCGAGGCGGCGCACGAACACGTCGTACCGGAACGCGCCGAGTCCATCACGAAGTTCAAGCGGCAAGTTGCTCAACCTACCCGCGATAATGAGTGGCATTTGCGTTCTCCATCGTTTATTGATGGGCGTCACCGTATCAAGTCGAAACAACAACAGGAACTAGTTAGGTAGGGAGGTGGAGGCGCAAATGAATATTGGCCGCGCGTCATCCGTGCGAGCGTGAAGATCTCGGGCTGGTCCAGAATTATTCAATATATGGGATTCGAGAGGCGCGGGGATGGTTAAATCATGCAGGCGGCGCGCTTACACACGGAAAACTTCGACTGAAAATAAGAGAGCTAATCAAGTAGACCGTAATTGGAGGCAATGACGGCGGCTGCTATCCTGCTATTTACGTTCAGAACCTTCATTGCTTCGGCGATATGATATTCGACTGTATGACGGGATATACCAAGAAGCATGCTGATTTCTGGTGATGTTTTTCCTTGCGCGACCCATGAAAGACATTGATGCTGACGTGGAGAAAGCTCAACCAATGCCTTTGGATGGGGAGGAACGAACCGATCCAGCTCCAAACGAAATAGATTGCTGATTACACTCGCGAGCTGCCGGCTCGTCCCTGCATTGATACGGGATGACGGCCCTGACAGATTGATGAGCAACACACTGCCCCCGATCTCACGAATTGGGACGCTCAGCCCGTTTTTGAGTCCGGCGTCGCATGCTTCTACGAGCACATGTCGCTCAGCGTGGTTCAAGTCGGTAATATCGCCCCAGCGATAAGGTCCTGAGGAAGTAAAAGCGGCTCGATGTACGGGATCAACGGGGCCATAGTTGTGCTGTAGATAGTGCTGCACCCAGTTATTGGGATAATGCGAGCAGATTGCCTCCATAGATAGGCTAGGTCTAGAGCGAGCGCAAGTCAGGGAGATCCGTGTGACGGCGTAACATGGAAAACCCAATGGAAGCACCGCATTGCCAAGCAAGTCAGAAAGCGAAGAAATATCCTTTGCATCGGTAAAGAGAGACAGGATCGGCGCCATTCGAGTGGCTAATGTGACATTCCATGGTGGCGGCTTGGACGATTTTTTGCTCGTGCGATACCGAAATCGCGCTCTCATGACTTCTACCTCACTTATTGCCTAGTGGCATTCAAGAGAAGTGCTGGAGCAGGGCGCCAGCACAGTGTCAGCGACTCCGGAAAGAGGTATGGCCCGTGGGGCGCTGATTGCCCGTGCACCCGCTATACGATGGGCGACGTCGGAGGTTACGTCGAGATGGACGTTGGGTGCGTAACTAGTGTGGAGTCTAATGGTTGGAATTGGAACGTCATTCAATATATTGTAATAATTTAATACGTGATTTTTTAAAAGTCACCGCCCGGAACGGGAGCGATATTGCGACGGATTTAGCAAGCATGTGCCGCGCCATCGTCGAAATTTCCTGAATTCAACGATCCTATTAGCGAACGAATAGCGCCGCCGCGGAAAATCCTCCCACTCCCCGGGCGCATAGCAGGAAAGGCTTACCGGGAACCAGATCATCGCAGTCGGCGAGATTGATGAATGGGTCGCTGACCGTCACATGCGCGACGCGGGCAAAGTTGTCAGTAAATAGGCAACGTGCCGGAAGGCCGAGCGATGCGACCGTTCGGCGCCAGGTTGGCATATCAAGATGGGAAGGCAAGATGCGCTGAATCTCGGCTAGGGGCACATTCGCCTCAGCGCTCACTTGCGTCGCGAGTCGACGGGCCGCAAAGAAGTACTGAGCCGCGAATCGCGATTCATCGTCCGCCAATGTGCCGCGCCAACCTTCTCCGCTCGCGTGAAACGCCAGCGAGACCAATCGATTGATCGAGGCATTGCGTTCGACGAGCGCGGCACATGCGCCGTCGCTGAGCAATCCGGCCCCGGCTATTGACCGGTCGCTTGCGAGGGGCATGACGTCTGCACCGACCAGCAGGCCGCGCTTGATGGCCGGACGGGCGGCAAACATCGCGCGAATGATTCGTAGCGCGCCCAGTGATGAGGCGCAATGCTGTTGCGCAAACGAGAATGCCTCCGCCTGCTCGAAACCAAAATGTTCACATAGCCGGCACGGCAAGGATAGCGGGGGTGGGGCGATGCTGCCCTGAAGTGTGTGAACGTAGACGAGAAAGTCGATCGTGTCGGGCCCAAGCTGGGTCGCCCGAACGAGCGATTGGATGGCGTTCGCAGCGAGCGAAAGCGCAGTCTGTCCCCGAGCGTCATAGAACAAGCGCACCCCTGCTTTTTCGAGGCGCTTGACGGTCTCGGCAGACTGCTTCGTTCGTTGGGCCCAACTGCGGACGTCCTCGGCCGGCTCAGGCAGATAGTAAGCGGTATGGACGATCCCGATAGAAGCGCTCATGGCGGATTAAGATATAGGAACGGCCTGCCATGCGATTCGAACAGTGCGCAACCGACGAAACCGCCCAGGCCGATGCCCCACGTCAGGATTCGATCGCGCGCTGGCAGGTCACGAGATTCGAGTACATTGGCGAGTTGCACGATAGGTTCGGCTGCGCCTAGATGGGCGCGGCGGCGGTCGGAAAATTCAACGACACGACGACTGAGATGTCGGCAAATAGCTTCATCAAGTTGCGGATCTATTCCTGCTCCCACGACGGTGCCAAGGTCGTTCGGTTGAAGCGCGTGTCGGAGAAGTACCGCGTCGATCGTCGATTGCAGCGCCGGAACCCAATCTGTGCGGATGTCTAGGCTTGAGTGCGGGGCGGGTGGCGCGAACCGGTGGAGGCGGCTGGCGCGTGCGTCGATCACAACCAGTCCGCAAGAAGCGGGTCTGGAGCGTTCCACCAGGATGGCACCGGCTGCGTCGCCCTGCACGATTCCCTGATCCGTCCATCGCGAGAACGGCGGACACCACTTTTCTGCAGCGACGATCAAGATGGTGTGGATTTCCGGTTCCGCAGTCAGCAGATCACCTGCCAGCTGGAGCGCCGTGAACGTGGAGGCTCCCTGCTGTTGGGATACAGCGAACGGGAAGCAGGGCGCGCCGATTACTGCGCGTAAGCGTCCAGCAGTCGTTGTGGACACATGCTCGTTGAGGCTACTGTGGCAGAGCATTGCAATATCGATCGGCGCTGCATTGGTCGGCCGCGCAGCACATATTGTCTGCGCCACTTTCGCGGCGAGCCCGGATAGATCGGTATCGCGCTCAACAGGGACAAAACGAAATTCGTCCCGCGCTGCGCTGATTGCAGCGCTTCTGGTTGAAGCCGCCTTCTTTGCGGGATGGGGGGCGTAATCCGCTTGCCACGACGCGACCCAAGCGTGCCAACCGGACCGTATCGGAGCACCGAGCGTCGGCTCGATTCCGCACTCACGATGTACAGCGACGGTGCGTGGCACATAGCTGGCAATTGCCGTGATCGCGGGTGTATTCATGGTGCGCGTGGTAGCGCGAAGTCCTCGGGCAGCAGATCGTAAAGGAGTCGCCCGACGCGCGTGCCATCGACGAGATGACAGTCTCGTTGCAGTCCGATCAGATGAAAACCCAAGCGTGCGAGTAGACGCTGCGACGGAACATTGCGGTCGACAGCCCATGCAGTGATGCACCGCAACCGATCACGGGCGAACGCTTCATGGAGGAGGGACGTGGCGGCGTTGTAAGCCATATTGACGCAGGCTGGTCGCAACCGGTCGCGAAGGATCCAGAATGAACCCGTCGCGAAGCGATGCGTGACATCACTGACCGCGACCACACCGCTCGGCACCGGATAGCCGGGCGAACCGAACACGCGTATTCGATGCTGTCTGCTATGGACCATCGCTTGTACCGCCAATGCGGGCAGGGCTTGGCGGCCGAGCCCGAAGTCGAACCACCGACCGGTGGTCGGCTGTGCGAGCCACGCGACGATGTCGTCGATATCATTCGGTCCGGGTTCGCGTAACCAGCACGTGGAGGGCGTTACATGCGTTGCGGCATTGTCCACCGAGCGCTGAAGCGTGCCATCCGTAGGGGCGCAACCACTCATCCGTCGACCTCCTCATTCGCGACCTGCGGCTCCGCGAGCCAGCCGAGCGTTGTGTCGATGCGCTGCAGCAGGAAGGCAAACCAGTGGCCCGTCTGGAAGCGGGCTGCCGGTGGGAGCCCTTCAACATAACCATGGCCGCCGCAAAGCTGCACGAATTCGCGACCGACATTTACAGACTCTGCCGCGACGTGTCGCAGTAACTGACGGACCAGCGAGACTGGCGCCGACGGGCGGGCCGCACTGACAGCCTGCAAAAACAGGTGGGTGCCATGGGTGGCGATCAGCATGTCGGACAATCGCGCCGCGACGAGTTGGTGGCTCGCCAACGATTTTCGGAACGCTTGCCGAGTCGTCGCGTAATCGAACGCGAACTGGACGCTATGTTGCATCGCGCCCGTCAAGAGCGTAGCGAGATAGAGGCCGATTTCGGTCATGTACGTTTGCGCGGGAGAAACGCCATCGCGGTCGGCTTGCTCAATCACGGCGAGCGGCATTTCGGCCGCGGCCCCATCGGAATGCACTTGCTCCAAAACAAGGCCGCCGAGCGTGGCGATGCCTGTCGATCTCGAAGATCGCTGATCGCGTGGGCGCTCAGTGAGGAGCAGGCGCCGCTTGTCATCTATCCGCATGGTGAGGGTCACCGCGTCGCCCAGTGGACGGAGTTGCCATGTTGTTGCATTGTCGATGTCGAGCACGGACAACGCGATCGCTGTTGTGCCGTCGAAATACGCCTGAACGGGCCGAGCCAGAACCGGACCGAGCGCGTTGTGTGTGCGGAGTACCATGAGCGCGGGTGCTGGCAGCGTCAACTCCAACGCCCGCTCGAGTGGCCCAGCGGCGAGCGCTTCGACGACAAGTGCCAGACCGTGACGATCGATTCCCAGGCCGCCGTATACCTCGGGTAAAACCATGGCTCCAAGATCAAGCGCTGCGGCAGCGAGTCTGACGGTTTCTTGCCACGATGCTACGCTGAGCGAACCGGCAAGCAAGGGCTCCAGTCGGTCGCGTGCGAAGCGTTGGCTCGCGATATAGAGGTTGCATTGATCATCGGTCAGTGCCCACGGCGCCGCGGCCGGCCCCTGCGGGAAGGAATCGGGTGAGAACATCGCAATCCTCCACAAAGAACGAGGGTGGTCAGACGAGCATCTCGATCGCATCAGGGTGGCCGAGAAAGTCCCTGGGGCTGGCCGAGCGGCCATATGCGCCTGATTGGAAGACAACGACAAAGTCTCCAATGCGAGCCTCGGGAAGCAGCACGTCATCGGCGATCCGGTCGAGCGGCGTGCACAGGCACCCGACGATGTGGCAGCGCTCTGTTGGCGCTTGTGTCTGGCGATTCCCGATGGTGACTGGAAAATTGCGGCGCAGAATCTGCCCGAAGTTGCCGGATGCGGCCAAGTGGTGGTGCAGACCGCCATCGGTGATCAGGAACGTTCGGTCTCGGGATACTTTGCGATCGATCACTCGGCACACATAGATGCCGGCTTCCCCGACCAAATATCGTCCAAATTCCAGTACCGTGCGTGTGTCCGGTAAACGACCGCGGAATATGCCGAGCCAATCGTGCATGGCGTCGGTGACCGCAGCGAGGTCGAGTGACGTTTCGCCTGCGAAATACGGGATGCCGAAACCGCCTCCGAGGTTGACATATTGCGGCGCGAGCGACAGGCCAGCGGCCAATCTCACAACGAGATCCACGCTTTTCCGTTGAGCCTCGACGACGGTCGGGGCGTGCAGACACTGTGATCCCCAAAAAATGTGAAAACCGGCCAACGATACTTCTCTGGCATCGAGCTCGCGCAGTAGCCCGGGGACCTGCTCCGCGTCGAGCCCAAAAGGGGTGGCGCCGCCGCCCATGCGCATGCCGCTGTGGTCGATACGAAAGTCTGGATTGACTCGAATGGCGACCTTGGGCTGAACGCCGAGTTCCCAGCCAAGGGCTGTCACGAGGTGCAATTGCGTGATCGATTCGAGGTGAATGTTGACACCGCTTGCGACGGCGCGACGCAAGTCGTCGCGATTCTTGCCGGGCCCGGCGAAGCCGATCAGTTCCGCGGGCATGCCGGCATTCAGCGCAAGTGCCATCTCGTTGGCCGATGCCACGTCGAACCCGTCCATCTGTGGCGCTAGGTGATGGACGACTGCGGGCATCGGGTTCGCCTTGATCGAGTAATGTAGGTCGATACCGGCTGGCAGCGTGTCGCGCAACATGCATACACGCGCGTCGAGCGTGGCGCGATCATAGGCGAAGAACGGCGTGCGTCCTGCGCGGTCCGCCAGGCGATTGATCTCGACGCCGCCGACGGTGAGCATGCCTTCACGCTCGCCAAACAGCGCGTTCATGATTGCCTCACTTCGGAGGCGGCGTCAGGACCGGCGAAGGCCGTGCGCAATGCGGCTCGATCGAATTTTCCGTTGGGGTTGCGCGGAACGGTCTCGCGCACCACGATTCGATGCGGCACCATGTAGCGTGGCACGTGCTCCACACACCAGGTCTGAAGCACTTGAGCATCGAATCCAGTGGCGGCTGGCACGACCAACAGGACGATCGCTTCGCCTAGTTCATCATCGGGGATCCCGAAGGCAACCGCTTCCGTGACGAGACCGCTGTCGTGAACGACTTCTTCGACCTCTTCCGGGCTGATGCGATAGCCGGAGCTCTTGATTTGGGCGTCGTTGCGTGCGACGAAGTAGAGAAATCCGTCTGCATCGCGCCGTACCAGATCACCTGACCAGACAGCACGATCTCGGGGCGCGCCACCGGGTTTGAGCTCGGGCGAAGGTCGATAGCGCTGGGCTGTGCGTGTCGCGTCATTCCAATAACCGAGCGTGACGCAGGCTCCGACGTGGACAAGTTCGCCGGTTTCGTCCGGTCCACAAGGCGAGCCATCATCGCGAACCACCAGAATTCGGGCGTTAGGGACGGCTTTCCCGATGGAATCGGGGCGACGATCGACCTCTGAGGGGGCGAGAAACGTGGAGCGAAATGCCTCCGTCAGGCCATACATCAAATAGGGTTTGGCCTGCGGAAACAATGCCCGGAGTTGCTGCAAGACGGGCGTCGGCAGCCTGCCACCGGTGTTCGCGAAGTAGCGCAGCTCTCGGCGTGCCGGCTCGGGCCAAGCCGCACGGGCCAGTTGCATCCACAAGGGCGGTACGCCCGTGATGGCCGTAATGCGTTCGCTCGCGCAGGCATCGATCACGTCTTGCGGTGCGAGATAGTTGATGAGCACGGCAGTCGCGCCCGCCGCCCAAGTGGATGTGAGCTGACTCAGGCCAGCGTCGAAACTGAGCGGCAGGGCGGCGAGGACGCGATCGGATGAGGCGTGGTTCAGATAGTGGGCAACGCTCCAGGCACCCTCGAGCAGATTGCGGTGGCTCAGCATCACGCCTTTCGGCAATCCGGTCGAGCCGGAGGTGTAGAGAATGGCGGCCAGATCCGTGTCGACATTGGCCAACGCCGGCGAGGGCGATGCATTTTCATCCTCGCGTTCCGTGCGATGTCCGCTGGCGGACTCGGGCCAGCTTTGAACGCGCGTTGTTGTTCGGAGATGTCGGCTTGCGGTGACGGCATCGTCCACGATGATGGTGTAGGAAACGCCGGTAAGACCATGTTCGTCAAGGACCCGCGCGCGCAGCGCGCTGGTAATCAGGCAATCGGCACCGGAGTCGAGCAGGATGTGAGCGACCTGATGGGGTTTGAGGAGCGGATTGATCGGAACGAACACGCATTGCGCGGCGGCGGCACCCAGCATCGACACGACGGTTTCGACACGCTTGTCCAGATAGATCGCAATGCGCGCGCCGGCCGTGAATCCAAGCGCGTCGAGCGCATTGCCCATGCCTCTCGCGCGGTGAACCAGGTCCTGATAGGTTACCCGGGCGGAACCGCAGACGAGAGCTTCCGCGTCAGGTGTGCGGTTTGCAGCGGCTTGCACGAGTTCGAGGACGTTTCTCATGATGGTATCCGGATCAAATGTCGAGCGTTGAAAGGGAAATCGTTCAGGCGATCAGTGGCGGACCACCATGGCACCGAAGCAGCCCGCGAGGCCGCACGAGAACAGCAGCGACCAACCGCCAGGTTCCCGGTTCGAACATGTCTGGAAGTTAATGAAGGGATCGGCGCCAAAGACGTGGCCGATTGATGCGAAGTTCGCCGTGAAAAGCCGCTCGCGAGGAATGGCTAGCATTGCCATTAGCCTGGACCAACCTGGAAGATTGGCGTGATGAGGCAGTACATGCGTAATCTCGCGTGTCGTGACGCCTGCTTGTTGAATGGCGGCACGCATCGTTGTGAACGCAGACCAATAGTATCGATCGTCGGGAAGCAACTGCAAATCCTCGTCGGTGCCGCGGAAGGATCGTCCGTCTGTATACGAGTGCAGGCCCGCGATGGTGTTTCGGTGGCCGTCTCGCTCGAGCAGCAGCGCACAGGCACCGTCGCTGTGGAGCGCAAGATCTTGGATTGCTCGCAGTCGATCGCAGTGGGAACCGATCACATCGGCGCAGACCACGATTGCGCGCCGGACAGTGGGCCGTCGCAGAGCGAGCACCTGTAACACCCGGATTGCAGCCATTGGAGAGACGCAGTGCTGCTGCGCGATCGAAAATGCGAGCGCGCGGTTCAGACTCAACTGGGACTGGATCAGTTGAGTAGTGCTCGCGGGTGGTGCGATGACGCTGGTCTGAATCGTGTGCGTGTACACGAACGCATCGATTGTTTCGGGCGCTGTTCCGGTGTCGCGCAGCAGGGATGAAATAGCGTCGACGGCGAGCGCCACGGGCGATCCACCAGCCGCGTCGTGGAACTGCGTTACACCGTTTTCGATCAGTGCCCGCGCGCGAGTCGATGACTGACCACAGCGCTGGGCCCAGCGATGTGCGTCCACCGTCAGTTCAGGGAGGCTGAAGGCGATGCCCGACAGTGAAAGCGAGCCAGCGGGTTGCGACGCGTTCATGAGCCACCTCCACGAAATTCAAGGAGAGCGCAGCCGGCCTGCCCTTGGAAGCCGGCGGACCAAACGAGGGCATGTTGTCCCTCGCTAGGTTTGATCGACCGCAGTAGCGCGTCGAGCCGTGCAGGCGTGTCGGCTGCGCAAAAATGGCCGGGCGCATCCAGGCGTGTGTTGCAGACACGCTCGAGCGGCAGCCCGCAGTACGCGTTGATCTCGCGAGCCAGTCGAGTATCGATCGGCGCGGGAAGTACCCAGTCGACGTTGGCAGGCTGCAAACCGGCACTTGCGCATGTTTCGCTAATAACGTCGGCGAGCGTTGACGTGTAGACGGCGTCGTGCTCGCTTGCGAGAGGCGGGATGTCGGGCGTCTGTAGCGTGAGCCCGCGTATCCGCCATCCCGGGCCGGGCTGTCTCGCGATCAGTACGGCAGCGGCCCCGTCACCCATGTCGATCAGTGCACCGATCCGACGTGAGAACGGCGGGCGCCAGCGTTCCGCGGCGACGATCACGACGGTTTTCAGTCGGATGTCAGCGGCCATCATCGCCACGGCGATCTCCACCGCCATCAGGAACGACACGCCTTGAATCTGGCCGACCGCAAGCGGTGCTCGGCTTGATCCAAGTTCGCTGTGGAGGCGGCAGGCACACGACAATGCCAGATCATGCTCGAAGCTCGTTGTGCATACTATGATTTGATCGGGTGTGGACGCGTCGACCTGAGACGGCGATTCAAGCAGCGTTCGCACGGTTGCAAGTGCCATGTCTGACAATGTCTGGTCGGCTTCCACAGCGACCCGGTTATCAGTAGCCCGTGATGCTTGCAGCAACGGAATACCGGCCACGCCGAATGGCGCACCACAATCGCGCCACCGCAGCGTATCGGCATACACTGCTTGCATCACGTGCTCTCGTGCGGACCGACCCGAAACCATGAACGGTTCGAGATGTGCATCGGGTGCGACACCGGGCGATGGGATATATCGTGCCGTGGCGACAATGCGCGGTTCGTCGCCCGTGAAGCTACTCGAAGGACGCATGGGATTCGACGAACGAGACGAGATTGCCGAAGCGCAGGAATAGATCGGCGGATAGATCCTCGGGAGCCAGCGTGAAGCCGAAGCGCTGTTCGAGTTGCAGCAGCAAGTCCGTCATATTCATTGAATCCACGCCGACGTCGAAGAGGTTGGTGTCATCTCCGATGAGATCGGTGCTCAGGGTGCTGCCAAGTACCGATAGCAAGCAGGTTTTTACTGTCTCGGCCACGCTGGCGGAGCTAGGGGAAGCGGGATGGGTTGCCATGAACGATCTCCAGTGCGAAATTTCGGGCGGGTTCAGGATGGGTGCGCTTCTATAGAGCGATGCGACGCGGGAGAGACGGCCTCCCAGGGAAGAGATGCCGAGCGTAGCGCGGAGCGAGCAATCATGAGCCGCTGCAGATCCCCGGTGCCTTCCATGATGTCGAAGGCCTTTGCATCGCGATAGCTTTGCTCAAGCGAGGGAAAGGCAGCGATACCATCAAGGGCGGCGAGATCGATCGCCGCTCGGGTGACGCGGGCGGCTACTTGTGACGCGTACGCCTTGGCCATTGAGGAATCCATGGAATTCGCGATGCCTTGATCGGTTTTCCACGCCGCGTGTCGGCAGAGCAACTGGGCTGTAGTGATTTGCCGATCGATGTCGAGCAGAGCTTCATTCACGTCGGCAGTGCGCCGGCGTTGATTAACGGGATGTCCGCCTGCGTCGAAGTAGGCCGTGAGATCGTCGCGTACTCGTCGACATGCGCCGACCATGACCGCAGAAAGTAAGGGACGGAAGTAGTCCCATGCGTGTTGTGCGCCCGAAAATGCATCGTTGAGCGGTTTTTCGTCACCGCGTCTGAGGAGCGCGTCGTCAGGCACTTCGCAGTCGTTGTAAGAGAGAACCGCGAGCTGACTGGCGCGCAGACCGACCATTTGCTCGATGCGGTCGACGGAGAAGCCCGGGATATTGCTATCAACGTGGAACGCTCGAACACCGAAACGACCAGCTTGCCGATTGATGGTGGCGAACGTGATCACGTCGTCTGCGCGGGCGCCGTTGGTAATGAAGCACTTGGTGCCGTTCAGCACCCAGCCGCGCGCCGTCTTGCGAGCGGTGGTCCGCATCGCGGTCGCATCCGAGCCGCAGTCGGGCTCTGTAATGGCAAACGCTCCCCAACGCGGTGTGTCGCTGCGAAATCGTTCGAAGAAGCGGGCCTGTTGCTCGCCGCTGCCGAGTGCGAGGACGGGCGGCATTGCGAGGCCGGGGCCGGGCAGCGCGAGCGCGAGTGCCGCGTCGGCGTACCCGAGATATTCCATCAGTGTGGCGCGCGACATTAGGGATTGCACGTCCGTGCAACCGCCATACGCGGCCGGAACGAGATTCAAGTTCAGCGCAGGTACGTTCGAGGGTGTCCAAACTGCATCTGGAATCTGCCGTGTCCGGTCGGCTTCGGGGCCGTGCAATCGCATGCGTGCAGCCAGCTGATCCAGCTCTAACCCATCGGCCGAGAGGGTGGCCCGGATTGTCGCAAGCATGGATTGCACCTGAGGCGGCTTCACCGACTGTGACATGAGGAATTTCCTCCTGTTGGCAACCTATATCGAGTGCCCGATACGCATGGAAGTGACGGGTACTCGGCGCATGACGTTCGGATTGCAGCGTAGGTCTTGGCCACCCATCCCGGCTACTCCCAACGTTGGGAGGGCTTGCATGGAGTGGGAAATCTGGCCGTGTGGGGCGCGGATGCCTGATAATGGCGCCGGAATACAGCAGCGAATGGCCAACGACGGACGTGACCGATATGGCAGGGCGAAAACCGACAACCGAAAAGAAGATGTCGCCGGCGCAGCCGGATAAACGAGGCTCGCGAGCTATCAAGCGCGGCGACCAAGTGGCCGAGCAGATCAAGCGTTGGATTAACGACGGGCAGGCACGTCCAGGAAAGCGCTTGAACAAGGAGGCCGAGCTTCAGCAGATTTTCAACGTCAGCCGAGGCTCGATGCGCGACGCGCTCAAGGCGCTGGAGATACAAGGGCTCGTGAGCCTGAGCACCGGCCCGGATGGCGGAGCGACGATCACACGTGTGCCACTGGCCCGAGCATTCCAGTCGCTGCAAAACTATTTATTTTTCGAGAGCGTTACGCTGGAAGACATTTATGCGGTGCGCCGCACGCTGGAACCCATGGTGGCGGCCGGTGCAGTTCCCCATCTGAGCGACGTGGACTTCGATGCGCTCGAGCGCAGTGTGTCCGTCTGCGAGCCGTTCGAGGCACGTCACGCCGAGGCGCTCGACCAGCGACACGAGGATATCCATTTCCATGATGTACTGGCGGCTGCACATCCGAATGCGTTTCTGCGCAGCCTGTGCCAGATCATCAACCAGATGCTGCACACGCTCGTGATCGTGGCGGGGAACGTGACGCAGCAGGACTATCAGTCATTCGGGCGGCACACGGTTGCCGCGCACCGCGCGATACTGGACGCTGCGCGACGCCGAGATGCCGACGCGGTCGCACAGCTCATGACCGAGCACATGGACGAAGCGCATTCGCAGCTGCGCACAGTGCACGCTGCGCTGCAGCAGAAGCTGGTGCTGGATTCGGAGTTGGACCTGAGTTCCGATCCTGACGCTGGCTAAAGCGTTCAGATGGGATCCAGTCCACTTCTGCTCCTAACTCATCAGGCAGGCGTTGCACCGGCCGCAACGGCATAGAGCAGCGTGGTAGCTCAGCGAACGGGGCACGCCACAACGCGCGTTCGAGCATATGGCTCGCCCACGACACCAATGCAGTCGCCATGGTGACTGTCTACAGTCTGAACGGCGACGGGCAGGCCCGTGGCGATCATCCCGGCATAGAGGCTTGCCGCTGGCAGTCCCAGCTGATTCACCATGCCGGGAAATGCGCAAACAACGCGTTGCTCGAACTCACCTCGGCAAGGGGGGGCGGGCGCGTCGTGATACACCGGGCAGTTGAAGAGATCGTGCCGCTCGAAGAACGCACTGACAGCGGTCCCCGGTTCTCCTCGTTCGAATCGGCACGCCCGGTAGCTCATCCGGCGAAATGCTGTTGTCGGCTTACGCGTATTCCTCCAGCGACCGGTCGCATATAGCGCGCCAAGGTCGTACGTAGTCAGGTCGCACAGATCGCTCCCATGGCCACCTAAATTAATTATAATAAATAGGCATAAGAGGGTGCGGTTGGTCATATTTTTCGCGACGGAAGACATGTAAGTGGGTGAAATGTCGGGTAAACGCTTGGAACCAACACGTTGACGCGCGATCGCGACGAGCGTAGATTTAATGATAATAAATACCCGGAACACCAAGCGCGCCGCGGAGCAGAGACGCGGAATTCGTGACACGCACGTATTTCGGGGTGCAAGGTGGCAGGTCACCGATATCGGCGACGCGTCGTTTGCTTGAGAGAACAGTAGTGTCTTGGGAGGGTATGTCGTGCCGTGCCGGCGCGGAGGGGGCTGCGAGCATGCGCCCGACGAGGCGCGACTTTGAGCGTTATTCCTGCACGAGCGCTTCTGCGCTCGCAACGAGTGCTCTTTTCTTTTCCTTGCTCAGTCGACCGGCGATGGCAAGAAGGTTGGCGAGCAGGTCGTCGTCCTCATAGAGGAAGCTGGTGGGGACGAGCATCGCGCGCGCCAGACGTTGGCTGGTTTGAAGCGTGGGCGTATGTTTGCCCTTTTCGTATTGGTTGACGCGGGCGCTGGCGGAGAATTCGTCGATGCCAGCCTGAATGCCGAGTTGTTCCTGTGTAAGGCCCGAGCGCAACCGAGCCTGCTTCAGGCGCTTGGGAAACACGGAGGGAGAGGTGGCATCGCTGGACATTCACGGAGTGTCCGGGAAAGGCACGCAGTTTTTACTAAGTAACTCTTAGTCTTGAGGCTAAAACTTACTTGGTCTTGGAGGTCAGGTCGGTAGTCTGCGTCAACGTTTCTGCGTTCTTGAGGAGGGCCTTTCTCTTTTCGCGAGGCAACCTTGCGGCAGTCGCGAGAAGGCTTGCGAGAAGATCATCTTCTTCGTAAAGGAAACTGGTCGGAACCTGCAGGGCGCTGGCGAGCCGTTGCCCCATCTGCAGCTTCGGCGTGTGCTTTCCGTTTTCGTATTGGTTCACACGCGCGCTTGCGGAGAATTCGTCGATTCCCGCTGCGATCCCAAGTTGCTCCTGGGTCAGGCGCGCGCGCAGACGAGCCTGTTTCAGGCGCTTGGGGAAAACAGCGGATGTCGATGACGATCGAGACATCCTAAGAGTTTCTTTAGTTATCGCGGGATTTTTACTAAGTATCTCTTAGCCTGAAAGCTAAGATTTCCTTAGGTAGATGGCGGGGAAGCGATGACTTCTCTGCTTGGTGAAACAAGGAGGCCGCAGCTTTTCGAGTTGGACAGGATCGCATGGCGGACATGACATGACGGACTTTTGCCGATGGCGACAATCTTGAACATCCTCAGCTACGTGAGCATCCTCGCGCTAGTCGCGCTGGGTCTCGCGATCATCTTCGGTTTGATGGACATCGTGAACCTCGCCCACGCGGAATGGGTGACGATCGGGGCCTACACGTTGGCAGTGGCGCAATCGTTGGGCGGGCCGCATGCGTTCTGGCTCGCGTTGTTTGTGGCGCCGGTGGTTGGTGCGGCGCTCGGTTGGTTCCTTGAGCGCCTCGTGATCCGACTGCTCTACGACCGTCCGCTCGACACATTGCTCGCGACGTACGCGATCAGCTTGATCGTCCAGAAAGCCCTCGAACTGATTTTCGGCACACATCCGATGTTGGTGTACGCGCCCGTAGACGGGGCGATTCCTGTGCCGGGAGGTAGCTATCCGGCGTATCGACTCTTCGTGATTGGCATTGCAGCGGTGGTGACGGCCGGTTGCTGGCTGCTATTCGCCTATACGCGCTTCGGAACTCAACTGCGTGCTGTGATCCAGCACCCGGCGATGGCAGAGGCAGTCGGTATCGACACGCGACAGCTGAACCGGCTGGCGTTCTGCGGCGGTGCCGCACTCGCATCGCTGGCCGGCGTACTTGTCGCGCCGATGATATCGGTGGAGTCCCATCTTGGCGTCGCCTATCTGGCCAAGGCGTTCTTCGTGATCGTATTGGGCGGTATCGGTTCGATCGCCGGCAGTTTGCTGGGAAGTGCCTTCGTCGGCACGGCCGAAACGCTGCTCAGCTATCGCGTGGATCCGTCACTCGCGTCGGCGATCGTGCTGATCTTGTCCATCGTTCTGATCCGTTTTCGGCCACAAGGCCTGTTGCCCGGTTTCAGCGCCGCCCATCAGCTCCACGGTAAAGGTTGAATCATGCTCCGACAACTTCTTGCGAGTACGCGCCGCTGGCTGTTTCAGCCAGCGATCGGTATCGAAGACATCTCACCGATGGCAATCGGCGCCGCGATTGTTGCGGCCGCATTGGTCTTGCCGGTTTGCCTGGGGAGCTACCTGCTTTCGACCGTGCGGGATGCGCTGATCATGGGACTGCTGGCGCTTAGCTACGACCTGTTGTGGGGCAGGGCTGGTGTCCTAACGCTCGGACACACGACATTCTTCGGGCTCGGCGCGTACGGTTTCGCAATCGCCACCGTGCAATATGGACAGACGTCCGCCGTTGGAGTGATCGTGGGATTGGTCTGTGCCATCGTCGTTGCGGCCGTGTTGGGTTATTTCCTGTTGTTCGCCGGTGTGCGGTTGCACTTTTTCGCCATTATCAGCATGGCCGTGCTGATTATCGTCCAGCAACTGGCGACAAGCTGGCAGTCGATCACGGGCGGTGACACTGGTCTCCTGGGCATTCCGGGATTGTCCTTCTCACCGGTCGGGCACACGTTCGATTTGAGCGGAGCGCGCGGGTCCTGGTACACGGTAGTGGCCGTGCTTGCCGTGCTGCTCGTCACTACCTGGCTCGTATGCCGCAGTCGGTACGGCAAAGTCCTGACCGCGATCGCGACGAACGAATGGCGCGCAAAGGCCTGCGGCTATCACACGTCGGGGCACCTTTTGCTGGTGTTCGTCGCATCAGCCGGACTTGCCGCTATCGCAGGAACGTTGATGGCCGCCTGTTCGGGGGTAGTGGCGCCCGATGTGTTCTCGCCGGTGCTGGCCACCGAAGTCATTCTATGGGTGGCGATTGGCGGTAAAGGAACCCTCGGTGGTCCGGTGCTCGCCGCCGTCGGGTTGACGCTGCTCAAGCAGACGGTATCGAGTGCGACTACTGACGGATGGCCGCTGCTGCTCGGCGCATTGTTTCTCTGCTGCGTGCTGTTTCTGCCCAACGGCGTACGAATCAGTGGCTTGATCGCCGGGGCACGTCGGATCGATCGAATTCGACGGGGACGTAGTCACTTACATCGTGCCGAACGCGTGGAAGGAGGCCGGTAATGGATACGCCGCTCATAAAGGGTGAAGGGTTGCAGCGCGCGTTCGGCGGCATTCATGCGGTCGACAACGTCGATGTGTCGATTGGCTCACGCGACCTGCTGTGCGTGATTGGTCCGAACGGCGCTGGCAAGAGCACGCTGGTCGGGTTGTTGTCCGGTGCGATCGTGCCCGGGGCCGGAGAGTTGTATCTCGCCGGGGAGCGCATGACCGGTCGGCCAATGCACCGATTCTGCCGACGCGGTGTGGTACGCAAGTTCCAAGGCACGAACACATTTCTTTCGATGAGCGTGCGCGAGAACCTCGTCGTCGCGGGCCTTGGTGTTGCCTCGTACCGGGACACGCCGATGCCGAGTCCGGACGCCATTCTGGACGAGATAGGACTGTCGGACCAGGCCAACTTATGTGCGATGACCCTGCCGCATGGTGAACGCCAGTGGCTGGAGATCGGTATGGCCATGATGTGCCAACCGGCGTTGCTCTTGCTCGATGAGCCGGCCGCAGGCCTGTCGGCCGCCGATGCGCAGCGGCTCGTGCGCCTGATTCACCGTTTGCGCGAGCGCTGCGCGGTGCTCGCGATCGAGCACGACCTGAGCTTTGTCGAGGCGCTGCAGTGCGAGACATGGGTCATGCACCGCGGCCAGATCGTTCGACGAGGCTCGTATGCCGACATCGCGCGCGATGAGGAAATCCGGCGCATCTATCTAGGTCAGGGAGCGGGCCATGCTACACATTGAGAACCTGTCCGCCGGATATGGTGACGTCGCGGTGCTGCATCAAGTCGACCTCGACGTCCGGCCAAACGAAGTTGTTGGCGTGCTCGGCTGTAATGGCGCGGGCAAGACGACGCTCGTCAAAGCGATCATGGGTTTGCTGCCGCGCGTGACAGGCGACGTGCGGTTTCAGGGGCAATCCATCACCGGCTTGCGCACCCATGCGATCGCCCGACGCGGCATCGGACTGGTTCCTCAGGGACGCTGGATTTTCCCCAAGCTGACCGTGCGCGAGAATCTCGTGATGGGCACGCAGGCTGCGGGTGGTGGGGCGATTCTTGACGAGGTATTCGAGTATTTCCCTATTCTCAAGTCCCGACTCTCGCAGCCCGGCGGTACGCTCTCCGGCGGTGAGCAACAGGTGCTCGCGATTGCCCGCGCGCTGTGCGGTCGGCCGAAATTGCTGTTGCTGGACGAACCGTCCGATGGCGTGCAGCCGAATCTGGTCGAACTGATCGGCGAGGTCATCCCAACGTTGTGCCGCCGATCGCAGCTCACCGTGCTCCTGGTCGAGCAGAACCTCGATCTCGTGCTGCGCAGTGCGCAGCGCTGCATCGTACTCAAGAACGGACGACTCGCCCATGCCGGCCGCATCGAGCCGCGAGGCGGTGCCGCCGGGGCTCATCCGTTGGCGCAATACCTGTCGCCGGCCGCCGAGGCTGACACGCCTTCAATCTCTTCACCACATTCGACGCATTCCAACCTGAACTCCATCCAATGAAGACCATGATGAACCGCCGTGCCTTTACCCGAACCGCCTTATTCAGTGCCGTCGGCGCTCTCACCAGTTCCGCTATGCCATCGTTGGTACGGGCCACCACGCCGCTCAAGATTGGCTTGCTTGCACCGCTGAGCGGTCCGCTCACCCGCGTGGGCGAGACCAACCGCAACTGCGCGCAGTTGGCGGTCGACGAAATCAACGCCGCCGGTGGATTGCTGGGACGCCCGTTGCAACTGAGCGTCGAAGATACCCAGATGTCCACCGCCGTGACGCTGCAGAAGGCCCGGCAACTGTTGATGCGCGATGAGGTCGCGGTCTTGACCGGCATGGTGCTACCGTCCGAGCGCGAAGCCGCGCTGCAGGCAGCCAAGTCCGCTGGGCGGCTCGTGATCTACCCGAACTTCGACGAGGGGCGCTGCGATCCGAATCTGTTCACTACGGGCCTGACTGTCAACCAGCGCGTCGACCCACTGATCGGCTGGCTGATGCGCGAGGGCGGCCGCTCGGTGTGCGTGGTGGTCTCGGACATCGGCAGCAACCGCAAGGTGCTCGTGCCCGCACTGCAGGCGGCGGTCAAGCGCCACGGCGGACAGTTTCTCAACGTGTACTGGCTGCCGTTCGGTACGCGCGATTACGGGGCGGTCCTGCAGCAGATCGCCAACGAGCACCCGCAGATCGTCTGGCATAGCATCGGCGACGATCCGGTGACGTTCGTCAAGCAATACCGCTCGTTCGGCATGAAGCCGCAACTCGTGACCGACATCGCGCACGAGTCGCTGTCGATCGCGACCGCCGGGGCATCGACCGACATCATAGGCGTGTCCTCGTACTTCATGAGTCTCGAGAACCCTGAGAACCGTGATTTTCTCGCGCGCTACACAGCGCATGAAGCTGGGCCTCACGACCCTCGATTAGGGCAGTTGGCCGTGGTGCTACCGCACGGCGAGTGCACGTATGCCGGACTTCGCCTGTTTGCAGCGGCCATCAAGGTGGCTGGCAGCGTCGACGTTGCGCGCGTGAAAGCGGCGCTGCCGGGTGTTTCGTTGAATCTGCCGCGTGGCAAGACGGGCGTGAGCCAGGACGGCGACCATGTGTTGTGCCAAACCCGCATCGGACGGGCACTGGCGGACAACAGTTTCGCAGTGTTGGACTCGGCCGGACCGATTCCACCGCAGTGCAAGGGATAGCATGAGGTAATCAAAAACGTCCGAATTTCCCCAATTTATTAAGGAATACATATGAACGACGTACTCGGAATGAACGCCGCGCAGCTAATGGTTGGCTACCGGCGCCGTACATTCTCGCCCGTCGAGGTTATTTGCGCGGTGCTGGACCGGGTCGCGCTCGTCAATCCCCTTGTCAACGGCGTGTGCAGCCTCGACGAGGAAAGCGCACTGGCCGCCGCTCGCGAGTCGGAGCGACGCTGGATGCGCGGGGAGGCCTGTGGATTACTGGATGGCGTACCGGTCTCGGTCAAGGACCTCGTCGCCGTGCGCGGCCTTCCTACTCGATACGGGTCGCTCACGTCACCCAGTGCGCCGGAGGCCGATGACGCACCCGCCGTCGCGCGACTGCGACAGGCCGGCGCGTTGCTGTTCGGCAAGACCACGACCTCCGAGTTTGGCAACAAGATCGTCACGGACAGCCTGCTCACGGGCATTACCCGTAACCCGTGGGACCCGCGTCTCACGTCCGGCGGGAGCAGCGGCGGATCTGCCGTAGCGGTTGCGCTTGGCATGGGACCGTTGTCGCTGGCCACCGATGGCGGCGGGTCGATCCGCGTTCCGGCATGCTGGAGCGGGGTGGTCGGAATGAAACCGTCGTTCAACCGGGTGCCAGCTGGCGCGGCGGTGAGTTGGACTCACCTGTCGACGCTTGGTCCGATCGCGCGCTGCGTAAGCGACGCGGCACTCATGCTGACCGTGATGGCTCGCCCGAGTGATGCGCGAAGTCTTGCTTCTGCTTGCTCCGATCTGCGCATCGGTCTGGATGATGGCATCGCCGGGTTGCGCATTGCCTATTGCCCGGCGCCTGCGGGCGTACCGGTTGAGCCTGACATCGCCGTGAGCGTCCGTCAGGCGGTGGGCATGTTCGAGGCACTCGGGGCACAGATCGAGGAAACGAACGTGAAGCCGCTGGACGGCTATCTGGACAGTCGCATGCACGCGATCCAGTGGGCCGTATTCTTTGCACAACGGGCCCGGCAGCTTCCTCCATCCGCGCGGCCGCAACTCGATCCGGATGTGTCTGCACTGGCCGAGGCGGGCGTCAGCGTCCTCACTTCAACCTTCGTCGATGCACTTCAGGCGCGTCACGCGCTCACGGTCGCGATGGATGCGTTCTTTGAAGACTACGACCTGCTGCTCACGCCGACGTTCCATTGTGCCCCGCCGCTCGCGGAAGGACGGCCCGAGCACTCCCGCATGGCGCCGCCGTTGACGTCGTGGTGCAACCAGACGGGGCTGCCGGCAGCGAGCGTGCCGTGTGGTTTGCCTGGCGGGTTACCGACGGGCCTGCAGATCATCGGGCCGTCGGGCGGCGATGCGCTGGTGCTGCGTGCGGCACGCGCGTACGAGTGCGCCCGCGGTCCGTTTCCGACTCCGCCAGATGCGATCCGGGATCGGATCAAGGACACGGAGGTGCGTGCGTGAGTCCGCCTATCACCAAGATCCTGGTTCATCTGGTCGAGCGACGTGCAGAACTACACGTAACGGTTGACCCGCCGCATCGACAAGTCGTGGTGGCGGCGGTCCTGCGGCTCGACGGCTGGCGAGCGGATGGGCCACTCGCGACGCTTGAGCCGCTCTATGAACTGGGCGCTGAGCTTGGCACATTGCTCACAGGCCGTGCGCGATGGGCGCTGGATGTCCCGCCGTCGGCAATTCAGGCCTACGGCAAGGCCGCGCTTGTGGGCAGCGCGGTGCCGCTCGAATGTGCGGCGGCGATCTTGCATCCCCGCATGGGCAAGGCCATGCGCGAGAGCTTGCCTGGCGCCACATCGTTGATTCCGTCAGTGACCAAGCGCGGCGCGCCAGGGACGTGTATCGACGTTCCACTGCACGGCAGCACCGACATGTGGAGCTTTGACCACTTCGACACGGTCTCGCTGACGCTCGCCGATGCACCAGCGCCGAACGAGATCGTGGTGGCGATCGCGCTGGCCGACAGCGGTAGACCGCTCGCGCGCGTGCGACCGGACTGAACAGTGTCGATGCCAACACGGCATGACACGAATAAACAATCACAAAGAGAAAGGAGACATCATGCGGATAAGAAGATTTCGGGGAAGCGCGGGTAAGTTGGCTGTGGTGCTGGGCGTGTGCACTTGTGCTGGGATCGCGCATGCACAATCATCGGTCTCGCTCTATGGGCTGGCGGACGCATTCGTTGGCGAAGTGCATCCTGCCGGTGCAGCCGGCAACGCGTGGCAAGTCGGTTCTGGCGGGATGACGACTTCGTATTGGGGGATGTCTGGTAAGGAGGATCTGGGCGGCGGCATGAAGGCCGTCTTCACGCTCGAGAGCTTTTATCGCATCAACAGCGGTCAGGCCGGCTCGTTTCCCGAACAGTCATTTTTCGGGAGAAATGCCTTCGTTGGTCTGAGCGGCCATTTCGGAGAGTTGACGCTGGGGCGCAATACCGCGCCGCTGTTCGTGTCGACGCTGCTATTCAATCCGTTCGGAAATTCGTTCGTCTTCTCGCCGATCGTCGTGCACAGTTTCCTTGGCTCGGCCATGGGTGCTGCGTCACTCCAGAGTGATACGGCGATCGACAATTCGCTCCTTTATCAGACGCCCGAGGTGGGTGGTCTGTCGGGGAGCCTGCTTTACAGTAACGCCGGCGTTGCCGGCCATGCAGGACAGGCCAACTATAGCGCGAACGTGTTGTACTTCGCCGGCCCGTTTTCCGCGACGGCCGCCGTGCAGAGTCTGCACACGGCATCGCTGTTTCTTAACGGTGCCACTGCGCAGACCGCCTGGATGGCCGGTGGCGCGTATCGGTTGCGTGCGGTTAAGCTGTTCGCACAGTACGAACGCGTGGACAATAACAATCACGTCACGGACGACACGGTGCAACTCGGCGCAAGTGTTCGAATAGGGTTAGGAAGCGTACTGATGTCGTGGGCGGGAACGCGGCGGCGACCGTCGGTAGGCGATCATATCCGTTGGTCGACATTCGCGTTGGGTTACGACTACCCGCTGTCGAAGCGGACCGATGTGTATGCAGCTTGGCGTTATGACACGATCACGGGTGTGTCGACCGGCAATAGCGTGGGCGCCGGTATGCGGGTCAGATTCTGAGCAGCACGAAACCGCGACGGTAGAGCACGGCCGGACCCGGGTATCCGGCCTTCAGCCCGGCGCTCACTCGAGTTCGAGACGACAGCTTGCGTTCGGCTTGATGTGAGGCTCGCGGTATCATGTCCCAACATCATCACGAACACTTCTTGGCTCATGGTTTTGCCGAAAGTCCGACGCCCGGGTCGCAAGCCGCTGACGAAAGGCGACCTCTTGCCATTGCCGACCGCGAGGGTCCGTGCGCTGTCCCTCGAAAATCATATGGCGCTGGCCGCTGTGCGGGCCGGTCATGGGGGAGAAGAGCAAATCAGTTGTTTGCTACGGGTCGTCTATCTCGCGTTCTATATGCGCAGTGAGACCGGGGCGGGTGCGGATTTGAGTGCTTACCGCCAAGCCGAGGCCGCGTTGGATGCATGCATTGCACGTGCGGAGCAGGGTGAGGCTTGGCTGTTGCTCGATCGAGAGCAGTCCACGATCGAGCAGATCTTGGTTGTCCATGACGAACAGTTGGCGGCCGTGCCGATGCACAGGTACTACGCTGCCTGGCAAAAGCTCCAGCGATTGATAACGGGACAGCTCGCGTCACCCATCGCGACGCCGAGCGTGGCGCCGTGAGACCGACAAGCCTCGCGTAAAGCACTCGGAGACCGCCCTTCCTGCCTATAGGGAAGTTGCGATGTCTTCCGCCGCGGCGACCCTGCACTGCGCCTTCGGCGGGCCTCCGTCATGCCAACCGCGGTTTCCGTCGAGATTCCGCGCCGAACCGACGGGATGTCCCGTCGATAAGACGGGTTTGGTCCATCGTCATCTTCGCTGCTTGAATGCCTTTCAGTTCCGGCCACGTTCGTGCCGGATATGGAGGGCGAATCATGTCTTGGAATGATGATGGAGCTCGGACAATCTTGCGCCGACGACAGGTCGAGCAGTGTACCGGTTTATCGAGGTCGACGATCTACAAGCGCATGCAAGACGGAACGTTTCCCCGCGCCATAGCGCTTGGCGGGCGAATGGTAGGGTGGCGAGCGGCGGATATCGAACAGTTCCTGGCAGATCCTGCGCGATATCGCGCTTCGCAGGCGCGCGAACCTGAAGAGCAAGGTGGCGGCGGTGAACAATGATAAACCGCCGCCGTCACTCGATGAGCGTCTTCGCAACTGGGGACAGTCGAATCGTGGCGCTTATGATCCCGTTGACGCCGAGTATGTGACCCGAGCATGGAGAACACTGTCGCCACGGAATCAGGAGCTACTGCGGATGGTCTATCTCTGGCATGCGAGTCGCGAAGTCGTATGTCGCCGCCTGAAGATTGCCCGCCATTCGCGTCAACACTTCGATCTGGAACTCCAAGCGGCACGGTCGGCGCTTGCCCGGGCCTTGCAACAGGAAAGAAGTGACGGTGACGTTCACGGGATACATCTGAGGTGATTTCCATAGCATGGGCGCTCGCGCAGCATCGGTCGCACTCGCTTCGCGATGGTGCGCCGTGGACAAGATCGCGGTCATCCAGAACGCGAAATAAATATAGGAGCGGCGAGGAGCTTCACGGAACGATAGGGATATCGTGTCATCGCTTGGACGTACGCCGGCTCTTGAATCGGCGTGGCGGCTGACCTACAGTGAAGCCAACAATCTGATCCGGTCAACGTGCATCGCACGACCGAGTACGCGTTAGCGGCCCGCAGCATCGACATCTTTGTGATGGAGTAGCGTGCCGTAACATTCGTGGGAAAGCCTGCAATTGCAGGCTTTTTTGTTTTCTGGCGCGGAATCGACAATGCCAGTTGAACACGTCGCGACCTTTCCACACGCCGCAGGCTCTCTCATTTCCATGAAGGGACGTCGATGCTCGGAGCCCCATTCGAGGAATGACGACCATGAAATCGCTTCTGGTGGCTTCGGCCCATGGTGGAACAGGTAGAACGACGGTGGTGTGCCAGTTCGCACACTATCTTCGTCTTGTGCGCGGATTGCGGGTTTTGGTGCTTGATCTGGCCGAGCCGGCATGCAGTGCCATTTCGCTTACACGTGGTGCCAGCGCACGATCGATGAAGTGCGGGGGGCTCAATGTTCGGTCTGACAGGCTGCCGGATACGGCCGGCCCGTGCATTGGCGTGCTTGGTGCGGACGCCATTGCAGGCATCGAGTATCGAGACGATCCGGTCGGCGCGCGCTGCTACGCCAACTTGCGGCACGTACTGTCTCAGGTCGCTCCGTTGTTTGACGTCTGTCTGATCGATAGTCCGCCGTGGCCTGATACGCGAGCCATTTGTGCAGCGGCGCTCGTGGATGCGGTGCTCAGCCCCGTTCTGTTGTCGCTTGACACGCTTGAGCAGGTGGTTGAATTCGTCAATGGCAGCAATGGCGTGCGCAGTGTTCGAGCCCGGCTCAATCCGTCGTTATGCTTTATCGGCATCGTGCCCAACTGCGTCGAGATAGGGCTGCGGCAGCAGACTCGGTTCAAGCGATTCTCGGCGTACATCGAAGCCTGGTTGGTTCCTCACGATCAGAGTTCGCGGGGCCATCTATTTCTACCGCGGCTCAGCACCATTTCGCAGGCCCAGGCGAATGGGATCTCGATCATGAATCTCGTTCAGGCCGATTTGGCAACCGATCAAGAATGGCAGGCCATGCGCGCGTGTTTCGATGTGCTCGCTCGGCGACTCGATTCAGCGAGGGAACCGGCATCACAGTCGGAATCGACCGAGGCCTGCCATGCGTAATTCCATGTTGATTCCGGACGTACGACGAAGCGCCTGGCGCAATGTGGCGTCGCTCATGGTCGTACTTGGCATGTCGGTGGGGTGGCCCGATGTGACGCGGGCGGACGATTGGGGTTGTCAGGTGAGGTTGTGCCTGTCTAATCCAGGCGGCCCGGAACAGTACGCAGAATGCGTGCCGCCAATTGAAAGGCTATGGGCCTCACTGCGAGACGGCGATCCTTTTCCAACCTGTGATCTTGCTACTGCTGGCACGCTGAACGGAACGGCAAGCAACAATGCAGTTTCCGCCCATTATCCCGCGCCGCTGGCAGTGTATCGCCTGCAGCAGGTCGCTCTCTATGGAGAGGGGAATCGATAATGCCGCTCGATTTCTTGTCGCTCATGCACGATTGCGCGCCGCAGATAGCCCCGGCCACGATGGCGGCGATCGTGCGCACCGAATCAGGATTCAATCCCTACGCAATCGGTGTCGTTCACGGGCGGCTGCGACGACAGCCATTGAATGTGGCCGAAGCGGTCGCGACGGTACGCGCGCTGGAGGCAGGCGGCTGGAATTTCAGTGTCGGGCTGGCGCAGGTGAATCGAGCGAACTGGCCGGCCTATGGATTGACCGCCGAGAACACATTCGAGCCTTGTCGAAACTTGGCAGCAGGTGCTGCCATTCTCCACCGCTGTTTTGCCGCGGCGGTGACGACCGGAAAGTTCCACGCAGGGGCTGATTATCACGCTGATATACAGGCTGCGCTACGCGCGAGCCTGTCCTGCTATGCGAGCGGAAATTTCTCGACCGGCTATCAGACGGGTTACGTCCAGCGTGTCGTGGAGAGCGCAGCGGCGCAGGCCTTCCCGGAGCGTTCCGTGCCTGCAATCACATCTATTCCCGTCATACCGATTAATTCTGCAGCGCCAACGCGTGTCCCTCGCTCCGGGCCTGCGGGTGGGCAGCCGTTGCGGCGAGATCGGGATGAGGTGAACACCACTGCGCCAGTTACCGAGGAGCGTCTCAAACCGGACAGCAGCGCAGTGGTGTTCTAACTCGCCGTCGACGAAATAGATAGCGACATACCGAAGGAGTCGAACATGTGCTTAGGATTGCTGTATAAATCGCGGAGATTCGTCAGAATGACTATGCGATTGCTATGCGATCGAAGGGCGCTGCGGGCATTCGCTCTGGCCGTTTCGTCGCTGATGTTAACGGCTCCGGCCCGGGCGCAACTCTCGCAGGTCAACACGCTGCTAAATACGATCCAGACGACGCTGTTGGGTGTCGGGGGTGTGATCTGTTCGATTTCGATCATCTGGGCGGGCTTTCGGATGATGTTCCAGCACGCCCGATTCGGTGATATTGCGAACGTGTTTATCGGCGGCCTGTTCGTCGGTTGCGCGACCGTCATCGCCGGCATGCTGATTCCTTCGAGCTGATCCGGGGGCCCCGAACCATGTATTCGCTCAAGGATCCCGTCTTCAAAGGCTGTACGCGTCCCGCGATGCTCTGGGGTGTGCCGCTGGTGCCTTTCCTGACGGTCAACGGCTGCATGCTGATCCCCGCGATCTGGGCACTGTTGGTCAGCCCTGCGCTGGGTGTCGCGATCCTTTTTTTGATGATTCCGGTGTTCGTCGCGATGCGGGTGACGACGCGCCGTGACGATCAACGGCTTGCACAGCACACGCGACGCGTTCGCATGGCGTTGCGTCAGCGCAATCGCCGCTTCTGGGGCGCACAGGCCTATGTTCCGGTGCGCCTGAAGAGGAGGGGATGACATGGCCCGCCAATCGCACATCGGATCCGTCGCGAGCCGGGAAGTGCCGCTTGCCGGCTATATCCCGTACTCGACACATGTGACCGACCACGTCATCAAGACGCGCGAAGGCGACTACCTACAAGTCTGGAAGATCGCCGGCATTGCGTTCGAGGCAGCCGATCCCGCCGACATCCTCGCGCGGCATGAGGGGTTTAACCAATTTGTGCGCGGACTGGCGGGCGGTCATGTGGCGCTGTGGTCGCATCGTCTGCGCCGACGAGTGTCGGACCGATTCTCGACGCAGTACGGCAACCGCTTCTGCGAGGAACTGGCGACGCGTTACTACGCGAGTTTCGCGGGCTACCGGATGATGGCCAACGAGTTGTATCTGACGGTGGTCTACCGGCCAAACCGCACCCGCCTCGGACGTGTCTTCAGCCGTGTGGCACGCCGCACGCGCGACGATATCCGGCGCGATCAACTCGACGCACTGAAGATGATGTCGGAGCTCGCCGCTCAGGTCGAAGCGAGCCTGAAACCCTATGAACCGGTCGCGCTCGGTGTGTATCGCCGGCCGAGTCCCATTGTGGCCACTTCGCGCCGCTATTCGTCAGCGCTGGAACTGCTGGGCTATCTGGTCAACGGAGTCTGGGAATCTGAGCCCGTACCAGCCGGCACGATTCGCGAGGCGCTGCCGATTTCGCGGCTCTTTGTGGGTGCCGAAAAAATCGAGATTCGCATGCCGACGGCAACGCGGTTCGCGGCGATGCTCGACCTCAAGGATTATCCGGAAGACACCGAACCGGGCATGCTCAATGGCCTGCTGTACGGCGACTTCGAATATATCGAGACGCAGAGCTTCACGATTCTGGATAAACCCACGGCGAAGGAGGCGTTGGAGCGGCAGCGCAATCAGCTTATCGCCGGTGAGGACGTTGCCCTGTCCCAGGTCGACGGCATCGACCGCGCGCTCGATGACCTGATCAACGGAAATTTTGTTCTTGGCGAGTATCACTACTCGCTGGCGGTGCTCGGCGACTCGCTGAATGAAGTGTCTCGAAGCATCGCGAAGGCACGAACGCAACTGGCCGACGCCGGGTTCCAGACGGCATTAATCGATCTCGTGGCTGATGCGGCCTGGTTTGCGCAACTACCGGCCAACTGGCGCTACCGGCCGCGCGAAGCGAAGCTCACGTCGCGCAATTTTTGCGGTCTGGCAAGCCTGCACAACTTCGCGACTGGCAAGCGCGAAGGCAATCCGTGGGGCGAGGCAATCACGATCGTCAAGACACCCAGCGGTCAGCCGCTCTATCTGAACTTTCACGCGACACCGGATAAGCACGACTCACTCGACGAGAAGGCACTCGCCAACACGCAGATCATCGGCCGGGCTGGAGCGGGCAAGACGGTGCTCGAGCTGTTCTTGCTCGCGATGGCGACCAAGTATGACCTTACGGCGGTGCTGTTCGACAAGGATCGCGGCACGGAGATCGCGATTCGTGCGATGGGCGGTACCTATACCGTGTTCCGCCGCGGCGAGCCCACCGGTCTGAATCCGTTCCAGATGGCACCGGATGAGCCGGTGATCGATTTCTGGGAGCGCCTCGTGCGCAAACTCGTCGACGTTGGCGAGACGTTGTCTGCAAAGGACGAACTCGACATCTCACGTGCCGTGCGAGAGGTCGCGCGTATGGACAAGCCACTGCGCCGTCTGTCGATGGTGCGGCAGCTTCTACCGAACGTGGGCGAAAATAGCCTGCATGCTCGGTTGGCCAAATGGTGCGCGGGCGGACGTCTGGGGTGGGTACTCGATAATCCGGCGGATCGTATCGATCTGGCGCACGCGAAACTGTTTGGTTTCGACGACACCGAGCTGCTGGACGATCCCGAGGTGTCGACGCCGGTGACGATGTACCTCCTGCATCGGACCGAAAACCTGATCGACGGCCGACGCTTCATCTATGTGATGACCGAGTTCTGGAAGCGGCTCGGGGACCGAGTCTTCACGGATTTTGCCAAGAACAAACAGAAGACGATTCGCAAGCAGAACGGGCTGGGGATTTTTGATACCCAGTCACCGGCCGACGTATTGCGAAGCGAAATCGCCAGTGCGCTGATCGAGCAGAGTGCGACGTTTTTCTTCCTGCCGAATCCACGTGCCGACTACGACGATTATGTGCATGGCTTCAAGCTGACCGAAGCCGAATTCAATATCGTGCGCAACCTGGGCGAGAGCAGCCGCTTGTTCCTCGTCAAGCAGGGCCATCGCTCCGCGATCGGCCGACTCGATCTCGCAGGGCTTGGCGATGTGCTCGATGTCCTGTCCGGCACGACCGATAATGTCGAGTTGCTCGATGCGATCCGTGCCGAAGTCGGAGATATGCCGAAAGACTGGTTACCCGTTTTTCATGAGCGACTCGCCAAGCGCCGGGCGGCTCATGCGAACTCGCGCTTGTCGCCGACACCCGGGTCGGGAGGTGCGCGATGAGCGGCCTCTTTACCGCCGTGGGCGGCACACTCGAAAACGGCATGTCGACCTACGTGACGGCCGTATCGTCGGCGCTTTCCGGCGCACTCGTGCCGGTTGTGACCACGGGCGTCACGATCTGGGTGCTGGCCTATGGTCTTGCGGTGGTGCGTGGCGAAGCCCACGAGGCGGTGCCGGCCTTTGCCTGGCGCGGGCTGAAAGTGTCGATCACGCTGGCGTTCGCGCTGAGCGCCGGGATCTACCAGCAGCAGGTCGTCACCGCCGTCAACGGCGCGACGACCGGGCTGGCCCAGACCATCCAGAACGCGGCGAACACGACGGGCGGCGGCAACCCGGGATGCGGGTCGGCCAACGGCAGCACCGTGACGGGACAGGGCGCCGCGACCAGCATTTACCAGACGCTCGATTGCTATGACCAACAGGTCGACCTCGTGATGGACGCCTACTTCAACAAGGCGACGCATGAGGGAATCAGTCCGAGCGGTCTGGCCGCCGCGATTGGGGATTTCCTCTGCGGCCTGATTGCTGCGCTCGGTGGGGCCATCTTTTTGATCGTGCTGGCCTTCGAGGTCGTGATGGCGAGGATGCTGCTCGATCTTGTGCTCGGACTAGGCCCGATCTTCATCGCGTGCGCTGCGTTTGCGCCGACTGCACGATTTTTCGAAGCGTGGACCGCGAAGGTTGCCAATTACGCGCTGCTACAGGTTCTGGTTGCTGCCTTCCTCGGTATGGCGCTCACGGCGTTCTCGGCCGATCTCACTTCGTTCCACGTGACGGACGGTTCACCCGGTGCCGATTCGTCAGCCCTGATGCAAGCCGTTTCCGCCTCCCTAGACGATGCCGCCGCAGCGGCGGCCGCGATTGGGCTCTTTGCGACCGGGATGTTCCTCGCGACGGTCGGTTGGCAGTTGCCTTCGGTTGCAGCGGGTTTGTCTGGCGGCGCCACTCTGTCGGGTTTCGGCGCGTTTGTGGCCGGCATGGCATCGCGAAGCCTCGTCACGGCGATTGGGCGGGCGTTCAGCCGTAACGGACGAGGCCCGCCCTCCGGTGGCGAAATTCGTGATCGGACGGGTTCGGGCGGGAGATCTGGGTCAGGCGGCGGCGGGACCCCAGCTTACCAGCGCGCTGCACGCGCGAATTTGGGCCAGCAGGCCGGCTGACCAGGAGGTAATGACCATGAACGGACGAAGCAAATGGATCACTGTCGCATTCGTGTGTGCGGCGCAGTGCTCCGGTGCTCACGCGCAAGGGATCCCGGTTTACGACGCGCAGAGCGTTGTGCAGGCCGTTGCCACCGTGGGCCAACTCAAGCAGCAAGTGCAGCAAGAAATGCAGATCTACCAGTCGACGATCGGCACACGCGGCTTCGGCGCGCTTCTGAGCAATCCGGTCGTCGCCAACTCGTTGCCGTCGAACTGGCAGAGCGTCTATACCGCGATCCAGAACGGCGGCTACGCGGGCCTGACGGGCAGTGCGCAGGCATTGCGCTCGGCCAACCGGATCTACGACTGCGAGGACCAGACTGGGATGGATCAGCAGGTGTGTCGGCGCACGCTCAACAAGCCCTACCAGGACAAGGCGTTCGGCCTGCAGGCATACCAGACCGAGCTGCAGGAGCTGGACCAGATTCAGAGTCTTGCGCAACAGATCAACGCGACGCAGGACCCGAAGGGCGTCGCGGAGTTGCAAGCGCGCATTCAGACCGAATCCACCGCGGTCGGCAACGAGATGACCAAACTGCAGCTCTTTCGCATGCTGGCCGAGACGGAGGACAAGCTCGTAGCCGAGCAGCAAAGTGAACTGGTGCTGAGCCGAGCGGGTAAGACGAACCGGCTCCAGGACCAGATGGTGCCCGCATCATTCGGAAACTGAGGCGACACCATGACCATACTGAGTTCGTTGACGTTTGCCGGGTGCCTCGTCTGGAGTCTTGCCGCCTGCAGTAGTGGGCCACCCAAGCCTGTATTGCCGGACGGCCTGCACCGCGTGCCAGTCAATCGTGTACCGCCCGTGCCTGACGTGCCAACGACCGTGCCGGCTGCTCCGGACCAGCCTGCGTTGCCGGATGCTGGAGATCACTCATGAGCTCGCACAGTTATGGCCGCGTGCTTGACATCGAGGCGTCGCTGACGCACCTGCAGGAGTGCTCCGAGCGTCGTGCATGGCACGTCGCTTACGCTGCAGTTGGTATTGCCGTGCTGAGCACGGTAGCACTCGCAGTGATGGTGCCGTTCTATCGCGTAGTGCCTCTGCCCATCGAGGTCGATCGCCTGACGGGCGAGTCCCAGGTGATCGACGTGCTCGACGCCCGCCATGTGCATACGAAGGAAATCCAGGATAAGCACTGGGTCGAGACTTATGTGCGTGCACGTGAGCGTTATGACTGGGGTCTGCTGCAGATGGACTACGACAGCGTGCTCACGATGAGCGATGACGTCGTCGCTCGCGATTACCGTGGCATCTACAGTGGTCCCGATGCACTGGATCGGCAGTTGGGGGCTGGTGTCGAGCGGCGCATCCGGATTCTCTCGGTCACGCTGCCGCCCGACGAACCCGGCCATGCGGTTGTGCACGTCGAGCGGACGTCGTTCAAGAATGGCGAAGCCCATGCCGAGCCAACCCAGCGTTTCGTGATCACGCTGGCTTATACCTACCGGCCGCCCGTGTTCACGCGTGAGAGTGTGGCGATCGCCAATCCGTTCGGCTTCAAGGTCACAGCCTATAGCCGAGATGCGGAATATACGCCGTCGGCGTCGGCAGTAGGAGGCACACCATGAGAGTGCGTCCGTTCGGCATCGCGCTGGCGAGCCTGCTGTTCGTGGGGGGCGCGAGGGCGGTTGATCTGCCCGGTTGGAACGGCGACTCGCGCGTTCGCCAGGTGATCTATCGAGCCGATGAGGTGGTGCGCGTGGAGGCTCAACGCGGCTTTGCGACGCACATCGCGCTGGGTTCCCACGAGCACATTCAGGTGGTCGCGCCAGGAGATCGAGACGGCTGGCAGGTGGTGGCGAACAAGGGCGATCACGATGTGTACCTGAAACCGCAGCTTGCCGCCCACGATTCGAATCTCGAAATTCGCACCGACCGGCACAGCTACAGCTTTGATCTCGTGGTGCTTCCGCTGAAGTCGAGGTTCGGCAATGACCGCGTGATGTATCGCGTGACTTTCGTCTATCCGGACGAGTTGGCGAAGCGGGCGTCGAGGGAATCGGACGTCGAGTTGGTTGCGAAGCGTCTGGCGCAGCCGGCAGCCGTGCGTAACGCACGGTATTCGATGCAGGTGATGCCGAGCTCCGACGATATCGCACCGACCGCGGCATGGGACGACGGACGTTTTACGTATCTGCGTATCCCGAACAACCGCCGCATGCCGGCGATTTTTCGGGTGGCCGACGACGGTACGGAAAGCGTGGTCGACAAGCACATCGACGGCGACACGATCGTCATACACGAGGTGGCGAAGCGATTCGTGTTGCGGCTCGCACGAGAGGTCGTTGGAATCTGGAATGACGCATACGACATCGACGGCGTGCCGGCTCATGACGGCACGACGGTCAACGGGGTGAAGCGCATTCTGCGGAGCCATCGAGATGAATGACGATACCCCGCACAACGTGATTGAGCCAGACGATGGCTCCGACCGTCAGTCTGAAGGTGGCCAGAACGCGGGCGCATCAAATGCTTCCGCTGATCGCGGTATGCCAGCGTTGGGGCAATACCGTGGTGCACGCCCGCGCGCCTGGTGGTTGACGCCTATCGTGATCGTGCTGATCGTTGGGGCGGGTGCCGTCTGGACCGTACACGGTTTTCTCACGCGGCACGATGCCGAAGCGAAGGCGCGCCGCGATTCGATGGCCGGTACGTCTTCCCAGGGACGCATGTTCAACGATCTGCCCGCGTCGTCGGCCGGTAGCGCAGCCTCGGCCACGGTCCCAGCAAGCGCGGTTGCTGTGCGTCCCGCATCGACTTTGGGTGTGGTCACGCCTGCTCATATCGCACATGCTGCGACACCTCGCAGCTACTACGATGCGCCGCTGCTTGCAACGGGCGGTGGGCAGGAACTCGCGGGTGTGGCGCCAGGCGTGCCGGGGTCGGGTGGTGCACCTTTCCCGCTTACCGCCGGCGGAAACGGTGGTGCAGGCGCGTCAGCTCAAGGTTCGGGGCAGATGGGGGGCGGGCTTGCCCAGGCGCTGATGCCGACTGTGACACCGCGTGTTCAGGCCGGGACGCTCGGCAATCGGAGCCTGATGCTTGCGCAGGGCGCCAAGATCGACTGCGCGGGCGATACGGCGTTTGATTCGACCGAGGCTGGCTTGTCGACCTGCACGGTGACTAAGAACGTGTATTCCGACGATGGCAACGTCGTGCTGATCGAACGAGGATCGCAGATCAACAGCCAGTATCGCTCGAACATGTCTCCGGGACAGAAGCGGGTATTCGTGCTGTCGGCCCGTATCAAGACACCCAACGGTGTCACGGTCGAGATCGATTCGCCGGCGGCCGACGCACTCGGCCGCATGGGCATCGACGGCTACGTGGACAACCACTGGAGTCAGCGCATTGGTGCAGCAATGCTGCTTGGCGTTACCCAGGACGCGATTGGCTATCTGTCGACGCGCGGCGGCAACACCAACGGATCGGTGGTGTTCCAGAGCACACAACAGCAGGGCAACGACATGGCCACGCGCGTGCTCGACAGCACGATCGGTATTCCACCGACGCTCACCCAGAACCAGGGCGCAGAGTTCACGATCGTGATTGCGCGCGATCTCGACTTCGGCTCGGTGTATGCCCTGCAGCCGGAGGGCACACGATGATGACTCACTCGCCCCTGCTGGATGCGTCGCGCGGCGTGGTGCTGGCTCGGTTACCCGAGGACGCATCCGTGCGCGAACTGATGCGACCGTTCGCGCCGCTGCTCGACGATCCCGACGTGACTGAACTGGTGATCAATCGGCCGCAGCGCGTGTTGACCGAGAACTCGGTCGGTTGGCACGGCCACGACTACGCCGATCTCGATTTCGAGCGGCTGATGTCATTCGCGATCTCGGTCGCCACCCTGACCAACCAGGAAGTATCGTCGCAGCATCCGATTCTATCGGCGCTGTTGCCGGACGACGCGCGTATCCAGATCGTGGTTCCGCCGGTCGTGCCGGCGCGGACGGTGTCGGTCACGATCCGCCGCCCGTCCCCAGACGAGAAGACGCTCGATGCGTGTCGCGACGAGGGATTGTTCGATGCGACGGTATGGCGTAGGCCGGACGGGCTCGACTCAGCTTTGGCGGACTTGTCCGCAGAAGACCGCAATCTCGTCCAATGCCTGGAAGAGCATGATTGGGTTCCCTTCTTCGAGCACGCTGTCACGGGAAAACGCAACATCGCGGTGGTCGGCAATACAGGGTCCGGCAAGACCAGTTTCATGAAGACCCTGTGCCGCTCGATTCCTGCGACCGAGCGGATCGTGACGATCGAGGACGTCCGGGAGCTATTCATCCGGCACGTCGAGAACTGCGTGCATCTTCTATACAGCAAGGGCGGGCATGGCCACGCGCAGGTGACGCCCGCGGACCTGATTGCAAGCGCGATGCGCATGCGCCCGGATCGCGTGCTGTTGGCCGAACTGCGCGGTGCCGAAGCCTACGAATTCCTGAAGCTTCTGACGACAGGGCATGCAGGGTCGATCACGAGCTATCACGCGCCCAATGTGACCGTCGCGATCGAGCGATTCGCGCTGATGGCAAAGGAACATCCGGAGGCCGCCGCCTGGGACGATGCCGCACTCAAGAGGCTGCTGTTCCTGACAGTCGATGTCGTCGCGCACATGGAGTCACGTCCGGTGTTCGACGCAGAGGGTGAGCAGACCGGCAGGCGCTGGGGCCTGACCGAAGTCTGGTTCGATCCGGGGCGCAAGGCGCGCACCGCGTTTGTATAGGGGGCGGCCATGGATCATCCATCTTCGCCTTTGCGCCAGCATATTCGGACGGCGGTCGTGACGTTGGTCGCGCTGGCTTGTCTGATGGCGGGACTGGCAGCGTCGCTCTGGTTCGCGTCGTTCCTCCTCTATGCCAGCCTGCGCATTAATCCGCTGCATGCGGGAATGTGGGGCTGGCTCGATGCCGCGCTGACGTGGCGAGACGGGATGATGCCGAGCGTCGGGCGCAAGCTCGTGGGGGCGGCGCTGTTCAGTGTACTCGTGTCCTTGGGTGGTTCGGTATTGGGCTTCCATGCGCTATGGGCGAGCTCGCATCGACGTCGTCTCTATGGCAGTGCGCGGTTTGCGAACGAGTCGGAAATCCGGCAGGCAGGGCTGCTATGACGACGCGTGCCCCTCTCAATACGTCGCCTGCGATTGTCGTGGGGGTATGGCGCGGCCGCTATCTGCGGTTTGCAGGTCAGCAGTTCGTGCTGCTTGCTGCGCCTGCCCGCTCCGGCAAGGGTGTCGGTGTAGTCATCCCGAATCTTCTCACCTTTCCCGATTCGGTGGTGGTGCTCGACATCAAGCAGGAAAACTATGCGGCCACAGCCGGCTTTCGCCGCGCGCATGGGCAGCATGTGTATCTGTTCAATCCGTTTGCCGAAGATGGCCGGACACACCGCTACAACCCGCTGTCGGCGATCTCCGATGGCTTGTTCCGGGTGGGCGACATTCTCGCGATCGGCTATGCACTGTACCCACCCGGCGGCCATGACGACTTCTGGAAAGATCAGGCGCGAAATCTGTTCCTCGGTATCGTGCTTCTGCTGTGCGAATGGCGCGATGCACACCGGGCCGGCAAGGATGCGTCGACTCCCGATTTTCCCGTCACGATGGGCGAAGTGCTGCGGCAGTCGTCGGGCAATGGCATGCCGGTCAAAACCTATTTGCAGCGAGCGCTGGTCCGGCATCGTGGCTTGCTCTCGCAACAATGCGTGGATGCACTGAATCGCTTCCTGTCCAATGACGACAAGGTGCTGGCGAGCGTGTTGGCGACCTTCAATGCGCCGCTGACGATCTGGTCCGACCCGATTGTCGACGCAGCAACGAGCGCGAGCGATTTTGATCCGCGTGATCTGCGGCGCCGACGTATTTCCATCTATATCGGTGTCACGCCCGACCATCTGTCGGAAGCGGCCTTGATCGTGAACCTGCTCTTTTCGCAGATTATCAACCTGAACACGAAGCAACTGCCCGAAGCCGATCCGACACTCAAGTTCCAGTGCCTGCTTTTGTTCGATGAGATGACAGCAATCGGAAAGATCCACATTCTTCCGCGCGCGATTGCCTATATGCCGGGCTTCAACCTGCGCGTGCTGTCGATCGTGCAATCGATCGCGCAATTCGAATCCGTTTACGGGCGATCCGATGCCCGTACCATCATCACGAACCACGCGATGCAGATCCTCTATGCACCGCGCGAGCAGAAGGACGCCAACGAATACTCGGAAATGCTCGGTACGTTCACGGACCAGTCGCGCAGCGTGAGCCGCCCGAACGCATTCTTCGGCGGCCGGGGTGGCTCGAGCGAAAGCGTATCCGAACAGCGTCGGCCGTTGCTGTTGCCCCAGGAGTTGAAGGAACTGGAGCGAGATAAGGAAATCATCTTGCTCGAAAACACCAAGCCGATTTTGGCCGACAAGATTTGCTATTGGCGCGATCCCGAGTTTGCGTCCCGCGTCGTGCCCGCGCCGTCCGTGCCCGCCCTGAACATGGCGCATTTCTCTGCGGTGGTCGAGCGCCGATTGCGTGACCTGCATCCTGTTGAGCTCGACCCGGAGGGCGCGGGGCTCATCCATCTTCCGCACGAGTACCTGGAAGTATTGCAGGCGTGGAATCCGCGTGATCTGCCGACGAACCTCGCAGACATCAGCGAGGAGGAGGCTGTGGCATACGTGGAGCGGCATTTCATGCTGCTGGGTGTGCCGGCAAGCAAGGTTGAGCAGGCGAGACGTTGCCTTAGCGTGAGCGATCTTGATGTGGCTGAACTCGATTTTGTTGAACCGGCGCGCCGGGTGGCCGTGAGCGGTCCGCCCGTCGTGGGAGCCCGGCAATGATACCCAATGTGCTTGATGCGGACCGTGCACGAGCAGCGCTTGCCGTCATTCCGGCTGACGACTACCAGACTTGGGTCGACATGGCGTTCGCGCTCAAGCAAGGATTCGGTGACGAAGGCTTTGAAATCTGGGACGCGTGGAGCCGGACCGCAGCCAACTACAACGAGCGTGCGGCCCGGACCACATGGCGCTCGGCCAGTGCCTCGGGTGGCAAGACACTCGCTACGCTTTTCTGGCAGGCGCGTCAGCACGGCTTCGATCTGAAGCGGGCGAATTATCCGGATCGCACGACCGCGATACTCGCGGCGCCACCCGCGGTGTTGGCTCAGCGCGCACGGCAGGAAGCTCAACTGCACGCCCGTCACGCAGCTGTTGCCCACGAGGCCGCATCGATCTGGCAGTGGGCGAGGCCAGTCGGCCCGGACCATCCCTATCTTGTACGTAAGCGCCTTGAACCTACATACACGCTGCGCGAGCTCGATGCACTTGAACTGCGTGCGCTACTTGGCTACCTGCCGGCCAGTGAGGAAGTACCGCTGAATGGACGTGTTTTGATCGTGCCGGTCTGGAATGGATCGATCTCGACGCTCGAACTGATCGACGAACACGGGCGCAAATCGTCCCTAGCTGGCGGCGCGAAGCGAGGGGGACATTGGACGACGGAGCCGATATGGGTTCCGGCCAGCGCACCCTCGCGGGTTCTAATCGCGGAAGGTATGGCGACGGCTTTGGCGGCTTCAAGAGCCACTGGCTGGTTCGCGACAGCGGCACTGTCTAGCGGGAACCTGGGACTGGTGGCGCAGAGTTTGCGTGAACAGTATCCCGCTACGGAACTGATCGTGCTGGGTGAACTGGGTAGTGGCGAGACGCAGGCGCGGCGGGCGGCGGAAGATGCCAGGGCGCATCTGGTTTGGCCGCGGTTCGCCACAGATGCGCGCATCCACGACCTGGTGCCGAACGACTTCAGCGACATGGTGGTGCTGAGCGGATCTGAAGTGGTCGGTGAATACCTGCGTGCCATGGTGCGTTCTGTTGCAAGGGCAGATGGTCAATCGGAAATCTCCACAGAATCCGGTGTGAGCGTGGGTGAGTTCGATGAGCATGAGGAGAGCGGAAAAATGAGCAACGTCAAGGAAAAACTGCTGGCAGAAGATGACGGCGCGTCGCGTCGTCGGCCCTCAAAGCGCGGTGCACCGAAACAGGCGACGCCGGATGTGTCGGCAACGGATCGTGCATCTGGCTCGGCATCACTCACGGTGGACTCTCCGCCTGACGTTCTGCCGGTTGCGGCGCCATCGGCTGCCGATCTGCCTCGATTTGCGTCGACGCGTCCGCCAATCGGCGAGCCGCTGTTTGGCGTTGGTGACGTTCCAAATGAGGTCAAGGCGCTCGCGGAGCATCGGTTTGGCTCACCGCTGAGGCTAGGCGCGCCGCGCGAAAACGGCGGCCCCTATCGGGGAGAGGTGTTCAACACGGAACACTACCTGATCCAGGAAGTCGCGACACGCAGTGTCGTGTTCCACCGCAAAGATCGGATGACGTTTGTGTCCGACCGTCTGAAATGGATGGATGAAAACTCCCGGCTGAACGGATCCGAGTTGCAAGTGGGTTATGAGGGGGGCCACGCGAAGGTCTATCCGTGGGACCGGGCGCGCGATCTGCTCGAACGTATGGTGGGTTCGCTGAAGAAGTCGGCACGTGAGTTGAATTACAGCCCCAATCTGGAGGCGATGCTCGATCAGTTGCAGGCGAGATCCTGGACGCGCATCCGCGAAGCGCGTGCGGCCGCACTGGAAAAGTCGCGGGAACAGGAAGCGTCGCGCGAAGCCGGTTCAATGCCTGACAGATAAGGCACACCAGGATAGCGTCGACATTCAACGCCGATCTCTAGAATGCGAGGTGCTACATGGCTCTGAGAACTTCCCCGGGCGATGCCGATCCGGTTATCAACGTGATCGAACAGGATTTGCCGATCAACAGTGGCGGACCGGCTACGTCGGACGAACGTCGGAGCAGGCTGGAATCGGCTGCAATAGCTGCCGTATCGGCTCGACGCCGACGTGAGTTCGATGCCGCTCGGGCACGATTGCGGGAGCAGGCAATCCGTGACGATGCCACCACGCTGCAGAGGGCCGAGACGCGATCGCCGAGCGGGGCGCCGGCCGACATGGAAGCGACCAGTATGCCGCTCGACCAACCGCCCGAACGCGTACGCAAGCGCTACTTGCGCGCGGGCAATCAGTATTTCCTGAAGGACGCACCGTATCAGCTCGCGTTCGAAGATTTAGGGCCATACCTCGTCACCGAGCACAACCGGCCGGATGTGGTCGAGTCGATGATTGACATGGTGCACGCGAAATCGTGGCGGCGCATTCGTGTGTCGGGCCACGAGGTGTTTCGTACGGAGGTGTGGTTGCAGGGCACATTGCTTGGCATTGAAGTGAACGGCTACGAGCCGAAAGCGGCAGATCTGGCGCGGCTGGCTGATGCACGGCAGGCAAGGTTGGACAATCGCATCGCGGTGGTCGAGCAGGTCGGGGCGCCAACTGCCACGAGCGCGCCAGCTCGCGCAGATAATCCGGCTATGGTTTCAAGCGCGCCCCGAGTCGACGTAGGCTCGAATGGCGACCCAAACTCTCCATCCACATCGGTCCGTGTGTCGGCATCGGAACCGCCTATTCCTGAAGGCAGCCAGAGTGCTGCAAACGACGAAGCCGATCTCCCGCGGCGATACGTTGGAGAACTGCGTGAGCATGGCGGCGCCCCGTATCAGCACAATCCAGCGCGCAGCGACTCGTACTACGTCGTGTTTCGCGATGTGGCGGGCGTTGATCAGGTGGTGTGGGGTGTCGATCTCGAGCGTGCGGTCCGCGAGGCGAATGCCGAGATCGGGCAGCAGGTGACGCTCGAAAATCTCGGCAAACGGCTTGTCACCGTGCGAATGCCGATCCTGAATGAGGAAGGAAGGGTGATCGGTGAAGAAGAGAAGGCCGTGCATCGCAATACCTGGCAGGTAGAGGTCATGCAGCGGGGCCATGACGTTGCAGTCGCGCAGAAGCCGGACCATCCGCAGGATGGCCACGCCCGATCTACAGATTCTCTCGGTGCTCCAGTCGACGAGGCAGAGCTGCACGGCAATCACGATGCGCGCCATTTGGGCAGCGAACGGGCATTGCATGTCGCCGTGCTGACGGCCGCCATGCGCGAACAGGGTTTCAGCGAGCGCTCCGTTACCCGTGTGCGGCAGCACGCTGAGCGCATGCTCGAGGCATTCCAGCGCGAGGGCGTTCCAGTCCCGACGCCGAAAGTATTCGATCCGAACGCGCCATCGGGGCGGGATCGTCGCAAGCATCACGCGCCCGAACGCACGCCTGCCCGCGGGATCGAGCGCACGCCAGCCGAGCCGTCGCCGTCATCACCGTCTCGCTGAGGCAAGTCGTGGTCGTGCGCGAGCGCTTGTGCGTCGAACTTGGGGCAATCAGGTTGCGCTGGGACGCCTGGTGTGCTCGCCGAGGTGTGACGGCGGGCGAAGGCGTGCGTCAGTTGATCGCAACGGCCATCCGTGACGATGCGGACGGCGAATCCGGCACGACTATGTGGCGCTTGCCTCGACCGATCGTTGGGGAGCGGCATCATCGCATCGAAATTCGACTGACGAGTGCGGAGTTGAATGCGGTTGAACGATGCGCCACAGCAATGGGCCTGCGCAGTAATCGCTGGATCGTGTCGCTGGTTCGGGCACAATTGACCCGGGAACCGCAGTTGGGCGAGCGCGAGTTGAATGCGCTATTCGAATCGAACCGGCGACTTGCTGAGATCGGCCGGTTGTTGGGTCAACTCGCACGCGCCGACGAAACCGAGCCAGTGCGTCGAGATTTGGTGTCCGAATGGGCGGAATTGCGAAAGCGTGTTGACGAACACCTGCGTACGGCGGCCGCGATCATGCGCGCGAACCTCGATCGATGGAGCCGCTGACATGCCATACCCGAAAATCTACATCGACGCGATGCTCGTGAACTGGGGTGACCGCCTATTTCATGATCCGCTACGACATGCGCAAGCGTCGCGGCTCTCACATGTGGGCATTCGCGACGCTGCCGCTCGCATGCGCGCGCAGGTCGCCCGCACGCTGGGGCGCTCCCCGGAAGTCATGGTCAAGATCACCAACAAGGCGGCGAGTGCGCAGGGCATGGGAGCGGTACGCCGACATCTGCGCTATATCTCTCGTAACGGCCGGATCGAACTGGAGGATCAGAACGGTGACCGTATTGAAGGCAAGGATGCGGTGAGCGATCTCGTGAAGACCTGGCAACTCGGCGGGTGGGGCATCCCCGAGACCAGCAAGCGCCGCGAGACTTTCAACATCCTGCTGTCTATGCCACCGGGAACGGATCGGAAAGCAGTGCGCGATGCGGCACGAGATTTCGCGGCACTTGAGTTCGGCGACGGCAGGGCATACGTTTTCGCCGCGCACAATGACGAAGCGCATCCGCATGTGCATCTGAGCGTACAGGTACGTGGTCCGGACGGCCATCGCCTGAATCCCCGCCATAAGGATCTTCAGCGATGGCGTGAGCGTTTTGCGGAGAAGCTGCGTGAGCACGGTGTCGAGGCAAATGCGACGCCTCGGCGGGTTCGCGGCGTGGCGCAGCGCTACCCGAAGCAGCCCGTCGTCCATATGGTTGCGCGTGGCGAAACGCCGAGGTACTGGAAATCAATGCCGACCGATGCTCAGCGCGATGCGGTATGGGTCGCGCAAGGTGGAGTATTTACCGCCTGGCGAGAAATTGCGTACGCAATGGCGAGGTCGGGTGTCCGCGAGGATCGCGCGATGGCCATTGAAATGGCGTACTTCGTTGGGTCCATGCCGGTGCAACGAGATCGACCAATGGTAGGACGTGTGCCGGATGACAGGAGCGAGATGCCGGATCGTCAGCTGCCAGATACCTTCGAGCGTTCAGGCGACGCCAGGCAGGATGTGGAACGTTGACGGTCAGGGCGACGATGGCTGTCGTTATCATGCCGCGGATCGACAGCTATCGTACTTGCGAGCCAAATCCCGGGTGTATGGAAAGTTCGCGCCTGGTTGGGTACGCGGCGCCTTTTTTGCCACATGCGACGCGGTCTTCTACGCTGGACCCCGGATAATCCGTCGGCCGCCGGTTGGCGGCAAGCTTGAACAGTGCCGAGGATATTGCCCGTTGTGTCGCGACTTGAGACTGCCATCTCAAGTCGCGGGGTTCATTCGCGATCGAAAAACCACGCTGGCCCGACCTTGAATGTCAGGGCGAGCAGAAACAGGAACGTGATCGCGAGAAGCGGGATGCCGTAGATTGCCACCGGAAAAAACAGCACAAGCTGCAGGATCGACCCGGGAATGCCGAAAATGGGCGCCGTGTTCCTGACGTTTTCGTAGATCAACCGGACGACTACCGCAAGCCCCATGGTCATGAGAGCGAGGCCCGTCCACGTCGGTTCGTGATGCAGTAGTGCGGTTCCCCATCCGACGTATCCCCACCATGTGAGATTGATACCGACTGCGGCAAGCCAAAACCCACGTGCCGTGAAGAAGCTGTAACCGTACTGGTGTCGCGAGTGACGACTAAAAAGCTGAATGCCTTTTGCAATCGCGATGACGGTACCAAAGATGATCGCGAGTTTGAGAAATTCCACGGGATATTCCTCCAGACTGTCGCCCCGATCAGGATGCCCCCTTTGCCGACATGAAGGGCTCCGCGGGGAAATGTGATGTGTCGACTGTCCCTCCTTCCAATATAGACTGCTACGCCGTGAACGAGCGATCTCGACTTCGAAAAATTCAGCAGGTCGAACGTGGGACATGGGATCGGACGTGATTTTTCGAGGAGCATCGCAATGGTGCCAAAAATCGGCGCAAGCCTATCCTGCCGTCCTTTGTCTTTTGTCCTTTCATCTTGCCGTTTGTCAAATACCACGCGCGACGCGGTGTGCTCATGCAGAAAGATTGAGCGGTGGCTGCAAAAAGACGCGTCCACGGCGCGAGGGAAGGGTGCACGTCTCGCGCAACAAGACGATCCGCATGTAAGCAAAAAACCGCAGACAGCACGGGTTGCGTCATGTCAATCCTTTGGCCAGGTGACGTAGAAAAACGAAGTGTTGTGAGCGACATGAGCGATCGGATCCGTCATACACGGTGCAACGGAAACGACTGATTGAACACGTGACAGCATCAGTGCGAGCACGAACTCAACCAGTAGGCAGCAGCACGGATGCGGAGCAATTCGCATCGGTCGAATACAGAGGCTCGCTCCACGATCTTCGCTCACGTGATCAGATTCATCCGATTCCAATTGTCGTTTTCTACTTAAGGCATCGTCGATCGCGAGTTCGTGTTGCCTCGGCGCGACGACAAAAAATATTTTGTGATGCCGTGCAATTCCGGCCCATTCTTGTGCGATCCGATGTGCGAAGTTCGGCTCGTTTTCGGGCATTGACGGCCATCTCTACCATAAGCAAGATGGTATTAAGGCAGTGTGTCGAGGGGGATCATGCCGGTCGTAAAGCACTATACCCAAGCGCAATGGGACGCGGTAGCTCGCCGTCTCGACGCGCTGCCACCAAAGCCTGCACACGAGCATCATGTCACTGTGCGTGAGGCGGTGAATGCAATGCGGCCGCAGATCAACGGCGCGCAACAGAAGGGCTACACATTCGAAGAAATCGTTCAGCAACTGGCAGAAGAGGGCGTCGACATCAGCGCCAGCACTTTGCGCTACGCGATGCAGCGCGTAGCGAAAGATCACAAGGCCGGGCATGTAGAAAGAGCCGCCTCGCCGGGTCAGGTTACTGCGTCACCGCGAATCAAGAAGCCGAAGCAAATGAGACCACCGACTGTCGATCAAACAGAGAATCGAGACCGAAAGGATAGACGAAGGGCGACGACCAATTCGGGGGGCATGTTGATTCAGGATGCATTCTCGTTCGAGATTGCGCCGGACACCGAGAACCTGTAGAGGATGCGTATGGCGACGACTTACCCAATCTATCTGGTGGGCGGCAGCAAGGGCGGTGTGGGCAAGAGCTTTGTCTCGCTCGCGTTGGCCGACTACCTCCAGCGCCGTGATTTTCCTGTCGCGCTGGTCGAAACCGATACGTCCAATCCCGATGTGATGAAAGCGATTCAGGACGAGGTACCGTGCGTTGCCTACAGCCTGGACGAAGCCGAAGGCTGGATCGGTCTGGTCAACTTCATTGACGAACGCCGGGACGCAGCCATTGTTGTCAACACGGCGGCGCGCAGCCAAACGGGGATTACCCGTTTTGGCGCGACACTTGCCAGTACGCTCGGCGAACTGAGGCGCGAACTCGTCGTCCTGTGGGTGATCAACCGGCAGCGCGACAGTTTGGAACTGCTGCGCGCGTTCAGTCCGACATTTCCCGAGGCGACGATCCATGTCGTGCGCAACGGTTATTTCGGCACGCCGGACAAGTTCACGCTGTATCAGGCGTCGCAATTGCGCAAAACGATCGAAGCACGGGGACGCACACTCGACTTCCCGGATCTGGCGGATCGCGTCGCAGACGAACTGCGTAGTCAGCGGATGTCGATTCGCGTCGCGTCGGAGACGATGCACATCGGCGAGCGCGCAGAACTGCTGCGCTGGCGAGCGCAGTGCGACATGATCTTCTCGACCATGATCGATAACGCCGGTACCGATGATGAGCCGTAGGCGGCCAGTCGAGCCACTGATCCGCCTGTTTCAGGAGGTATCCGGCGAGGTTCCGGACGACACGAGTCTGGCCCGGATGCGCCGGGTATCGGGCGTCCTGAATCTACAGGACAACGACGCGCTCTGGTCCATCATCGCGGTGCTCGAATACTACGCGCGTCTGTATGAGGCAATGCCGGAGCGTATTCGATGGGCAAGCGAGGGCAGTCTCGAAGCGGCTCGGCGGGAAATCGGTGGCGCGAACGATGCGTTGATGCAACAACACCGCAGCGCGCTTGAGCGATGCAAGGCGACTATCACGGTGGCGGAGAACCTGATTCAGGAGCATGAGGCGCGGTACCGGGAAGCGTTGGCGAATCTCAATGAGGCGACACTGACAGCGCTCAGCGCGCGGCTGACCAGTCAGGTTGTGCGCTCGACCGGCAATCGGATGATCGGTGCGGCGGCAATTTCGGGGCGCGAACAGCGTGAGCGGCTGGATGAGACGATCGGCCGGTTCGAGAAAGTGGTGGACATGCTGGTGACGGCGATGGAACGACGTTTTGTACGTGCGATGCGGTGTCTATGGTTGGCGAGCGCAACGGTCCTCTGCTTGATGTTGCTGGTTGCGAGTGGTTGGGGGGACGGGCGGTCAGGGCACCACCCGTCGGGTACGGTTAGCCAAGCGGCGCAGGGCAGGTCAGTAAACGGCAGGCCCTGAAGTGCGCTGCCGTCTGCTCTGTCGCGCTCTGAGGCACGGTGGCCATGCTACTCGGTGCGCGAGTCAGCTTGCGCCGAGTTCAGCGTATTGGTAGTTGGGAAGGGCCACGGCGGCTGCCCGGTGCGGGTAGCGGAAGGCGCTTGCGTGCTAACCGTGTTGTTGACGTGCCTGTCGCCATCGCCAGTATCCGGCTTAGCATCAGCATCGTCGTCGCCCTCTGCAGCGCCGCCATCTTCCCCGGTACCGGCGTCGTCCTCATCCTCATCCTCATCCTCGTTGTCCTCGCGGACAGCCCACGACGGCATGGCCGGGGTGTCGCGGTCGGTGAGGATTTCCGGGAGCCATACGACGTTGGCGAGGCGCAGTTCGGCGGCGGCAGCGGCGTCGGCCTTTTTCATCTTTGCGAGATCGGCGGCCACCTTCGGCGACACGGCGGCAGACACGACCTCGGCGATGCGAGCCTTGCTGACATGATCGAAATACGTGGCGCGAGTTGCCTTCCAGTACTTGGTCATATCGACGTTCAGCGCATCCGCGAGCGCATTGACGGCAAGCGGCTTTTCCTCGCCCGCGACGCCGTCGAGCAGCGTACCGGTACAAAAGGCGAGCAGATCGCGCAGCGTCGTGCCGGGGTCTTGCTGGATTAGCCAAGGGAGCAGGTCAGAACGTTTTGCCGGCAGTTCCTCGATCCACCGCGCGCGCTGCCCTTCGAGAGCGTTCCATGCTGGGCTCTCGGGTAGGTCGTCCGCCGAGCGCAGAAGACTATCGCGATTGTTGTTTCCAGAGAGTGCCAGATAGCGCGGTGCGCAGGCGTGGCCGTAGCACTCGGGCACTGCTTGCGGAATTAAGTGCTGCAGCAGGGCAGCGATCGCCACGGAGGGCTGCGCAATCAGTTCCGCGTGGATGGCGGCGGTGCGATGCGCGGTGAGCCGCTGACAGAGCGTCGCGCTGTGGACTGGCTTGATCTTCGCTGGGGCGTCCGCCGTATCCGGCCCGTCGGCGGCGGGTGTGCCGCTCACGGCCGCGCCTGCTGCATCGAGTGCCGCGCTGTCCTCGCGCCGCACCAGACCGCGTTCGATGACCAGTTCGCCCTGCGGGCCGACGATCACAAACGCACCGGCCTCGGCCATCTGTGATGCGTCCCATGCGATGGCACGGCTTTCGAGCGCGCGGATTGCGGCTTCCACCTGATCGCTTTCGGCATCGAGGCGTCCGGCTTCGTCATAGGCGTCCTCGTCGTCCTCCGCCAATGCATCGAGCTTGTTGCTCAGTTCGGTCTGCTGCGCGGTGAGTGCGTCGAGTTCGCGTTGCTCCTCGTCGGTGTAGGGACGATGGACAGGGCGCAGTCTGCCGTAACGGTTCAGTTCCAGCACGTCGCGTTCGACACGCGTTTCCGTCCAACCCCAACCTTCGGCACGCAGTGTTTCGGCCGCTGCGTCGAGTTTCTGTGCGGCAAGGTTCTGCAGCAGGTCGGCATCGGTAATATAGCCCGCATACTCGTCGTCGCTGAAGAGGTCCCGGCGCACGTAACCGCCCGCTGCCTCATAGGCGGCGAGGCCGACGAAGCGCACGAGGCGGCTTCGGCTCGCATCGATCTCGGCTCGGGTGATTGCCTGCCGCAGATAGTGCGGTTGACGTTGCCACTCGTTGGCCTCGAACCACAGATGTTCCTGCGTGTCGTGATCGTCCGCGAGCGCGAGTGCGGCAAGCTGGTCGAGCGTGATTGCATCCTCGCGCAGCAGCGCCAGTAGCTTGGGCGACACGTTGGCGAGCTTCATACGCCGTTTGACGGTAATGGGCGACGCTGAAAAGAGCGCGGCGATGTAATCGACGCTGCGACCTTCGTCGGCCAGCATCCGATACGCACGCAACACATCGAATGGGTCAAGTCCTTCGCGCTCGCTGTTCTCGATCAGCGATATGGCGAGCGCTTCGCCTTCGCTGACGATGCGTACCGGTACCGGATAGTCGGCGGCGATGTGCTTCTGCTCGAACAGCAGATCGAGCGCGGCTTCGCGTCGCTGACCCGCGCACACGCCATATTTGCGGTGCTTTCCGCGCGCCCCCTTGATTTCGTGGACTACGAGGTTTTGCAACAAACCTTTGGCGCGAACGTTGGCGGCCAGTCCATCGATGCCGGATGGCGGCTTCGTGCGCACATTCAATGGTGAGCGTTGCAGACTGGAATACGGCACCGTCACGACCGGCTGCTCATTGCCGAAGTTCGTTTCGAGCGCGGCGGCCGCTGCGGCGGCAGATGTGACGGTTTCAACAGATTGGGCTTGCATGATCGGCTCCTGATAGTAGGAAGGAAGATGCCGGGTCAGTAAGGTGCGGATGCGTCAGGACGTGACCCGACGGACGTCATGGCGCAAAACCGAACAGCAGGGCGACGCGGATGCGCCGCCCGTAGCAGTCGTTACGCCTTCATCTGGCGCATTGCGTCCGCGAGCATCCACAGCGCTCGGTTGAGCTTCACGTTCTGGTCAATACCGGTAATGGGTCGCGTCGACATCGCGCGGCCCGAGCGGGAGCGGCCATGCAGGCCACCCTTGGTCAGGTTTTCCTGCACCCGGTTAAAGACAGTCCAGAGATCGTCGCGGCGATCCGCGAAACGGCGCGGGGCGAGTAGCTGGCTTTCACTGATGGGCGCCGGGGCTTCGGCGTCGGCCGGGTCGTACCGTAGCGTGAGCGCGGAGCGGGCGAACGCGTGCTGTTCTTCGCGGTCGAGCGTTACCGAGCGCATGCCGTCTTTCTGCTCGCGGACTAGCTCGAACCCGTCGAGCACGTCGAACGCACCGTTGATCACGTTCTGCACCACGTTGCCTTTGTGGGGTACGCGGATATCGACGATGTTCTCGCCTGCGACCATGCCGTTCTGGCAGACAAAGCGGAATGTGCCGGCGAGCATCTGGTAGCTGCTGGTGCCGTCGTGCGAATTCAGCAGCACGATTTCATCGGCTTCCTCGCCGGTGATCCGGTCGGCATGGCGCAGCCGAAGCATGTGCTTGGTGAATTCGCGCTTGCCAGAGTCACGCACGCGCGTTTGACAGATCATGAAAGGCTGAAAGCCTTCGTTGCGCAGCCCGCGCAGCACGTCGATTGTGGGAATGTAGGTGTAGCGCTCGGAGCGGCTTTCATGCTTGCCGTCCGCGAAGATGGCCGGGGCGACGTGGCGAATCTGATCGTCCGAAAGGGGCGCATCGGCGCGTAGCATCGGAGAGCTGTAATGGAATGAGGAAGCGAGTCGCATGGCAATCTCCACAGTCAAGGTTGAGGACCTGAACCGGGCGAGGAGGTGTGTCTTGCCATTGCGGCTGGCTACCTCCCGGTGGAACTCGGGGTTGGCTTTGCTGCCGCCAGGCTCCCGGGTTCCCGCCCGTGCGACTGAAGGAGCCGATCGCGGGCAGGCGTCAAGGAAAAAGGCGAGGGAAGGGTGCGGGCAACACGGTCCCGAGCCCCTTGATGCCTGCTCGCGATCGGCTACGGTCGCGGCTCAAGGGCGGGAGCCTGGGAGCCAGTGCCGATGCCATGTCCCGGGTGGACCGGCGCCCGGTGTTGCGCCAGGGATTGATGCCCGTCAGGGGCGAGACGCGGAACGCGGCTCGACGCACCGCGCGAAAGCCCGGTCATGCCGCATGCGCGGCGTGAGGCGCCCGAAATTGATCCGGGACGACGCAACGCGAGCTGCCCTGCGTTGCTTACAACCAGCGGATTGTGCCGCGGAGATTCAACGACGCACGGCATCAAGGGCTGCGTGCTGCAACGGTCGGTCGGCACGGTGACGGATGCATATGCAGCGAAACAGCGGCGCGCGAGCTGATGAGGTGCGGAGGGTTTTCCCGAGGGCCCTAGCGGGCTACACATGCGTGAGGACGTTTCCGCCATCCAGCCTGCGCGAAACGAACTGGCGTCGGACGACCCGCCACTGTTGCAACGGCGTCACACCTCGGCGTGCCAGCGGGGGCGTCTTCGCATGCGAAATGCATATGCCCGGGATAGGTCAAAGCTGAATTCGGCATGGGCGCCGCGGCAGCCGCGCGGCCCGCGGGATCCGTTTTTCTGCAAACGATGCATGTCGTTGCCTGAATCCGGCGTGCCAATTAGGTATTTGGATGGATCACGCGGCCGTTTGTGTGCGTCGGGTGATCTGATCCGCATGCAGGCCGGTTGCGCCTGGCGCTGCCCCAGGCTCGGGCTCGCCGGTCACGCCGCAACGCCCCCGGATTTTTTGCGATTTCGGCATGGGCGATGCGCGCACGCAGGCTGCCTGTTGGGATAACATGCATGCTCCTGACAGTAAAAGATGCAAAACGATGGGAAAGGGAATCAGGATGCGGTCCGCACTGGACCAACGGGGAAGAGCATGGACCGTCGAGGCGTTGCAGGCGCTGCACGACGGCCAGCAGGAGATACCGGAGCTGGTCTGCGATCATCCGGGCTGCGGATGTGCTGTGCGTTTCGTGCATCGCTACCAGCAGAACCGCGCCAACCGGATCGAGCCGATCGATGTGCCTGCCTACATCGGGCTGACGAGTGATTCCGAGCATGTCACCGCATGCCGTTATGACGCGCCCGGACGGTTGAAGGCGATCCTCGCGCATTCCGACCCGGATTTTGTGAAGGCGCTCGACACCGGCAAACGGGAGCTTCGGCTGCTGGTACTTCACAACGGGCTGCGAGGCCAGGGGCTTTCGGGCGCCACGCCGGTCGGTCCTGGCACGCAGGCGGGCAAGCCGGGTGGTAATGCCAGCAACGCCACCATCGAGGTCGTCGAGTCGGCGAAAAAGCTGTCGGGCTACGTGCGCACGACGGCCGATCTCGTCGCGCTGCGGGCGCTGTGCGAATCAGACACGTTCCTGGCCTCCGAACTGGTGCTGCGCTTCGGTACGCGGCGCATCGCATGGAAGGACTTCTTCTTCGAACGGGAACGGTACGACGAAGCATGGGAACTGGTGACCGCGGGCGGCACGAATGCCTTCCCGATCGCACTGGCGGCGACCGTGCGCTCGCACTACGTGCCGTCACCGGGCGACCGGTACCGGAACGCGTTTCTGAACTGCGAGTCGCTGTACCGGAAAACCGGCGCGCCCGACCGTGTCGAAACGTTTGAAGTCAGCGTCGCGCATGAGGACGGAAAGTGGCTTTCGGACTTCCCGGTGGGTGCCGACATCGTCATGTTCGGTATCTTGCGGGCCCAGGCAAGAGTAGAAAAGCAGGGCAAGGACGCGCGCGATCCGTCTAAGGCGGTCACGTACGTCACGCACAAGTTGATGCTTGAGCCAAAATTCCGGCGCCAGGTGATGCGAACGGACGAATGACCGGGGCGCGCTCGTGCTGCCGGGGCGTGGCCAACGAGCCTGAGGTCAGTCGCGGGGGGGCAGTGTTTCAAAGGCATGCGTGACGCGGTGCGAGCCTACCATCGCTGATGCAGGCTCAGTTCGTCGCAGACGGGTAGCGGGTGCGAAGGTGCGTGAGCGCACGGGCGCCGCAGCAGACTACAGATTCAGACAACGATACAAGACCAGATATGTTTCGTGCTTTTAATCTCGAAGGCGCCGACGACACGCTCTTTGCGCCGTGGAAAGCCTCAGGGGAGGCGCACTTCGCCGGGCAGCGGCAGGCCGTGCGTCGGGCGATTACGTCATACGTCCGCAACGACGTCATCAACGGCCTGAAGGTGAAGGCAGACTGGTTCGGGCAGGTCAAGGCGAATGTATTCATTTCGCACGCGCACCGAGACGAGGCCATTGCTGTCGGGCTGGCGGGATGGCTGCGTGAGGAATTCGGCCTCGACGCTTTCATTGACTCGTGCGTCTGGGGGCACGCGAGCGAGTTGCTCCGGTCCATTGATGACGAGTATTGCAAGCTCAATGGCACGACGTATAACTACCGGTTGCGTAACCGCTCTACCAGCCACGTGCACATGATGCTCTCGACCGCCCTCACGCAGATGATCGACAGTTGCGAGTGCGTCATCTTTCTGAACACGCCGGCGGCGATGACGACGGACGGGTTGCTCGACAAGGACTCGGACGGCCAGACTTCGTCGCCGTGGATCTACGCGGAACTGGTCACGATGCAGGTGATCCGGCGCAGGGAGCCCGTCAGGTCGGCCGGTCGCTGGATGGCCAAGGCCTCGATGGAGCGTCTGAACGAAGGTGCAATGGACAGCCTCGAGGTCCAGTACCCGTTGTACCTGAACGACCTGACGCCGCTTGCAGCGGAGGATCTCGTCGCGTGGATGGAGACGGAAACGATGGGTGAAGACGCCCTTGATGCACTCTACGAACTGAACCCCGAGCCGACGCTGCTGCGTGAGGATTTCACAGAACCCGCGCAGTGAGTGTTTCTCGTCGGGCGACGCCTGATGATCTGAACGGAGAAGAAGATGGCACGCAGGGTGTTCTTCAGCTTTCACTATGAACGCGATGTCCGCCGGATCGTGCAGGTGCGCAATTCATGGGTGGTGCGGGCAAAAGGGGAAGCGCAGCCGTTTTACGACAAGGCGGACTTTGAAGAAGCGAAAAGGCGCGCGGGCGGTATCGAGAAGTGGATCGAAGCGCAGATGAAGGGCACCTCGGTGACGGTTGTGCTCTTTGGTGCGCAGACCGCTGAGCGTGAGTGGGTCCGTCATGAGATCAGGCGCAGTCATGAGCTGGGCAAGGGGTTGCTGGCGATCGACATCCATAACGTGAAGGATCCGCAATGGGGCACGGACGTGCAGGGCACCAATCCGCTCGACTACTGGCAGGTCGAGCAAGGCGGCAGGAAGGTGTCGCTCGGCAGCCTGTACCGCTGCTACGACTGGGTACGGGACGACGGATACAACAATATTGCCTCATGGATCGAGGCCGCGGCGAAGGCCGCGGGTTACTGAGCGTATGAGCCTGTACGAACTGGCCATCCTGGGCAGCGCCACTGATGCCGACCGGCAGCGCCTGGGCGCAACGATCGAAGCCATGATCGGCGACTTCGGCATGACGCTCGGCGCGGACGTGCTGATCCACGACGGAGCGTCGGTACAGACGCGCGATCTGCGTGCCGCTTTTGCCGCCGCCTATTTTGGCGGCGCGCCGCTGGCGGATGTCGACGCGACACGGGAGCTCGTCGCCGCCAGTGCGGCCGTGATCCCGACGGTTGTGCCGGGTGAGCCGTTTGGTGTCGTGATTCCGGACTTCCTGCAGTCAGCCAATGGTCTCACGCGCCGCGATGACGACTCGGGGATGACGGCGCTCGCCTCAGCGCTGCTCGAATGTGTCGGGCTGCTGCGGCGCCAGCGGCGCGTGTTCGTCAGCTATCGCCGCACCGAGTCGCGGGCCGCGGCACTGCAGCTGCATGATCTGCTGTCCTCGCGCGGCTTCGACGTGTTTCTCGATACGCACGACATCCGCCCCGGCGATCCGTTCCAGGATGTGCTCTGGCATCGACTAGTGGACTCGGACGTCATGGTCATGCTCGACACGCCCGAGTATTTCGACAGTCGCTGGACCCGGCAGGAAATCGGACGGGCGCGGGCCAAGGAAATTCAGGTGCTTCGCGTGATCTGGCCACAGCACGTGCCGACGAGGCTGACCGACCTTTCCGAAACCGTGTACCTGGAAGCGGGCGAGCTCCAGGGTGCGGATGGGCCGATTGCGCCCGTCACCGCTGATGCGATTGTCCTGCGCGTCGAGCGGCTGCGCAGTCGCAGCATTGCTTCGCGGTACATGTCGATCACCGGCAAGCTTCGCGCGGACGTCGAGAAGATCGGCGGCGCGGTAGAAGCGATCGGCGCGCACCGTGCGATCGCACTGCGTCTGCTGGATGACCGGAAGATCTGGGCCTACCCGATCGTCGGCATTCCCACAGCCGAGACGCTTCACGATGTTGCGGACAAGGCGCAGCGTGCCGCGCAGCGCGAGGCGCCGGTGCTCGTCTACGACCATATCGGGATTCGCGACGCGTGGACCGACCATCTGCGCTGGCTGGACGAGCACATTCGCGCGGTGCGTGCCATCAAGGTCTCCGAAGCGGGGTGGACGCTGGCCGGGTGGGGAGACTGAACGTGGACGACGCCATTTTCCTTTCGGCCGGGGTGCCGGATCCGCGCAGGGGACCCGATGATGCGGCGAGCGCGGACAGTGTTGCGATCGCCGCCGCCGTTTCCGCACTGGTGCATGTGGCGCTGGGGCGCCGAACGCTGGTCTGGGGTGGTCACCCCGCCATCACGCCGATGATCTGGGTCGTCGCGCAGGATATCGGTGTCCAGTACGAGAAGTGGGTCAGGCTGTATCAGTCGAGCTTTTTCCGGGACGAGTTCCCGGAAGAGAATGCACGATTCCAGAACGTCACATTCACGGAGGTGATGGATGCTGACCGTGACAAAAGCCTGCTGCGCATGCGTGAGCGCATGTTTTCGGAGAACCGGTTCAAGGCGGCGGTGTTTATCGGCGGGATGGGCGGGATTGTGGAAGAGTTCGAACTGTTCCGGCGACATCAACCGCACGCCCGCGTGATTCCGGTGCTCTCCACGGGCGGTGCGGCGCTGCGCCTGGCTGAGCGCTGCGAGTACCTGCCCGCGGATCTGTCGCATGATCATGACTATGTCGCGCTGTTCCATCGGCATCTGGACATATCGGTCAAAGAGGAACGCTATCGCACGCCTGACATGCAGCCGGAGGACGTGCAGGCGCGCTTCTGGACACCCAGGCGGCAATAGTGGTTCTAATGCACGGCGTCGAGTGACTCGGGACGTGGGCGCGCCAGGACGTGTTGCTGCCGGTGCGGGTTCAGATGCCGGATCGGTGCAGACACGCGATGGCGCCGATTCCCTGAAAAAAGAATAGTGTTTTGAAATGCGGTCAATCGTGCAGGGCGGTAACGATCATTGAGGTTTGTCATACGTCTACGGGGGCGGGAAGTGGCAGAACAGAGAAACGTATTTATCAGTCACGTGCATGAGGACGATGCGGGGCTCCAGAAGTTCAAGGACCTGCTGGCGCCGAAAGGGGTGGACGTGCGCGATTCCTCGATTCACACGGGGAAATTCAACAACGCGACCGACGAGCACTACATCAAGACGCAGATCCTGGCGCCGGCGATCAACTGGGCCGGTGTGTTCGTCTGCTACGTCTCGCCGCTCACAAAGAACAGTGAATGGGTGAACTGGGAGATCGAATATGCGGCCAAGCAGGGCAAGCGCATCGTGGGCGTCTGGGAGCATGGCGAGAAGGAGTGTGATCTTCCGGAGGCGTTGAAGCAGTATGCCGATGCGATGGTGGGGTGGAATGGCGACGCCATCATCGATGCGATCAACGGCAAGGATACGTGGGAAAAGCCGGATGGCGGCCCGTGTGATCCGGTACCTCTGAAGCGGCATCCCTGCTGATGGCGCGCATTCACTCCTACGTGGTGCGGTACGACAGCGGCTTCGCACCGAATCCCTTTTACGGCTACTGCACGCTCGCGACCTGCAAGCCGTCGATTCGCCGCAGTGCGGCTGTTGGCGACTGGGTGGTGGGTAGTGGCAGCAACAATCGATCCGTGCGGCGCGGCGGGCATCTGGTGTACGCGATGCGGGTCACGGACACGCGCACATTTGACGAGTATGACGCAGATCCGAGGTTCGGCCTGAAGAAGCCGTTTCGTCACGGCAGCCGCAAACAAAGCTGTGGGGACAACATCTACTTCCGGGACGGGCCGCAGGCGCCGTGGGAACAGCGTGATTCGTTCCATTCGCTGCCCGATGGATCACTTAATCCTGATCACGTACGCAGGGACACGGGCGTCGACCGGGTACTGATCAGTGATGAGTTTGTCTATTTTGGCGGCGAGGGGCCCGCGTTTCCCCGGGACCTGAAAGACCGGCAAGGTCGTCTGCTCTGCAAGTCGGGGATCGGCCTGACGACGTTCGACGATCCACAGCTCGTTGCCGGGTTGGAGCAATGGATTCGCAGTCTGGGGGCGACCGGGTACCAGGGTGCGCCGTTCGAATGGTTGACGCTTCGCAGGTGAACGATGAAGAAGGAAGGCACACTCCTGCTGTCCGACTACGCGGCGCAGATCGCAGCCACGGACGTGCTGGGCCGCAGCGATTTCAATCCCGTCCTGCAGGGCCTGTATGGCGAGGTCGGCGGGATCATGGCGGCGGCGAAGAAGCATGTGCGGGAAAAATCCGCGTTCCCGGGGTTCAGGAAAGCCGCGGAAGAGGAATTCGGCGATACGCTATGGTATCTGGCTGCGATCTGCAGGCGGCTTGATATCCCGCTGGAAGGGGTGTTTGCCGAGGCGGCCAATCATGGCAACTTCCGGAATGTGGGCGCGGCAAGCGACGTCATGGAAGGCGCGATGGCCTACATTGCCGTGCCGGTCGCGGCGCCCGTTGCGCTTGACACGACCCTAGTCCAGCTGGGGCAGTCAGCCGCCGCGCTGCTCGGAACGGCGAGCCCGGATCGTGCCGGTTTGGTCGCGTTTGCGCGGGCCTATCTGGATGCGATGCATGCGGCGAAGCTGGCTTTTTCGGAGGTCGCGCATGGCAACATTCGCAAAGCGCGCGGCGCGTTTCTGGAGCCGCAGACGGTCGACCTCGCCAGCCTCGATTTCGACCGTGAGTTCGGACCCGAAGAACAGTTGCCGCGGCAGTTCCGCATCCGCGTCAATCAACGCGGCAGTGGCAAGAGCTATCTCCAGTGGAACGGCGTCTTTATCGGGGACCCGTTGACGGATAACATCGCGGACCGCGATGGTTACCGCTTTCATGATGTCTTCCATTTCGCGTATGCGGCGATATTGCACTGGTCGCCGGTGATGCGCGCCTTGATCAGGCACAAGCGAAAGAGCAGTTCGCGCTACGATGAAGAGCAGGATAGCGGGCGGGCGATCGTCGTCGAAGAAGGGCTGACGGCGTGGATTTTCTCGAAGGCCAAGGAGCTCAATTTCTTCGAGAACCAGAAGAAGGTCTCGCTCGGCATCCTGAAGACGATTGCGGAATTCGTGAGCGGCTATGAAGTCGAGCAATGCCCGCTGAAGCTGTGGGAACGGGCAATCCTCGACGGTTACGCGGTATTCCGTCAAATGAAAGAACATGAAGGTGGGTGGATCGTTGGTGACCGGGAAGCGCGTTCCATCGCCTATCTGCCACTTGAGTCAAGGGAATGAAGAATCATCCGTTTGTTGAGGCGGTGGCCTCGCTGCAGTTTGAAGATTGCTTCAATCCCTATTCGGATCGTTGCGAAGTCCATGACCGGCGCGACGCACCGCGTCGCCGGGCGGCCGCGCTTTCCGCCATGTTGCGGTGCGCGGTGCAGCAGCCCGTGGACGCGATCTGGATCGGGCGCGACCTCGGGTACCGGGGCGGGCGCCGTACCGGGCTGGCGCTGACTGACGACGTGCATATCAACGACCACGCCCGGCGGTGGAATCTTGCGCCTTCCGACGAGCGCCCGACGAAGGGCAGCGCGGTGTCGGAACGCACTGCCGCGGTGATCTGGAACATGCTCGAGCCTATTGATGCGCGCATTTTCCTGTGGAATGTCTTCCCGCTTCATCCGCATGAAGCGGGCGAACCGTTCTCCAACCGGCAACACAACGCCCGTGAAAGACGTGCCGGCGAGGAACTGCTGCAGCAACTCGTCGTGCTGTTACGGCCGGCCCGGATCGTCGCGATCGGCAACGACGCCGCAGCGGCAGCAAATCGCATTACCGGTTCCGTGCCCGTAATCTGTGTGAGACACCCCAGCTATGGTGGTCAGACGCAGTTTCAGGCGCAGGTCGCCGAGCTGTATGGGCGCTCGGCGAGGGCGAATTCACTGTTTTGATCAGTGACGTCTCCCGATGGATCCCGGCTCGCTTGAACTACGCAGCCATCGCCCATGCTACGGCTTTGCCCGCAATCGATGACGACGTCCCCACGCCGTCGCCCGGGACGGGCTGCGTGGACGTCGTCGGCGGGGGTACGGCGAGCGATTCATCGAATTCAAACATTCAAACGTTCATCGACAGGATATCTCAATGGCTTCCAGGCGAGCGCTCGCGGGCGTACGTGTTCACCTGTCGGGATCGGTCCCGACCACGCATGCGGACGACATATGTCAATTCGTCAAACGGCTTTGTGCAGCGATCTTCAATGAAGGGGGCGCTGTCATTCACGGCAGTCATCCGAGCTTTATACAACCATTGGAAGAGGCGGCACGGGCGTATATCGACGCGGGCGGCGAAGTCGGCGCGTTGACGCTGGTGCGCGCCGAGAAGTTTGCCGCGACACCTGAGCAGATCGACGACATTGAAAGGCAACGCGAGTTCGCAGTTGTGCAGGTGGTCCCTGCTGAAGCGGAGGGCGAGCATGGCAGCGAACTCACGCCGATGCGCGACTGGATGGCGGAGCGATCCGACGTGGTGGTGTGCGTGGGCGGAAGATGGTGGGACACCAATAAGGCGCGGGCCGGCGTGCCGACTGAGCTTGATGCAATGCTTGATCTGGGTAAGCCCGGCTTTGTTGTCGCCGGCTTTGGTGGGGCCATCTCGGGTTACCTGAACGATCATCCGGGTTTGCTGTCGAGCCTGCAAAACGGCCTGTCCGACGTAGAAAACAGGAAAATCGCGCATGAAACTTCCGTTGAGAGTCTCGTCGCTTCAATCGTCAACCAGTTAAAGCGCTTGCCGCTCGTGCGACGTAGCGTTGAGCGCGGTCGCAACTTCAGAATCCTTGCGCTCGATGGGGGTGGATTGCGCGGCACATTTACGGCGGCCGTTCTGGCCAAGTGGGATGACATGCTCCGCAGCGGTGGCGGCAACAGCCTAGTGTCCCACTTTGATCTGGTGGCTGGAACATCAACCGGCGCCATTCTGGCGATTGGGCTGGGGCTGGGGATCAAGCCGGCTCACATACTGGGTTTTTACCGGGAAAAAGGACCGCAGATTTTCCCGAAAGACCGGAGCCTGAAGCACTGGTTACGCTCGAAGCACGAGTCGTCGACGCTGCGCGGCCTGCTGCAGCAGGTCTATGGAGACCGAAAGCTGTCGGACTCGTCGTGCCGGCTTGTCATCCCGACCGTCAGGGCAAAGCATGGTCAGGCCGAGGCGCTCGTTACACCGCACAGTCCTGACCGAACCGCATTCAGAGAGATTCCCGCGGTGGATGCTGCGCTGGCTTCGTCAGCTGCGCCGACCTATTTTGACGAATCGCAATGGAATGGGCCGATCGTGCCGGAAGTTTTTCTGGACGGCGGTGTCTGGGCAAACAATCCGATCCTGCCAGCGCTGGCGGAGTCGGTGCGGCATCTGAAGGTTCCATTGGACCGGATTGACGTCCTGAGTATTGGCACGTTGAGCAGTGAGTCCGATTTTACGGACTCACTCGGAAAGGGTAAGGCCGGGTGGGCCCTGCATAGCGTGGATCTGTTCTTCGCGGCCCAGCAACATGGCGCATTGCTTCTGGCAGAGAGCTTTCTGGGACCCACCCGCCATCTCCGGGTGAATCAGCAAACCCCGATTGAGATCAAGCTCGATGATGCCGAGGCGATCAACGAGATGGCGGCCAGAGGAAACGAAGCGGGCAAGGACACGTTCGGTTCGGTCCGATCGCGGTTTCTGGACGGCGTGCATGCGCCCGACTGGAAACGATACTGAGCGGCCCAACGCCATCGAGTCTCTGCACATGCAACTGCGCAAGATCATCAAGGCGCGCGGCCACTTTCAGTCGGACGAGTTAAGCTGATCTGGCTGGCACTGTGCGCCGCCGCGGAAAATCCTCCCACTCCGCGGGCGCATAGCAGGAAAGGCTTACCGGGAACCAGATCATCGCAGTCGGCGAGATTGATGAATGGATCGCTGACCGTCACATGGGCGACGCGCGCAAAGTTGTCAGTAAACAGGCAGCGTGCTGGAAGACCGAGCGATGCGGTAGTTCGGCGCCAGGTTGGCAGATCAAGATGGGAAGGCAAGATGCGCTGAATCTCGGTTGGCGAACCTACGTTCTAGTGAGAGGCAGATGAATGAAGGGGAATGCAGGTAGCTCCATAGCGTAAATAGTTGTCGTCACATTGCCATTGTCCATCGTCCGACACGCGATGCGCATTTGCAGGCATCGCCAACGGCACACAACCGTTGGGCCCGAACGTTGTTCCGGCAGGGCAGTAAGTGGGATACGGTTGCCGTAACGCGCTAGGGCAGCCAAGTCGGTCAACCCCCGGAGGGCACGAAGGCGTGCTGGCGACGGAATTCGGTGATGTTACCGACGCGACTGCCTGGGGTGGCGTCGCGGAGTAACCGCTTGTTGTTGCAACGTTCTGATTTGGTGGCGGCATTTGTGTTGGTGCCGGTGTCACCGGCTCAACGGCTTTCCCACGGAATGCGTTTAAAAACTGCTCCACTTGCCGAGTGGCGTCTTGCGCATGACCTACCACGGCATGGGACCCGCCAGCCAAGAGAGCGAGTACTACCAAGTGCTTGAAAATCCTATGGTGCCGTGTATCAATCATGGCTTCCTCAACACTACATCGAGGTCGGCCTTAGCCTGCGCCAGCGCTTGATGTGCCGCTTCCAAGGAGCCTTTCGTGTTGTTTTGTCGAGCGACGATTTCGTTGTGGACATTTTGAAGATGCGTCGCACCGTCACGTAACTGTTGCTCAAGGCGCGCTCGGAGGCCTGCAATCTTTGAGTTCACGGAACTGACGTCCTGAGGACTGGGTGCGATAGTGTTTGAGGGGACGAACCGCTGTTCAAGAGTCTTTCGCCAACCCATCAAATTAGCAGTCAATCCAGCGCCAAAGCCAGGCACGGCTGCGATAGCCGATGGCGTGATGTCTGCGGCGGTCTCTATGCCAAAGGATGCGAGAGTCAGTTTGCGCTGCTCACCAACGCCGGATATCTTGGCCGAACGAATGAAGTGCCGGTCTAGGTAAACGTGCAGCTGACGCGCCAGCAGTGTCGAGTGCAGCTGTTTTATTTCGCGCGCGAGTGCTTGGGGTAGATCGTCAATCTGCGCTTTGATTTGGCTAAGGTCTCGCATCACCTGTCCAACTCGTCGGTCGGCTCGCAGGCGCTCATATTCCTGCAAGATGCCATCGTAGTTCCGCTGTGCGACATCAACTTTGGCTCTGCGGGTATTCAGCTCGACGGGGGAGGGTGGGTTGATGCCCCTGATTGCAAACCCGCCTGCAAACAGCCACAGCCACCAAAGCTTTGGTGCTATTAGGGCCAGCACAAAAGCGATGAAGCAAATGAACCCATACGCGAACGTGACATTCGACACTCCTTTGCGGGCGGACGCTGGAATTGGCGCGCCGGTCGGGTTAAGTGGTGACGGCGTGAACGCAGGTAGCGCTGGCAACGTGCCGAGTGTCTGAATCTGGGACCATAGCGCTGCAATATTGGCGCCGACAGTCTGAAAATTGATGTTCGGTCCCGTTGCTGCCGCGTGCGTGAAGTATGGCGTCCCCGCTTTATCTTTCTCGCACCAGATGCAAGTATGCAGATGATTAGGGTACTTGTGCTTTGGTTCAACACTGCACGCTCGAAGAGAGTGCAGCAGTCCCTCAAGCGCGCTAACCCATTCTGCAGCCTTTGGCCGGCCGGACTTCGCGCCGACCTCCGTGAAGGCCCGCCAGAACATATCGCCGATGTTGGACGGCAGATAGTCCAAACTCAGGGCCTTGGGCGGCATGTCGTTCATACGGGCGAGATGGTCTCGGCCGTACGCAAAACGGAACTCTTTTATCGATCGTTCTAGCGGGAGGTCGTAGCGTGTCTTCGGAACACCCGAGAATGGGTGCCGCGCCATAAAGAGCAACTGGAATATGAGGACGGCGAGTCCGAAGTTATCGTGGTTCGCCGTTCGGGTCACTCCGTGGAATGAATTGAGCCCCTGAAGCTCGGGCGGCGTGTAATGAGGAACGCCTACCGTGCAAGGGTAGCTTGTCGTCGACGTATTGACGTGAAACGAGTCGCAGTCGAGTAGCTTGACGGTCCCTTGATGGCTGACAATGATGTTGTTTTCATTGACGTCGCCTATGGCATGGCCGTGGGCGTGTATAGCATCAAACGCCGCCGCGACGTTGCGCGCCGTTCCGACGAGGAATGCGAAGTCAGCCTTTGGAAATTGGTGACGACGACTTCCCACACCGTAAAGTTCGTGTACCGGGTGGTAGCCGGAGAACTTCGGCATGGTGAAGCCGCTGACAGGGCCCGGACGCTTCGAAAGCAGGATGCTGATAGGCCATGCGGATATCTGTTTGAGATAGGAGTCGCCGACTTGCGCCATCGCGCGAAGCTTCGCCTGGCGTTCAGAGGGAAGTGCGTGCAGGTATATTTTCGCAGCAACGTTTTCACCATTATGCACGGCGTCGAATACAGCGCCTTCACCGCCTTCACCGAGCTTCTTGCCGAGTTGAAGCTGGTTACCCTGCTCATCAAACGCCGCCGACACTGCCTGCTCCTGACATTCGCGTAGCAAGAATCAACGTCTTGTCGTCGTCTGTGCGCTCGTTAATCGCGTCGCCAGCCAGAAACCGCTTGAGTGCGGAGCAAAGCTCATCGGTCTGGTCATCCGAAGAGGCCCGGAGAACCGTGAACATCGGCTGAAAAAACGGCTCATGTACCGTTTGCGTTGCGAAAACAAGCGCTAATCGCTGCAACCCGTCCGTGAACAATGCGACCTCATCCGTTGTGTCACGAGTTTCGCAGCGAAGATGCGCGGCGGCGTTCGCGTCGGTCACGAAGTAGGTCATGTTGGCGTATTCGCCGGACTCTGGCCAAAAGACCGGCGACAAGACACCGTCACGGCGCGCGACGATTGCTCCATCTCCAACCTGGAAGTACGTCGCCTGTGTCGGTCCAATAATCGCGCCGAGCATAGTGCAGGCAAGGTCGCGGGTCGTGACCTCTCGTTCCATTGCTGCACTTTCTATCTTCGCTTGTACGGCATCGAGGACCCGTGATGCCAGCGATGGGGAAAATGCTCCTTCGCCAGATCTTTCCACTTCGGCGAGGAGAGTCTGTCCGCCAGTCTCGCATGCAATCTCGGAGCCGATTTCGCCGAATTTCGCGCTCCCTGCACCGTCTGCAGCCAAAGCAACAAGATAACTCGCACCAGCGGCGTCAACGGTTACATGGTAAAAGCAACTGTCTTGGCACGGGTCCGAGCTATGGCTGTGGGAGCTACCGACGACTGAAGCACCAACGACCGCCCAGTTCACACCGACGCCCAGCCAGTAGGCACTGCAAGCGGGACTTCGGTGCCTGGAGTGGAGCGGGAGACGGCGCCCATAGAGGACGACAGCCACTTGAAGAGCTCGCGGAATTTGAGACCTTGCAGGGAAACTGGCTGACGGGCCGAAATCTGGGCCAAGACGTCCATATTTGCGCCCTGGATGCCCACCGCGAAGAACGCAAATTTCTTCGAAGCTTCGCCTTCGCGAACGCGCGCCGCTGCTGCCTGCCACGAGTCAGTCGGGCCGCCGTCCGTAATCAAGAATACCCAAGGACGATAGTACGAAATTCCGTTTGCCTTGTACTCAGCTTTGCGTGCCTCAAGCGTGTCCAGTGCGAGGTTGATTGCCGCCCCCATCGGTGTATCACCCTGTGCCGTCAACGTCGGCGGGAAGAAGTTCGGCGCGGTATGAAACGGCATTTCCAGCGTGGCGGGGCCGAAGCTGACAATCGCCGTGTCAACGCGCTTCATCGCGAGCGAATCGGCTGCCAATTCGTCCTTGAACGTTACCAATCCCGCATTCAGTTGGGTAATCGCGTCGCCGGCCATCGAGCCGGAGCGATCCAGGACCAAGACGCAGGGGCATCGTTGTTCGGGGTTTTCGGCAAAGTTGTCCGTGCCGAACGCTACCTGGGTGGCGAAGTCGTTGAGTTCGTTCATGGTCTTCTCGCTGTGCGGCGCTAGCTATTCGCGAAACCGCGCGTTAGTATTCATTCTTGAGGTGATAATAATCCAAGAAACATGTCCGCAAGTAAAGCTCCGGCGTACTTCAGTTTGCTCGTCGCTGTCGCTGCTGGCGTGCTCATTTCTGGGGCAAATAGGACTACGCCGAGCGCTGCGGCTCCTTCTCCAGAGATTGCGAGCGCGCCGGCAACCGCGACTCTACAGCGAGATGTAAGCGCTGCCAAACCTGTTGTCTGGAAGTCGCAAACCTTGAGTATGGGCTCATTGCGACTGCGCGCGGCGCTGCCTGTGTTGCCGGGAAATGCAAAATGCATACGGCCAGGGCCTGGCGAAGACGAAGTCAGTATCTGCGAGCCATCAAATGCAGCGGCTGATGATCCTCACTGGCAGGTGCGTGTGGTTACACAGCGCGACCGTTTTGTACCTGCAACATGGTTCGAAGAAGAAATTCAATCGCTGCATACGCTGCCTGCTGACGTACTGACCCGGCAACTTGGGAACGAGGCGAATCGTGTGACGAGCGCGGCTTTCACGGACGCTGAACTTGTTCCTCAAGCAGATACTCCTGGCGCGATTGCGATTCATGGAACCGCATCGGGTCCACCAGCGTTGTCATCTTCGGGCCAACAGTCTTGTCTCTACGCATATATGCTGGCGGCCAATCGCCCCACGACCCTTTTATATTGCACTGAAAATATAAAAGGCACGCTTGCTGGCGCAACGATAATTATTTCTTCTCTGATAAAGGCGAATCCGTCGTTGGAATACAAGCGAGCTAGTGCGCAGGCGACGGAACATAGCCTTTATTTGAGACGCCTGAAGGCTGCGGGTGGGGCAGTTGGTTCACCCGAGCTTGCGGCGTCAGAGCAGGTGTACGAGCAGGCGGCGCAAAGCGAATGTCAGAAATATCCGCCTATATCGCAGGAGCGATTCCAATGCTTTGAGGGATTTGCGGCGAATCGCATAGCAGAACTTTGAACTGTTTCGTAGAAAATTCGATTGCCAGTTATACTGTCTATCCGCAGGGTAGGTGGTCCAGCACTGATGAGCTTTGCACGCACAAGAAAACACAAGACCAGTTATTAGCACGCTCAGCGTGCTATTGGGGAACAGCATGGCAGCCTTGGGAAGTGGCCTGATGGTAGTTGGTGTGCTCACAGCCTTGGCGGGCGTGGGAGGCTTTGTCGACACCCGTAAGGTGGATCGGCGATATAAGACCGGCTATAAGAACAACGAACCTGATACCCGAAATTTCGGCCGCGCAGGTAAGGTTTTACTGTACGGGATTGGAATCTGCATCATCGGAGCGGCTGTCAATAGTTTCCTTGATTCGAAAGACGGAGTGCCCCCTGCAGCCACCGTCGAAAGCCAGCACGCGGCTGCACCGGAACCTGTTTTGGCTGCCGCCAGCGATGCAAACCTGTCGTCAACTGCTGTGGTAAAGCTAGATCCAAGCGCTGCACAAATCTCTCAGCAGAGTCCCGATGTGCTGGCCTCAAATGAGCGTATCTCGAATTCTGATGCAGTCTCCGGAGATGGGGGCAAACCGGCACAACTTCCACGGAACGGCAGTGTTGCAGATGCAGGTGCTATGCCGACAGGCCGATCGCAAACGTTCGTGACAAGCTTCGACTGCAGGCGGGCAACTCACGACGATGAAATTGCGATTTGCGGCGATGCGGGGCTGGCAGCTATGGACCGGCGGTTGAGTCAGTTGTACGTTGCATCGATGAGAACTATCTCGGACCCGCAGGCTCTGAAGCGGTCTGAGTCTGATTGGGTGCTGGCTCGGCGAATGTGCGATAAGGACGTTGATTGCCTCCGTCGTTTGTACGGAGAACGCATTGGGCAGTTTTTGGGATCGATGGGCTCGAAGCCGTTGCTTGCTACCGATTCGCAGACCGAGAAGCAGTAAAGTTTTTTCTCGGGTCGCGGTAGTGGTTTTTCAGCCGATTTCTCGAGACTAGGGACGGGCTGGACGCCCGGGGGCGTGGGCGTACATGTTGTTCTACTTCGCCGCTTTTAGCCGAAGGTATTGACACGGCAAGGTTATGCCTTCGGAAAGCTGCCTGGACTACATTCGATAGTGCCTGACGGTATCTGTGACGGTATCCGCGCAGAATGTGTCTTCGGATGTCCGGTATCGGAATTTTTCAGTTGAAAGTATAGGTGAATATTTCGGTGCAGTGTGTCCAAGGCGGATAACTACCGGACAGGATGTTCGGTATCGCTGACGGTATCGACGTCCCGTGCGGGGGCGGAAACGCCGTCCCTACAAGGCCGCCGCCTCCTGGTTGACAATCGAGTGGGGATGGATTCCCTGGTGCCGATTGTGCCGTGGAGCGAGTGTGCTGAAGGTAGCGATGCTATTTGAGTTTTGCTGGCTTCTGCAATGTCATTGGGCGGATTGCAGATGGCGCGGCTCTTGACGACGAGGACGACAGCGTCTGTTGAGCGAGTGGTTAATCACGATTTGTAAAAATTGTCTGATTAATCAGGGGTGATGGTGGATCTTCTGATTGAGTGGGGCGGGGTATGACGGTAATTGAATTCATAAAAATTACGTCTGGGATAATATTTGCAACTATTGGATTTTTGGTTGCGGTGGCTAAAGTGGCAGAAGATGCTGTTCATCCAAGAATCGCGCAGAGATTTGCGACAGAGTTTCGAAAATTTGCGGCAACTCCATCGCTTTCTCGAGCATATGTGCTTGCATCTTTGTCTTCGGATGCGGTGTTTGGATTCAGGATGTTGTCTCTCCGGTCGTTTATTGTTTCCGTTGGAATTAGTGTTGGGTGGATTGTAATTTTTTTGCTGGTCGGTTTTTTAATGTTTGGTCGCGGTTTGTGGGTATTTAATGGGGTATTTACTCCATTTGTTGTCGAAAGGTTCTGGGGATTTGCAGTCCTGGGGGTATTTGTCGACTTTTTGTCAACGTTGATTACGAGGCGGTTGCTCTTAACATCTCTCTCCGTGGGGCCGATCAAGAGATGTTTTATTGTCGTGGTAAGTGTTGTTCTGGTGATTGCTAATTTTTATGTTGTATTTGGCGTGGTGAAATGGATTATTACTGGTTATGGGTTTTATGGTATTTTTGATTCGATAGTAAATTGGATTTACAATTTCTCAAGTCTTGATTTGTTGAATAAGCTAATTCATGATGCCACGCTTGTTCCGGATGGGCCGGGGCAATATAAGATTCTGAATGGTGAAACTGAGGTTGTCTATGCTTTTCCGGAGGGGTTGTTTTTTCTTTCGAGTTTGCTGACCACCGTTTGGATTTGGCTTCATCTTGGAAGTGCGCTGTTGTTGAAGGGTGCGATCAAGGTGGATGCACTGAAGAATCGGCTGGTATCGCTGTCGAATATTGGTGGAAAGCCGTTTATGTCGGTGGTGGCGATATTTTCAGTGATGATTGGATTTTTGTGGGTTTTGTCAATTATTTCGATAAGTATTGGTCGTTTTATTTAGTGGTCTGTTATATTCGTGTGGGAATAGTCCAGTTCTTCGTTCGATATGCTGACATAGTTCAGCATGGCGCGGCAATATAGTCCGTCCACTCGTGCATTGCGCGGCAACGATCATCGGCCAAAGTTGCTCTATCATGGGGCTCCTGTATGTCTCCTCGTTTCGCGTGTGCGAGTTGAACTGCAAGGGAGCTGATGTCGAGGCGTAAGATGCTCGACTACGCGCAGCGACCGAGCGTCTAGCACTGGTGTTCACGGTTCATCCGACGGTATCGTTGTCTGTATCGCACTTGCAGCTTGTCCGAACCTGTTTCGAGCAGGGGGTTTTTGGGTGAAGCCAGCCTCCTTGTTTCGATGCGAGTTGCTGAAAGCTATCAGCAGCCGAGTCGGTATATCGGTATCGCTTACGGTACCGAGGCCGGGCGATACATCGAGAATCCAGTATTCGTAGGCGATTGGCAGACGGAGTGGGTATGGGAGCGTGCCGCCGCGGGTTCGACTTGGTGACCGCTTCCTCGCAGAGGTGAGGGCCTGCCACCACCTTCGCTCCTTCTGTTGCCGAGAAGTAACATTAATTTATCGAAAAGTTCCGATTCTGTCCGGCGTAGGCTCCAGCGTAGGTTTTGCGGTGGAGGATTGTCAGGAAAGGCTCATTCACTACTTCGAGGAGAACGAATAGGGGAAATTTCGGACAGGTCCGGGCTGGTCCGAGCCGATCCGGGAGGTTCATTAAGTAGCTGAAATATAACGATAATTATGGGGCTTACCGCGCCCCTATCGCTGCTTCGACGCTTGTCTACGCTTAGCTAAACTTGCCGCCCTGGCGTAGGTTTCCGTGGCGTTGCGCACGAAACCTACGCCGCGTATGCTTTTCTCGGGAAAAACCTACGCCGAGGGAAGAATGCGCCTCGATGCTCGTATCGTCGCCAAGCTGCCGAGCGGCGAGCACATGACCTTTGAGGGATTTCCTGGGCTTCGCCTTCAGGCTTCAGCGAGTCGCAAATCGTGGACGTATCGCTACAAGTCGCCGGTCGACGGCCGCATGAGGCAGGTGAAGCTCGGCGAGTGGCCCGCGATGGCATTTGCTACAGCGATCTCCGCGTGGGAAAAGAGTCGCGCCGAGCGCGATTCTGGCGTCGAGCTTTCCGTTCCACGTCGAAAGCGGGAAGAGGCGGCTGCTCGTCCATCACCAACCAGCTACACCGTCAGGGAGCTGTGCCGCGACTATCTGGAAGGCCACGTAGAACCAAATCGGAAGACGAAGGGAGCAGTCGAAGTCGCCCGTATATTCAAGGCGATGCTGGAGCCTATTGCGGACACCAGCGCGGCGACCATCACACGCGCCCAGGCGTTCGATTTCCTGGATTCATATCGCTCGACGCCGGTGCTCGCGGCGCGCCTTCGCATGGAACTCGGAGGTGCCTGGAACTATGCGCTGGATGCCGGGCGCCTTCCCGACACCACTGCGAATTGGTGGAAGGATGTTTTAAGGGGGCGATTGAAGAGCAAAGGCCGCAAGGTCGAGGGAAAATACACCGGGACGCAGAAACGAGTGCTGTCGGTGGACGAACTCGGCATATTGATCCGCTGGCTGCCGAATTTCAGTTTGACTGTCGCTGATGCGCTGACGCTCTATCTTTGGACTGGCACGAGAGGGGGCGAGATCGTCGCCATGGAGTGCGCCGAGGTGACGGAGGAATCCGACGGCCTCTGGTGGACTATCCCGAAACACAAGACCAAGGGGCTGCAAAACGAGAGAGCAACGGATCTGCGCGTGCCGCTCATTGGTCGTGCAGAGGTTGTTGTGCGACGGCGCCTCGATCAGGCTAAGGGAACCTTTTTGTTCCCGTCTTCGCGCGGAACGTCGATGGACCAGACGGTGGTCCAGCACGGCGTCTACTACCATCAACCATATTGCAAGATCGCGCCGAAACATGACCGGCCGCGTTTGCCAGTCACGCACTGGTCAGCCCACGATCTTCGACGAACAGCCCGGACATTGCTTGCAATGATGGGATGTCCCAATGATATTGCCGAAGCAGTCCTCGGCCATGTGCAACCCGGAATCATCGGCGTCTACAACCGACACACCTATGATAGGGAGCGCCGAGAGTGGCTCACGCAATTATCTCGTCGATTGGAGTTGAGTGCTGCGACGTATCCCGCGAAGAAGTAGGCGGGCGATGCCGATTGTAGTGGCTGGTCTTCGAGGGTGGCAGGACGTCGACGCAAAGAATAACCTCGGCAGCCGGCTAGGAACTGTATCCAGAGATATAGCGACAAGTATGGTGCGATACGGTATTGGCCTTCTGACATACTGAGTCTATCGGAATTCCGTCGTTCTTGAATCGAGAGGAATCGACCCAACGGAGCAGGACTGCAAGAAGGTTTGGCTCAGCCTCTTTTGGTGGAGGACTGCAACGGAACTTCGGGGAAATCCATCGTCCAATGGACGCACCACCAAATAGAATTTGGTTCCTATCAGCGCATTTGCTGCACGTGGTATTACCCATTAAATTTGGATATGCGCGGTCAATCGTAAGCATGAAAGGCTTGCCGTACATCATCGATTCCCCCTGTTGTTCACGTTGACAACGCCGCCGCGCAGACAAGGAATCAAGGGTATTGAGCTGAAGGCGACGTCGCGATGAAGATCTGTTTTTCGCTGAAAGAAGTGGCAGAGGCGCTCTCGCTATCACCGGCGACGGTACAAAAGCTCGTGCGTGACAAGAACTTCCCTGAACCGCGACTGCTATCGGGCAGAAGGGTGGGATGGCTCGTACACGAGGTTCAGACGTGGGCGGAGACTCGCCCGGTTGCTGACTTGCTGCCACCGGAGAATACGGGGAGGAGAAGGCGGTAAGGTCGTCGAGATGCCCAGACTAATCAAAAACTTGGAATGGCGATACATCGGCGGCAGCGTGTACGCGCCCGCGACATCGAAGCGTTCAATCGTGAGAACTGAAGGGGAACATAGTAAATGATATGAACGCCTCCCACCCATGATCGGTGGGAGCCGGCAGGAAGGCGGAGCCTCACGGTGAAATTTACTAGGATCCGGCTGGCCCTGTTTGCTGGGGGCAGGTCAATCAGAGCTTCGAGAGAATCACGCTGTTCAATTAGCTCTTGGTACGTTTTCATTGGCTGCCGTCGATAGGCTTGAAATTCTCTTCAATGACATAGATCACTTGGCGTGCAGTCAAGTGCTCGTGTACACAATACAACAGCGATTCAATGTCGGCCGGATGATGAACATCCGGTCGCCAAGCTAGGAATTGATGTATTTTTCAGTAAATTGGTGCTCATTCGATTGGAATTGATGGTCGCTTCGGACGCATGGAGTGAAGGTGTTTGACATTGTCAATATTAAAAAAATCAAGCCATCTAGTGTGGAGGTGGGCGGGGCGGCCGGGGCTACTGGGTAAGGG
>NZ_QMFZ01000160.1:0-408 GCF_003294055.1 Burkholderia reimsis
TGTTTGGACCGCCACTGCGCTGATGGCGTGTGCGTCGGTTTTCGAAGCTGTACGAATGTGCATGGTTTAAACCCGTCAATTACGCCGATGGTGTGAATCACTCGTTTATGCGATCTATGCGATCACGGAAGCGGGCCGCGGACGCGCCGCGAGTGCCGTGGCCGCCTCGATACCGATGCCGGTCATGCAGAGCAGGCGCACGACGATCTCGTCCTTGACGCTGCCCGAGATCCGGCCCGTGGTGATGGCGAGGCTGGCGCCGACAATCGCGTGCGCGCTCAGGTGCCAGACGAGATCGGGATCGGAGACGCTGAACAGTCCCGCCTCGACGGCGCGGCGCAAATCGCGAATCGCGAACGGCCCCATGCGCCGGAACAGCGCGTCGGCGATCACCTCCGAGCGGAACAG
>NZ_QMFZ01000161.1:0-406 GCF_003294055.1 Burkholderia reimsis
CAATAACAGTTACAAATGCTGATAAAAATGCTGTTAATAAACCTTTAGTTCCCATAAATGCACTTAAGAATCCACCATCTTTGGCTGGATCAGAAGCTAAGAACAAGAATCCACACATCGCTGCTAGCATTGTAGAAATAAAGTTAATTTGATTTGTACTTTCTAGCTTACGGTTAAATGAATCTGTTAAAGATTTCGCTGTCGTTCCTGCTACTAAAAATGCTACAAGCCCCATCGTATAGTTATATGGTTTCATTAAAATGGCTTCCATGCCTTTATCCCATTTAAAACCAAATATATTTGGCACGTATGCAATTAATAGAAAGATACTTGAGAATAAGATGACAGGCATTGCAGAAATAAATCCATCACGGATGGCTCTTAAATATATGTTACGTGATAATTT
>NZ_QMFZ01000162.1:0-406 GCF_003294055.1 Burkholderia reimsis
ACATGAGGCATATCTGTATCGACCTCTAACATAAATTCATGATTTTCAACATACATTTTATGTTCACCAACTGTAAATGGGTGATCGAGACCACCAAAACGTGTCATTTGTTGGCTTAATTGCGCATGTTGTGATGTAAAAATATCACTCAATTTTATCTTGTTATCTTCAAACACTTCATGTAAATCTAGAATATCACCTGTAACAATATTTCGCTCATCTAATACATACATATCTAATTGATTACTTGAAATGCGATGATTATCAACGACATTATTATCTCGATTCAAATTGAAGTACACATGATTCGTAGGACTAAACAATGTGTCTTCTGATGCAACTGCTTCGTATTCAATCGACCATTGGTGATCCGCATCATAAATATGTGTAATCGTCACATCGATAT
>NZ_QMFZ01000163.1:0-405 GCF_003294055.1 Burkholderia reimsis
GTTCAATAGCAGTATTTATGCGTCCAGATATTGGAGAAACATTTAGCGAGTTTAGAACTTTCTTAGCCGTCTTGTTAATGTTGTTATTATTTATCTCGATTTCATTAGTTATCGCATCAACCTATTCAATCATTCGTCCAGTAAAAAAGTTAAAGCTAGCGACCGAACGCTTAATTGATGGTGATTTTGAAACACCTATCAAACAAACACGCAAAGATGAAATTGGAACATTACAGTATCACTTTAATAAGATGAGAGAGTCATTGGGACAAGTTGATCAAATGAGGCAGCATTTTGTACAAAATGTATCTCATGAAATCAAAACACCATTAACACATATTCATCATTTATTAAGCGAGTTACAACAAACTTCTGATAAAACATTAAGACAACAATATATAAATG
>NZ_QMFZ01000164.1:0-401 GCF_003294055.1 Burkholderia reimsis
TAAGAAAGGTGGTTACGCAACATGGTCAAGCCCAGACAGAGGGAATACCCAACGCTAAAATCATCGCTAAATATTGTAAGAGAAACAGCACTTATCGCTATATCGTGTGTCTTTTGGATATATTGTTTAGTTGTTCTACTCGTTTATATTGGTACTATATTTGAAATTCATGACGAAAGTATCAATACAATACGTGTTGCTTTAAACATTGAAAATACTGAAATTTTAGATATATTTGAAACTATGGGCATTTTCGCGATTATCATTTTTGTATTTTTTACAATTAGCATATTGATTCAAAAATGGCAGAGAGGAAGAGAATCGTGAAGTATAGAAAATTAATAATTTTAGTGTTGAGTATCTTGATCATATTGCCTGTAAGCACACTGGATGGTCATCAT
>NZ_QMFZ01000165.1:0-401 GCF_003294055.1 Burkholderia reimsis
GGGTGACCGCGAGCGGCATCGTGGCCACCATCGCGTCGGTGGGAGGGGAGCCGCAACGCTCCAGATAGCGACGAACGGCACCGGCCACACACGCCAAAAAGACGTCGTTGATGGTGACGCCCAGCGTCTTGCTCACCTCGCGAACCTCGGCGAGCGGGAACGATTCGCAGGAGAACCGCCGGCTGCGCGACAGCCCGCGCTGAAACGGGCCCGGCGGTGCGGAGCGGTCGAACGTGGGCGGGACGCGCCGGTCGCCGTCTTTGGCGAACTCCCGTTCGATGCGCACCCGATCACGAACGGCCCGCACGGTCGGCGCGATCTTGCCGAGCCTGGAGGGCAGGTCCCGCAGGGCCCAACCGAGGCGTTGCCGGGTGGACGGCAGCGGCGGCGGCTCCCACGGG
>NZ_QMFZ01000166.1:0-401 GCF_003294055.1 Burkholderia reimsis
CTTTGTGCCGTGCTGATGCCCGTCGAAGTCGACGTCGACAGCGAGCTGAGCTGGCTGTAGTTCACCGCATCCGTCGGATTCACGCCTGCTGCGACATTGGTCAGCGTCACCGGCGTCGTCGAACCCACGCCACCCAGCGTCACCTTGCTGTGCGTCGAATCGTCATACTGGACCGAGTTGGACGCGCTGTTCGACAGCGAACTCATGGCGGTCGATGTCGATGTCGACAGCGAGGTCAGGTTGCTGTTCGTCGTGGACAGACCCGTCGACAGGGAACCCACACTGCTGTTCGTCGTCGAGAGACCAGTGGACAGCGAATCCACACCGCTTTGCGCCGTGCTGATACCCGTCGAAGCCGACGTCGACAGCGAGCTCACGTTGCTGTTCGTCGTCGACAGACC
>NZ_QMFZ01000167.1:0-399 GCF_003294055.1 Burkholderia reimsis
TCGTCAATGTTGCCCCGGGTGTAGTGAGCGCGACCAGCACGGACGCCACCAACGGCCAGCAGCTGTATTCGTTGTCGACCTCGACTTCGACGGGGATCAGCACCGCGCAAAGCGGCGTGACATCGCTATCGACGGCACTGTCTTCGACGGACAGCAACGTCGCCTCGTTGTCGACGGGTCTGTCGACCACGAACAGCAACGTGAGCTCGCTGTCGACGTCGGCTTCGACGGGCATCAGCACGGCACAAAGCGGTGTGGATTCGCTGTCGACCGGTCTGTCGACGACGAACAGCAACGTGAGCTCGCTGTCGACGTCGGCTTCGACGGGTATCAGCACGGCGCAAAGCGGTGTGGATTCGCTGTCCACTGGTCTCTCGACGACGAACAGCAGTGTGGGTT
>NZ_QMFZ01000168.1:0-397 GCF_003294055.1 Burkholderia reimsis
GGGTGTCCTGCAGCAGATCGCGCAGGTTGAAGGGGATGGATTCGAGCATCAGCTTGCCCGCTTCGATCTTGGAGAAGTCGAGCACCTCATTGATGATGCCGAGCAGGCTGTCGGCGGATTTCTCGATGGTCGACAGGTAGTCCTGCTGGCGCGGGCTGAGCTCGCTCTTTTGCAGCAGGTTGGTGAAGCCAAGGATGCCGTTGAGCGGGGTGCGGATCTCGTGGCTCATGTTGGCCAGGAACTCGGACTTGATGCGGCTGGCTTCCAGGGCCTCCTTACGCGCGAAGTCCAGCTCGATGTTCTGGATCTCGATGGTTTCCAGGTTCTGCCGTACGTCCTCGGTGGCCTGTTCGATGCTGTGCTGCAGTTCTTCCTGCGCGTTCTGCAGGGCTTCGGC
>NZ_QMFZ01000169.1:0-389 GCF_003294055.1 Burkholderia reimsis
GCGTCGAAGCGGCGTTCGAGCGCGCGGGCGACGTGCGCCAGTTGCGTCTGCATGGCGACTGCCATCCGAGCAACGTGCTCTGGACCGACGCCGGCCCGCATTTCGTCGACTTCGACGACAGCCGCATGGGTCCCGCCGTGCAGGATCTGTGGCTGCTGCTGCCCGGCGACCGCGAAGGCGCATCGCGCGCGCTCGCCGATCTGCTGGCAGGCTACGAGGATTTCAGCGAATTCGATCCGCGCGAACTGCATCTGATCGAAGCGCTGCGCACGCTGCGCCTCATCCACTATTCGGCGTGGCTCGCGCGCCGCTGGCACGATCCCGCGTTTCCGGCCGCGTTTCCGTGGTTCAACACGCAGCGCTACTGGGAAGAGCGCATTCTCGAATTG